>JACNKZ010000064.1 GCA_014381785.1 Kiritimatiellota bacterium
CCCGCGCCGCCGGCTTCGGCTCCGAAGTGAAGCGCCGCATCATTCTCGGCACCTACGTGCTTTCCAGCGGCTACTATGACGCCTACTACCTGCGCGCCCAGAAAGTCCGCACGCTGATCCGCAACGACTTCATCGACGCCTTTAAACAGTGCGACGCCATTCTCGCGCCGGTCACGCCGACCCCGGCCTATAAAATCGGTGAAAAGAGCGACGATCCGCTCAAGATGTACCTCGATGACATCCTGACCACCCCGATCAACCTCGCGGGCATCTGCGGCATGAGTATTCCCTGCGGATTTTCCTCCGCCGGCATGCCGATCGGATTGCAGATCCTCGGCGACTCCTTCAAAGAGGAAAACATCCTCAAAGTCGGCCATGCCTATGAGCAGACTACGGATTGGCACAAGAAGAAACCCTCTTTTTAGAGATTTGAATTATGAAATACGAAGCCTGTATTGGACTTGAAACGCATGTGATGCAAAAGACACGGACCAAAATGTTCTGCGCCTGCAAACACGAATACGGCGCGGAGCCGAACACCAACGTCTGCCCCGTCTGTCTCGGCTATCCCGGCGCCATGCCGGTGATGAACGAGCACGCCATTGAGCTGATCTGTAAAGCGGGGCTTCTGCTCGGTTGCGAAATCAATCCGCACGCCAAATGGGACCGCAAAAACTATTTCTACCCCGATATGTCAAAAAACTATCAGATCACTCAGGCCGACCAGCCGATCTGTATCGGCGGGCAGGTTCCGGTCGAAGTGAACGGGGAAACAAAAACCTTTACGCTCGAACGCATTCATCAGGAGGAAAACGCTGCCAAAAACACCCACGTGTCCGGCGCTAGCCTGATCGACTACAACCGCGCCGGCACCGCGCTGATGGAAATTGTCTCTAACCCCTGCATGCACTCGGCCGATGATGCGTTTGCCTATATTCACACCATTAAGCTCATCATGGAATACGGCGGCATCTCCGACTGCGATATGGAAAAGGGCCAAATGCGTTCCGACGTCAACATCAGCGTCCGCCCCGTCGGACAGGAAAAACTCGGCGAAAAGGTTGAGATCAAAAACATGAACTCGCCCAGCTTCATCGTTGAAGCCATCAACTACGAAATCGACCGCCAGATTGAGCTCATCGAAAGCGGCGGCGAAGTGGTGCAGGAAACGCGCGGCTACGATCCTGACCGCGGCGAAACCTTCACCCAGCGCACCAAAGAAAACGCCCACGACTACCGCTACTTCCCCGAGCCCGACCTGATGCCCGTCGAAATCTCCGCCGAGCAGATTGCGCAGTGGAAATCTGAACTGCCCGAGCTTCCTGTTCAGCGCCGCGAGCGCTACGTGGAAAAACTCGGCCTTCCGGAATACGACGCCAAAGTCCTCACCGCCGAAAAATCGACATCCGACTTTTTTGATGCCGCCTGCGCTAAAACCAAGCAGTACAAGCTGCTCTCCAACTACCTGATGGGTAAAGTCGCCAGCCTTGTCACCGAAACCGGCACCGCGGTCGGCGATTCCAAACTGACCGCCGACGCATTGGCCCAAGTCGCTGAATTGGCCGGCGGAACCATTTCGTCCACTGCCGCTAACGACCTGATTGAAATCCTCTTTAATGAAGGCGGCGACCCTAAAGCCCTCGTTGAAGAAAAGGGCATGGCGCAGGTGTCCGACGACTCCGCGCTTGAGCAGTGGGCCGACGAAGCCATCGCGGGCAATGACAAAGCCGTCGCCGACTACAAATCCGGTAACGCCGCCTCCATTAACGCGCTGATGGGCTGCGTGATGAAGCAGAGCAAGGGTAAAGCCAATCCGCCCGCCGTCATCGCCATGCTCAAAAAGAAGCTGGATGCGTAAGAGTTGTTGAAGCGCTAATTGCCACTCCGTTGCTTTCGTAAACTCAAGCCTCTCTCCGCGTTGCTTCGAGTCACGCGAATGAACGCTAGTAGTTCATGGCTTGATATGTCGCAATACGATATATGCCTGAATATAGACGCGGTGGGAACACCTCGGTCACGTTGCTGACAGCGGCGGCATAAATTTACACCGTTTGGATATCCGGTGAATAATCACACCTTCGAAGGTGTGATTATTCCAAGCATCGGTCTTCGCCAAGGCTACGCCCTGACACGTTGGAAAATTCGGCTGAAAAACTTCCAACCCCCAGTAGCAGAGCGCAGCTCGCTACGGGGCAGGCATTGGAACCCCGCCGTTAGCGGGGTGAACTTTTCCGTGTGTTCTATAATCCTCAGCGATGCCGAGAAAGTAGATCGCGGATCCGGGCGACATCTTTTTTGATTTGCTCAATGAGCGCTTCCCTGGACGGGAAGGGGTGTATGTCGCGGGTTTTTTCGATCAAAACGACTTCCAGCGTTTTCCCGTAGAGGTCGCCGTCGAAATCGAGCAGGTACGATTCAATCACATGCTGCTGACAACCGAAGGTTTTACGGGTTCCAATAAAAACCGCGCTGGGATACCCAGCGGTCAGGGAACAGGGAGCAGGGGACAGTTTTGATTCCTGATTCCTGATCCCTGACTCCTGATTCTTGACTTCTGACGTCTGAGGCAGCGTATACGCTGCATAGACGCCATTGCCGGGCAGTAGTTCGTTGTCGGGGTCGATATTCGCGGTGGGATAGCCCAGCTCACGGCCGATCTTCTTTCCTTCCACCACCTTGCCGAACAGGCTGAAGGGGCGGCCGAGCAGTTTCGACGCCATCGGGATATCTCCGTTTATAATCGCCTTGCGGATCGTGGTGCTGGAAATTTTATACTCTCCGTCCATCACCGGTGCGATAGCGGTGGCGGTGAAGCCGTGTGCTTTGCCAAATTTTTCCAAGGTTTGGAAATTTCCGGCGGCGCGGCATCCGAACGACCAGTCCTGCCCGCAGACGACGCCGGCCAGTGACGGGGCACGGGCGATCAGATCTTTGAGAAATGCTTCCGGCGAGAGTTTCGCGAATTCCAGTGTGAACGGGGTTTCGATGATGCCTTGGACGCCGAGCGCTTCCATCTGGCGCAGGCGGCAGGGTTCCGCACTGATCAGCCGGGGTGCCTTGTGGGGGACGAGCACTTTGGCCGGATGCGGATTGAAGGTGTAGACCCACGCTTCGCCGCCGAGCTTTTCCGCTTGGTCAACGGCGGTGGAGATGACTTTCTGATGACCGAGATGTACGCCGTCGAAACATCCCATCGCCAGCACGAGCGGGCCTCCCTGCGTGTCGACATTCTGAATATCTGTGACAATCAACATGGGCTGAATTCTAAGCACTGATTTCCAAATCCGAAACAAATTCGATTGTTTAAATCTGGCTGATCGGAATCAGGTGTGCGGCGAGTTGATTGCGATCCCAGGTGAGAACCTCATCGAGGCTCCAGGCGTTAGAGAGGTCGAAATCTCCGGACTGCGTACGGCGCAGCTGTGAGAGGCAGGCGCCGCAACCGAGGCGCTGTCCGAGATCGTGGGCGATGGTACGCACGTAGGTGCCTTTGGTGCATTTGACTTCGACGGTGGCGCGCGGCGGGGTGAAGTCGAGCAGGGCGAACTTGTAGACATGGATAAAGCGCGGGTCGCGTTCAATTTCCTGTCCTTTACGGGCGAGCTTGTAGAGCGGCACGCCGTCTTTTTTGATGGCGGAGACCATCGGCGGCATCTGCATCTGGTCGCCGCGGGCTTTTTTCATTTCAGCCAGAAGCTGTTCTTCGGTGATGCCGGACGGATCTTTTTCGACAGTCACGTCGCCGTCGGTATCCTGCGAGTTGGTTTCGACGCCGAAGAGGATTTCGCCTACGTAGGTTTTGTCGCCGCCCATGACTTTTGCGGAAAGTTTTGTGCCGCGACCGATCAGGATGGCAATCAGGCCAGTGGCATTGGGGTCGAGTGTGCCGCCGTGGCCGACTTTGTTGAGTTGAAAATGGTTGCGGATTTTAGCGACCGCATCGTGGGAGGTCCACTCCTGCGGTTTGTCGATCAGCAGGATACCGTCTGGATCGGGCTGGTGCGGGTTGCGTTTACGCATCGGCGGAATCCTCGTCGTCGGGGATATCCAGTTCGGACAGGATGCCGAGCACGCGGTCGCCGGTTTCGATGGAGGTGTCGAGTTTGAAGTGGAGAACCGGCGTGTACTTGATTTTCACGTTTTTGCTCATGCGCGCCTGAACGTCTTTGCGGTGGCGGTTGAGGAAGCGGATCATTTCGACGCGTTCCTCTTCGTGACCGAAGATGGAGATGTGGACGATGGCATCGCGCAGATCGGGCGCGGTTGCAACGCGCGTGACGGTGATAGCGCCGGTATCGAACGAACTGTTGGAAAACAGACGGATAATGTCATTCGCGATTTCCCGTTTCAGTAGCTCGTTAACTCGAATAATACGTCCGCTTGGCATGGTTATTTATCCGTTGAATTCGTTAAACACGTTCAAGTCGTTGAAGTCGTTTCCCAATACTCCAAACATCCTGTATTTTAATGTTCCGCGGCCCGCAAGGGCCGCTTAGAGTTCCTGAGCGACTTTCTCGACCGTGTAGGCCTCGATGACGTCGCCTTCTTCAAAGTTCATAAAGTTGTCGGGGCGAATTCCGCATTCCTGACCGTCGCGCACTTCGGCGGCGTCGTTCTGGAAACGCTTGAGCGAGCCGAGCGAGCCTTTGTAGAGCACATCGTCGCCGCGTTTGATGCGGATGTTGGCTTTCGATGTGATTTTCCCTTCGACGACCATACAACCGGCAATCTTGTTGCGTTTGCCCATGTCAAAGACCTGGCGAATTTCGGCTCTCCCGAGATAGTTTTCTTTCAGCTCCGGTTCGAGCAGTCCGCACATGGCGGCTTCGACCTCTTCGATCAGCTCATAGATGATGCTGTAGAGGCGGATTTCGATTCCTTCGTGTTTGGCCGCGGCGGTGACGCCGTTTTCTTTGGCGACGTGGAAGCCGAGGATAATCGCGTTGGACGCACTGGCGAGCATGACATCGTTGGTGGTGATGTTGCCGACATCGTTGGTGAGGATGTTCAGCTTCACCTTGTCGCTTTTGATGCCTTCGAGTGAGTGCTGGATGGCTTCAATCGATCCCTGCACATCGCATTTCACGATGAGGGGAAGTTCTTTGATTTTACCGCTGTTTGCATCTCCGAACAGGTCGTCGAGCGATAGCTTGTTTTTCGGCATCGCGTTGGTGAGCTCCTGCTCTTTCTGTTCAGCGATCAGTTCTACGGAGAGCTGTTTGGTCTCTTTGTCGTTCGAACAGACGGTGAATTCATCGCCGGCTTTGGGGACACCGGTCAGGCCGAGGCATTTCACGGCGTAGGAAGGGCCGGCGGTGCGGACCTTTTTGCCCTGGCAGTCGATCAGCGCCTTGATGCGGCCATACTGAGCGCCGCAGATCACGCTGTCGCCGACTTTGAGCGTGCCGTCGCGCACGAGCAGGGTGGCGGTCGGGCCCATGCCCGGTTCCATCTGCGCTTCAATCACGTAGCCGGAAGCGCTTTTATGCTTGTTGGCTTTGAGTTCGAGCATTTCGGCTTCAAGCGAGATCCGTTCGAGCAGTTCGTCGATACCCATACCGGTTTCGGCGCTGACCGGCATACAGCCGATGCTTCCGCCCCAGTCTTCCACCATGACGCCGTGCTCATTGAGCTGCTGTTTGAGGCGGTCGGGGTTGGCGGCGGCCAGATCCATTTTATTCATCGCAATGATGATGCAGACGCCGGCGGCCTGAGCGTGCTTGATGGCTTCAATCGTCTGAGGCATCACGCCATCTTCGGCGGCGACAACCAGTACGGCGATATCGGTCAGGTTGGCTCCGCGGGCGCGCATCGCGGTGAACGCGGCATGGCCGGGCGTGTCAAGGAAGGTGATTTGACGGTCATCCATATCTACGGTGTAGGCACCGATGTGTTGGGTGATTCCGCCGGATTCGCCATCAACCACTTTGGTTTTGCGGACGCGGTCGAGCAGGGAGGTTTTGCCGTGGTCGACATGGCCCATAAAGGTGACGATCGGCGGGCGGATTTCGAGATCCTCGGGCCGATCCTCTTCTTTGGGCGCGATCGGCGTGCGGGATTTTTTCTCCGCTGTCAGTTTGGGTTGCGGCTTCTCTTTCTTCTTATGCTCAATCGTAAAGCCGTGCTTTTCGCCGATCTGTTTGGCGACCTTGATATCGATGTCCTGATTGATGGAGGCGAAGATGTTCATTCGCATCAGCTCGGCGATGAGCTGGTTGGGTTTCATGCCCATCTGCTCGGCCAGTTCTTTGACAGCCACCTGCGGTTTCGGGAAGATGATGGTTTTATCTTCTTCCTCTTCAGGTTCTTCTTCAACAACCGGAGCGGCTTCAACGACTGGAGCGGCTTCAACGACCGGTTCTTCAGCAACCGGGGCTTCATCGCCAGCCGGAGTTTCCTCCGCTGCCGGAGCAGGGGGCTCTTCCGCAACCGGTGCCGGCGCGGCGGCTGTTGTCTCCGCTTTGGCGGCGCGGGCCTCGTCGATCGAGGCGAAGCCGAGCTCGTCGCAAACAACGGCCACTTCGGCATCGGCCAGCAGGCTTTCGCCGTCGGACGCTTCAATCTCTACATCGCCGAGAATCTCAAGGAGTTCCTCAACCGACACTTCCAAATCTACTGCTAATTCGTGAACTTTCATTCTTCAATATCACCATGTTGCGCCGTGTAGGCTTTTTCTGCGGCAGTCCAAAGGGCCTGCGCCTGTTGGGGTGTGATGTCCTCGATCACATCGAGGAGGTCTGTAATTTCTGCAGCCATGAGCCCTTCAATGCTCAGGAAGCCGGCATAAACCAGCTTCTCGGCCCATTCGTCGCCAATGCCGTCGATCAGCGCCAGTTTGGCAACTGCGGCGGCAACGCGCTCTTCGAAGTCCATCGCCTCTTCATCCTTCTGGATGTCGACGCGCCAGCCGATGAGCTTGGAGGTGAGGCGGGCGTTTTGTCCGCGCTTGCCGATCGCCAGCGAAAGCTGATCACCGTCCACGGTGACCGTAATGGTGTGAGTCGCCTCATCGATATCGACGGCTTTAAGTTTGGCCGGGGCCAGTGAGTTGGTAACGAGGGCCTTCGTGTCCTCGCTCCAGCGGACAATATCAATTTTCTCGCCGTTGAGTTCGCGGACGATGTTTTTAACGCGCATGCCACGGATCCCGACACAGGCGCCGACCGGATCGACACGCTCGTCGTGAGAAATGACCGCCACTTTGCTGCGGTAGCCGGCCTCGCGGGCGATTCCTTTAATTTCCATCGTACCGTCGGAGATTTCCGAGACTTCCAGCTCGAACAGGCGGCGGACAAAGTCCGGATGGCTGCGGGAGAGCAGGATATCCGGCCCGGCTTCGCGCTCTTCCACGTGGACGATGTAAGCGCGGATGCGTTCGCCGACTTCGTATTCTTCGGTCGGGACGCGTTCTTTAGAGGGCATCATGCCTTCGGCGCCGTTATCGAGGTCGATGACCACGGTGCTGCGCTCAAAGCGGCGCACGGAGCCGGTGACGATTTCGCCAGCGCGATCCTTATAGATTTCGTAAATGTTGCTCTTTTCCGCCTGACGGATTTTCTGGAGAATTGTCTGCTTGGCGGTCTGGGCGGCGATACGACCGAAATTGCGGGGAGTGGACTCGATTTCGATCATTTCGTCGAGCTGAGCTTCGGGCTGGGAGCGGCGGGCTTCAGCCAGGCTGACTTCGCGATAGCGGTCATCAACGGCCACCACGACTTTTTTCGTAGCGAACGCCTTGATGTCGAGGGTGTCACGGTCGATATTGACGCGGAGGTTTTCGGCATCGCCCGAATTTTTATCCGCCACATTCTGCAGTGCAGACTCAATGGCTTCAATAATCGTCTCGCGGTCGACCCCGCGTTCACGCTCCATATAATCTACAACGGCACTTAATTCGCTGTTCATCGTGTCCTCCAAGCTGTCAAAAATCTAAAGGCCTTTGAGTAAAAAAGAGCAGACCGTAGAAGCCCACTCTCAACCCAAGACCAACTGCAAAGCGGGGAATTTACGCCCCTTATAGGAGAGGGTCAAGGGGTTTTTGGCCCTCGATAGGGCGGGGGGGATGATCAAGCGCAGCGCCGGACGCGGGAATGAAAGCGTCCTTGAGGGGTCCGGAATGCCCATTATCCGGCCTTCCTGCGTCTGTTTTGGGTTGCTATGCGCGAACGCATGGCGTTTCATCTCTCGCTTCTATGAGTGAAACGTATAAAACAAATAATAAAGAGACAGAACGGGCCATCCTGGTCGGCGTGTGGGTGCGCGGGCAGAGCGAGGAGTGGGAGGTGCGCGATACGCTCGATGAGCTGGCGCAGCTGACCGCCGGCGCGGGAGCCGAGGTGCTTTCGCAGATTCTCTGCAAACAGTCTAAAATTCAGGCCGGACACTACATCGGCAAGGGGAAAGCCGAAGAGATCGGCCGCCGTGTGCTCGAAGAAAACGCCAATCTCGTGATTTTCGACGAAGACCTCTCTCCGGCGCAGGGCCGAAACCTGGAAAATATCATCGGCGTGCGGGTGGTTGATCGCACACAGCTGATCCTCGATA
This sequence comes from Kiritimatiellota bacterium, assembly GCA_014381785.1. Taxonomy (GTDB): domain Bacteria; phylum Verrucomicrobiota; class Kiritimatiellia; order Kiritimatiellales; family Tichowtungiaceae; genus Tichowtungia. The sequence continues at coordinate 8,545 of JACNKZ010000064.1, forward strand.
TTTTCGCCCAGCGCGCGCAGACGCGCGAGGGTTGTCTTCAGGTGGAGCTGGCTCAGCACCACTACCTGCTGCCGCGCCTGCGGAATATGTGGACCCATCTGGAGCGTCAGAAGGGCGGCATCGGCATGAAGGGGCCGGGGGAAACTCAGGTCGAGATGGACCGCCGCCGCATTCAGGAGCTGATCATCACCCTGACGGCCGAGTTGAAACAAGTGAAGATCCGCCGCGCCGAGCAGCGCCGTGGGCGCCGCCGCCACGGCTGGGCGCTCGTTTCGCTCGTCGGCTACACCAACGCCGGCAAATCGACTCTGCTCAACCGCCTCGCCGGAGCGGACATCTACGTAAAGGATCAGCTGTTTGCCACACTCGACCCGACGACGCGGCAGGTGGAACTGCCCAATCGTGAGCCCTGCCTGATCACCGACACCGTCGGGTTTATCCGCAAACTGCCTCACAATCTGGTCGAATCGTTTAAAGCCACACTCGAAGAGGTGGTGGAGGCCGACCTGATTGTGCATGTCATCGACTGCTCGCATCCGCAGGTCGAGCAACAGATCGACGCGGTCAACGTGGTGCTGCAGGAGATCGGCGCGGAAGAAAAGCCGGTGCTCTGCGTGCTCAACAAGATTGATACCGAGGCGGGCGCCGGCGCCGCGAAACGCCTCGCCCGCACCTTAGGTCGCTCCGTCGCCGTTTCCGCTGTGACCGGTGAAAACATGGACGGACTGCTCGACGAGCTCTCCGACTGCCTCAAAGGCGATAAAGAGCTGATGAAGCTGGAAATCCCGCTCTCCGAGGGCCGTCTATTGGCACTGCTGCAGAACTCGGCCACCGTGCTGGAGGAAACGTACGAAGGCCCCGTTGCCGAAGTGCTGGTGCGTGTTCCGCTCTCGCTCGTTCCGCGCTGCGAAAAGTATAGGATTACTTAGCGTTGTAGCCGCGAGTAATCGCAAAACCGATATGATATCTGTTTTGTGAACCCCTCCGGCGGCTTCCGCAGGAGTCCCGCCTGCCGCCCCGCCTTCAAGAGGTTGGGGATGCCGATTCTTTCCTGAGGCCTGTGCTTCCAACCCTTGGAGGAATCCGGTAAAAACTTTCCAGTCTTTGGAAATTACAGGCGGTACGTGTGAACGAGGGTCAAATAAAGTCGAAAGAACGGGTTGCCGATCACGGGGAGGTTTTCACCCCGGCGTGGATGGTGGAGGCAATGCTTGATCTGGTGAAGGGCGAGACAGAGCGCATTGACTCCCGTTTTCTGGAACCGGCGTGCGGGGACGGCAACTTTCTCGTTCAGGTGCTGCGTCGCAAGCTGGCTGCCGTGGAACTCAAGTACGGCAAATCCGACTTTGAGCGACGGCACTATGCGTTGCTCGCGATTATGTGCATTTATGGCATCGAACTGTTGCCTGATAACATCTCTGACTGCCGAGCGAATTTACTGGAGATTCTCGCGGGGCATCTGAATCTGGATGAGTCAGACGACCTCTATCGGGCGGCATTCTACGTGCTGTCGCAAAACCTTGTGCATGGCGACGCGCTCAAAATGCGCACCCATGATGATCAGGCGATTACCTTTGCCGAGTGGGGTTATCTGGGCAAGGGAAAATTCCAGCGCCGCGACTTTCGCCTGGACTCTCTGACCCTTTCGTCATCCTTCAGCGCGGAGGACTCGCTTTTCGCCAATCTCGGCAGACATGAGATTTTCCAACCTGCCAAGACCTATCCGCCGATGACCATTAGCGAGCTGGCTGATTGCAAAGGAGGACAACGATGACAAAAAAAGAAGCCATTCAGGTATTTGAGCAACGCAGCATACGCTCGCTCTGGGACGATGAGGCAGAAACGTGGTATTTTTCCATTGTGGATGTAGTCGCTGCCTTAACAGACAGCCCCAACCCGCAAGTCTATTGGCGCGTGCTGAAAAAGCGGCTGAAGGATGAGGGAAACCAAACCGTTACAAATTGTAACGCTTTGAAAATGCGGGCTGCTGACGGCAAAATGCGGAAAACGGATTGCGCGACGACCGAACAGCTTTTTCGTCTGATTCAATCTATCCCTTCTCCCAAAGCGGAGCCGTTTAAGCTTTGGATGGCGCAGGTCGCCAGCGAGCGCATCGACCAGATTCAGGATCCGGAGCTCTCCATTGAGCAGGCGATGAGAGACTATAAGCGCCTCGGCTACTCGGACCAATGGATCAACCAGCGTTTGAAATCCATTGAGATCCGCAAGGAACTCACCGACGAGTGGAAAAAGCACGGGCTGGAAGAGGGCGTGCAGTTTGCCGCGCTGACCGACATCATCTATAAAACCTGGGCGGACAAGACCGCCAAGGAATACAAACAGCACAAAGGACTCAAAAAAGAAAACCTGCGCGATAACATGACCAATAAAGAGCTGGTGCTGAACATGCTCGCCGAACTCTCCACCAAGGAAATTTCCGAAGTAACCGATCCCGACACCTTCCATCAGCACAAGCAGGTTGCGCGGCAAGGCGGGGAAGTGGCCCGAAACGCTCGGCTGGAACTGGAAGCCAAAACCGGGAAGAAAGTAGTTTCTCCACTCAATGCCAAAGATGGAATCCTGCTGGAGGGCGGTGGAGATGATTAATCAGGCCAGCTTTACGTTGCGCAACCGCAACCCGGATATTCTGACGTGTATCGCTAATCTCTCCAACGACGAGGTGTTCACACCGCCGGAGTTTGCCAACCGGATGCTCGACACGCTGGCCGAAGCATGGGCCGCCGAGTTCGACGGCGCGAATATCTGGGCGGACTCGTCGGTAACGTTTCTCGACCCGTTTACAAAATCGGGTGTATTCCTGCGCGAAATCACCCGCCGTCTTGTCCAGGGATTGGAAAAAGAAATTCCGGACCTTGTAAAACGGGTTGACCACATTCTGACCAATCAGGTGTATGGCATCGCCATTACGCAGATCACCAGTCTGCTAGCGCGGCGCAGCCTCTATTGCACCAAGCACGCCAACGGCGAACACTCCATTGCCAAGAATTTTGAAAGCGATGCCGGAAACATCTGGTTCGAGCGTTTGGATCATACGTGGAAAAATGGAAAATGTGTTTATTGTGGAGCAAGCCAAAGTACCTTTGATCGTGGCGAAGGGTTGGAGACCCACGCCTATGCGTTCATCCATACCGACGACATAAAGACTCGGGTTGCCGAGTTGTTTGGAGAAGAAAATATGCAATTCGACGTCATTATTGGAAATCCGCCTTATCAGTTAGACGATGGTGGTTTTGGGAAAAGTGCGGTGCCCATTTATCAACATTTTGTAGAGCAAGCAAAGGCTTTGGACCCCCGTTATCTATTGATGATTATTCCGGCTCGTTGGTTCGCTGGCGGCAGGGGACTTGACGAGTTTAGGGAGTCAATGCTGACTGACAATCGCTTACGTTCAATCGCTGACTATCTTACCGCTTCCGATGTCTTTCCTGGAGTTGGGCTTAAAGGCGGTGTTTGCTATTTTCTTTGGGATCGGGACAATCCCGGAGCGTGTCAGGTTTCCACACATTTCAAGGACTGGCCGGTATCAAAAGCCATACGCCCGCTACTTGAAGAAGGCGCAGATGTATTTATTCGTTTTAATGAAGGGTTATCGATTCTCAAAAAAGTGATGGCCACAGAGACTGGGCAGGCCGCCTCTTTATTATTGCCTGAAGGCAAGCGTTTCGACCAACTAGTTAGTTCTCTTCGCCCATTTGGTCTTCGCACATATTTCCAGGGTAAGAAAACTAAACGCACTAGCGACTTGCTGGTCTACCAGAACGGCGGCAAAGGATATATCGCTAGAGATTCGGTAACTGCAAACACCGAGCTTATCGATAAGTGGAAAATTTACATTGGTCGGGCCGCTCCAGGGACAGGCAATAAAGACACTTACCCGCACAGAATTCTAAGCACGCCATTTGTTGGGGAGCCTGGCAGCATATCTACAGAAACCTATTTATGCATCGGCCCGTTTAACACGCATAATGAGGCGGAAAGCGCATTGTCCTATATTTCTTGTCGATTGACGCGGCTTCTGATTCTCCTGCACAAGCCATCACAGGACACAACGCGTAAGGTTTACACCTTTGTTCCTTCGCAAGATTGGAACCGGAAATGGACGGACGAAGATCTTTATGCAAAATATGGAATTTCGGAAAGTGAGATCGAATTCATAGAAAAAATTGTCCGCCCGATGGAAATCCAGGGGAGTTTTTTAGATGACTAAGCCCGCCCAGACCAACGCACAGGAACCGCCGGAGGCGCTGTTCGGGCGGATTGTTTCGATTCTGGAGGAGGCGCGAGGCAACGTGGTCCGGGTGGTCAACTCCAATATGGTGTGGGCCTACTGGCTGATCGGCCGCGAAATCGTCGAGGAGCTGCAGGGCGGCGCAGCGCGGGCGGAATATGGCAAGAAGGTCATCGAAGAGCTGTCGATTCGGCTGAATGAACGGTACGGAAAGGGGTTTTCCGAGGAGAATCTTCAGTTGTTCAGAAGATTTTATATAGCTTATAGTGAACGAATTACAATTTCGTACCCAGTGGGTACAGGATCTCTTGAAGAGGGAAAAGCGTACCCGCCGGGTACGGAATTGGTTCCGGTTGGAAAAAGCTCCCCGGCGGGGAGCGAATCCCTGCAAGGCTTTTCGCCGCAGCTGTCGTGGTCGCATTACCGCGTATTGATGCGGGTTGAAAACACACAGGCGCGCGATTTTTATGAGCGGGAGGTGATAGAGGGCGGATGGAGCAAGCGGACGCTGGAGCGTCAGGTTCATACGCAATATTACGAGCGTTCCCTGCATGCGCAGCAGCCGGAAAAGATGATTGCCGAAGGGCGGCATCTGCAAAAAACTGCGCAGGCTCCCGACGAGATCCTGAAAAACCCCTATGTTCTGGAATTTCTCGGGTATCCGAGCTTTGCCGAGCTGCATGAATCGGAGGTCGAACAGGCGATCATTACCCACCTGCAGCATTTTCTGCTGGAGCTGGGAACCGGATTCGCGTTTGTCGCCCGCCAGAAGCATATCCGTATCGACGACGAGGATCGGTTTATCGATCTGGTTTTCTACCACTGCAAGCTGAAGTTTTACCTGCTCATCGATCTGAAAATCGGGAAAATCACTCATGGCGATGTGGGGCAGATGGATGGGTACGTGCGCATGTTCGACGGCATCTTCACCGCCCCCGATGACAACCCCACCATCGGCCTGATCCTTTGCACCGAAAAGTGCGAAACGGTTGCTCGTTATTCCGTGCTGAACGACCGCAAACAAATCTTTGCCTCGAAATATCTGCCCAACCTGCCCAGCGAAGAACAGCTCCGGCTGGAGATCGAGAAGGAGCGCCGATTGATCGAAGCCGCTATGGAGGAGCGAGACAGTGAGTAAACCCATCGAGCAAATCCTGGAGCCAAAGCCGGAAGCCCGTCCGCGTGTTTATGCCTATTCGATTGACGATCAGGCGCACAAGGAGCTTCTCAAGGTAGGGCAGACGACGCGGGATGTAAAACAGCGCGTAGCCGAGCAGCTTAAAACCGCCGCGATCCGAAATTATAAAATCGAGCTGGATGAATCCGCCGAGCGGGATGACGGTAGCATTTTTTCCGACCACGAAGTGCGGGCAGCTCTTGTTGCAAAGGGCTTTGAAAACACCGAGCTGGAGTGGATGCGCTGCACCGTCAAAGATGTGCAGACCGCGCTTGCCGAGTTGCGCACGGGGGAACGGTTCACCGGCACGCATCACGAAACCTTCCCGATGCGCCGCGAACAGGCCGAAGCGGTGAATAAGACGCATGACTATTTCCATTCCATATGGAAAGAGGATATGCACGCGGTTCCGCGCTTCCTCTGGAACGCAAAGATGCGTTTCGGCAAGACCTTCACTGCCTATCAGTTGGCAAAAAAGCTGGGAGCCACGCGTGTGCTGGTGGTGACGTTCAAGCCCGCTGTTGAGGATGCGTGGCGGACGGATTTGGAGTCCCATGTCGATTTTGACGGATGGCAGTACCTTTCCCGAAACACGGACGGCGACCCGCGCAAGGTCAGCCGCAAGACACCAGCTGTTTATTTCGGTTCGTTCCAGGATTTGCTGGGCCGCGATTCGGCGGGAAACATCAAGCCCAAGAACGAATGGATTCACGAGGTGAACTGGGACCTTGTGGTTTTCGACGAATATCACTTCGGCGCGTGGCGTGAAACGGCCAAAGAGCTTTTCGAGGGGGAAGAGGATGCCCTGAAGGAAACCAAACTGGAATACGCCGCCGGTCTCGAAAATGTGAATGAGGATCTCAGCGAGCTTGCGGAGAAGGAAGCCGAATTCCTGCCGATCACAACCAAGGCTTATCTCTACCTATCCGGTACGCCGTTCAAGGCGTTGGCCACGGGCGAGTTTATTGAAGAGCAGATTTTTAACTGGACGTACACCGATGAGCAGCGCGCCAAAGAAGAGTTCGCGGGCGAGAATCCAGGCAAACGAAATCCTTACGGTGCCCTGCCGCAAATGCGCCTGCTGACCTACCAGATGCCGGAGGAGCTGTTGGCCATTGCAAGTGCCGGGGAGTTCGATGAGTTTGATCTCAACGCCTTCTTTGAGGCGTCGGGTAAGGGCGTTCTTGCCCAGTTCAAGCATAAGAGTGATGTCCAAAAGTGGCTGGATATTATTCGCGGCGGGTACGCGCCCAGATCAGTCGAACATTTAAAGACGGGAACGCGTCCGCCGTTTCCCTATTCGGATGTGCGCCTTCTTCCATACCTCCAGCATTCGTTCTGGTTTATGCCGAATGTCGTGGCCTGCCACGCCATGGCCAATCTGCTGGCCGAGAGGCAAAATACCTTTTGGCATGACTACAAAGTGCTTGTTTGCGCCGGTGCTTCGGCAGGGATCGGGCTGGATGCACTGCCGCCTGTACGGAAAAAGATCGGGAGCGGATTTGATACAAAAACGATTGTGCTGTCGTGCGGCAAGCTCGTCACCGGGGTCACGGTGCCTCAATGGTCATCCATCCTGATGCTGCGCAATCTGACGTCGCCGGAGACCTATTTTCAGGCCGCGTTCCGCGTGCAGTCGCCTTGGTCGATTAAAAATCCGAACGGCGATGATCCGAACGAGGAAGAAATCCTTAAACCGGCCTGTTTTGTTTTCGACTTCGCGCCCACACGCGCCCTGCGGCAGCTCTCGGAGTACGGCATCGGCCTGTCACCCAACGAGCCGAACCCGGAAACCGCAGTCAGGGATCTCGTTTCCTTCCTGCCGGTGCTGGCTTATGACGGCGCAAATATGACGCAGGTTGACGCGGGCGGAATCCTCGATATTGCAATGGCGGGTACGTCGGCCACTTTATTAGCTAAAAAATGGGATAGCCCAACACTCGTTAATGTAGACAACGGTACGCTGCGCCGCATTCTCGACAATCCCGAAGCGATGGCTGCTGTGGAGCGCATTGAAGGCTGGAGAGCGCTGGGCGACAACATCATCGAAACCATTATCAATAAGAGCGAGAAGGTCAAAGAGCTCAAGAAAAAGGCCCGAGACGGCGAGCTGACCAAGACAGAGAAAAAGGAACTCAGCGACGAGGAGAGAGAGTACAAATCCAAGCGCAAGCTCGTTCAGGAAAAGCTAAGAAAGTTTGCAACGCGCATCCCGGCGTTTATGTACCTGACTGACTTCCGCGAGAATACCCTGCAGGACGTGATCACCAAGCTGGAGCCCGACTTGTTCCAGACCGTCACCGGCCTGACCGTTGAGGACTTCCACCTGCTTGTGAGACTGCGCGTGTTCAACACCGAACAGATGAATCAGGCCGTATTCGCCTTCCGCCGCTATGAAGACGCATCGCTCCGTTACACCGGCATCGAAAGCCATGAGGGACTGACTCATTACGGGTTGTACAACACCGTGGTAGCGGTTGAGTGAAAGCACAGATAATGAATGCGCCGAAACCGAAAACCTCTTCACCGCCCTCCAGCAAAAAGCCTTTTCCCATGAGAATTAATCGACCAGTAAAACCGTTCCACGCATTGGAAATTTTTCTTCCAATGTCTGGAAAACGGTATTCCAGAAAGTGAGGCATCCATGAGCAACATAAAAACACTCCGACTGTTGAAAGATTCGACGACGACCACGACAGCAGATGCGTTCAACCATGATGTCTATGCGGACCTTCTTACAGAAATCTTCTCATCCGGCTCAAACAGCCCGGGCATATCTGTTGGATTGTTCGGAAAGTGGGGGCAAGGCAAAAGCTATGTTGCCCAAAAACTCACTCAAAAGCTGGAAGCAACTCACGGGGATAAAATCAAAGTCGTTTATTTTAATGCATGGCAAGCCAGAGGAGACTCAATACGCCGACAGTTGCTTTTAGAAATCCTCGAAAACATAAGTCCTAAAACGGCTGAAAGGCTGAAGAAAGAAGCGGGGCTCGCCGCTCTGCCGGAAATGACCGCCACGCCGAAAGACACCCTTAAAAACTGGTTTAAATGTTTCGTAAAAATTACGTTGAAACTCTGGTGGGTGCCTGTAACGGCTCTGGGCATCATTTTACTGCTGGGGTATCTGCTGAATCTATCGCGATGGAACGAGCAATACCAAGAAACCATAATGACCGTTTTTCAGGTCTTCATCTCTGTCCTGAGTGCTCTTTTTCTTTTCGCACGGAGCCGAGTAGAGCGAACAGTTTCTTTATATATGGGAAGCGATCAAAGCATAAAAAGCCATGCCATCCGTTATCCTGAACAATTTGCTGACTACTTCAGAGTATTTGCATCACGATTTTGTAAAAACGGACAGAGGGAGATTCTGGTCATTGTTGATGATATTGATCGCTGCGACCCCGAAACCGTAACAGAAGCTTTGGCTGCTATACGGCAACTTGGTGCCTGTAAAAGCTGGACTGATAAAAGCAAGAGCCATCCGATATTTTGCAGATTCCTCGTGCCATGCGACGAAAAGCAGGTTGTCTTGGCGCTTGAAGCGGACGGCCATGATGCGGGGGATGAAGGCGGGCGCTACCACGACTATCAAAGCGAAGAACTGCTGCGGAAATTTTTCGATGTGATCGTCCGGATGGATCAGCTTCTGCCGCAGGATTTGACTCAATATGCCGAAGACCTGGCTAAAGAGATCGGCATTACGGATTTGCAAGCAATCCGCAATCTGATTCATGCGGTGTCACCGAAAGACCCCCGACAGGTCAAAAAGCTGATCAATGCCTTTAAAACCGCGATGCGCAGAGTCGAGTTGAGTCAGGAGAGAGGTTTGCTTGAAGACCTGAGCGACCTGACCAACACGTTGCTTGCAATCGTCGCCCTCCGGGAAACGTATCCCTGCATTTACAACGACCTTATTGCTCCGGCTCCTGGGCGCCTCGCGCTCCTCTGCGATCGAAAATACGACGAACTGTGTAATCTGGAAGAAATAAAAGAGAAAAACAGGCTGGAGCGAATGCGCTTCAAAAACACATTAAGAAAAGCTGGCGAAATGCTTCGGGAACTTTCCGCGATTGACATGAGCACCGCAGAACTTCTGATCCACGGACAGGCCGACCCCGAACTGCGTGGCGTTCCGCGTCAGGGTGAGCTGCACAGGGCTGTTCTTGCCAATAATTCCGAGCAATTCCTAAAAGCAATCCCTGAATCGGAAGAGCATCGCAATCAGGTATTTAAATGGCTTAACGGTAAAATCGAAACAGGGAAGACCCCAAAAAAGATTCAGGCACATCTCGCATTCATTTTGGATTACGCCAAAGAAAACCCGTCCGGCCTTGATTACGTCACGAACTCGCTCCATCACCTGCTCAAAAATACGCAGTACCAAGACGAAGTGCTCAACTCGTTTAAGCGGATAGATGAATTCGCAGAAGCTGTTGTAAAACTCTCTCTTGAAGAACAGGAACAGTTCTGGAGCAACATTGAGCTGGATGCGCCTCTAGAAGAAAAGGCTAAGCTGTTTTTCAACGTAGGCAACAGGATGCCGGATTCAGCGGTAGAGTATTTAGGTCATGTTCTCCACGGCGTGCTCCGCCCGGGCTCCGATTCGAAAAATGAAGAAGCCGTGCTCGCAGAAGAAATTATCGTTCAAATCAATGACTGTTTGCCAGAGGCCCGAGAAAACAGCGTTGGCCTACTGCCACCAATCGGACAAGAGATTTTAATCGGGGGCTGGATCCCGGCAGATGAAGAGGATACCGAGCACACAACACAGACAACCGTCGGGCTTCATTTGATCGGGAACAACCCCGAAACCTGTTACGAAACTCTCCTACAGATCATGGAAGAAGATTTGTGGGAAACAGCCTTTGAAAAACCAAACGATGGTCCGGATTTTAATACTGCATGGCATGCCGCTACCGAACTGCTTCAACGCATGGACAAGGAGAATGTCTCTGAGTTCTTTGGCCATCTCCACGAGCAGATTCTGGCTAAACAGTCCGGCGATCTCGTCGAATACTTCTATGAGCGTCTGAAGCCTATCCTCTACGCCTTCACAGAAGAACAACTTGCCGTCCTGGGCACCTCACTCGGAACACGCCTGACACAAAATGGCAACGACTGGATATTCAAATTTATCGGAACACCTCAGGATCAGGCAAAGTGGAACACCCTCGTGCAAAGTTGCACCAAACAATATCTGGCCCGAATCCCCGGCAACACACCCTGCACAGAACAGGTAGAAGCTACTCTGGCAAAAATTAAAAAAGCCAACTGGGATGTCACGGAGATAATGGACTCTTTCATGGTCAAAATATTTGACCACCTCCCCAACCGAATACACCTAAAGAAATGGGCTGATGTATGCTTAGAGTTTCTAACTGGGAAAAAGACTCCGGAAACCAAAGAAAAAATCATTTTTTGCATCACAAACAATCAGTTTCTTGATGTCTCAATACACGTTGGCGTCAACACATGCTGGCGTGCATCCATATCGAAAGAAGATGCAGAGTTAGTCGCTGATAGGCTTGTGAAAGCACCTGTTGCCGACAGAAATCTAGCGGGACTTGAATCGAGCTATGCACAAATAGCCAACAAGCGCGGTGCAGATATTTTTTTCAACACACTGGTCACGAAAATTAACGGGTTTGATATTAACTGGAGAAGAACCAATCAAGACCTGCTGAAATACGTCGCTGAAAATATCTCCAAAGCGTCAGTCGAAAAACAGAGAGATTTTAACGCATCTCTTGAATCCATGCTTGCCTCGGGACACGAACCGACCATTCTCTCGGCACTGAAAGTTGCAGGGTCTATTCCAAACTTGGATAAAACTCTAAAAAAACTAATCCGCGACCTGACCGAATCCGAAACCTCTTCTGATCCCGTCAAAACCGCCTGTTCGGAGCTTCTCAAAAAATAATTCGCGTGTATTCGCGTCCATTCGCGCAATTCGCGGTTCCCATCTTCCAACCCTCGTGAAAACGGGTCAGCCTGAGATTTTTAGAATTTCACAAACCGCCAGGTTTTAAGACCGAGCTTCTTGGCAACATATTTTGTAGCGGGTTTGTCTCCCCTCAGGGGAACCTTTCCAGCCCTACAATTGGGGTTCTGTATTTGCAGGGCGGGAACGGTTGGTAGAACTTTCCGCCGAAGAGCGGCGAAGGACCCGCCCTACAAATTAACGAGAATAGTTGAATTCCGATGCGAGTTGGCCGATAGTTCCAACCTTTGGAATTTTAAGGAGAACAACATGGCATATGATCTAACAGGAAAAGTGAAACTGATTCAGGAACCGCAGACCTTTGCGAGCGGATTCACTAAGCGCGAAGTGGTGGTGACCGTCGAAGACGGTAAATACCCGCAGGATATCAATCTGGAATTTTTGCAGGACAAAGTGAGCCTGCTCGACAATCTGACTGAAGGACAGGAAATCAAAGTCTCTTTCGATATCCGCGGTCGTGAATACAACGGGCGTTATTTCAACAACCTCGTCGGCTGGAAAATCGAGGGTGGCGAAGGCGCTGCCGCTCCGGCTCCCGCCGCCGCGGCTGATGACCGTCCGCCGCTGCCGTCCGATGCCGAAGCCCCCGGCGAATTTGACGACGATATCCCGTTTTAATTAATGTGGGACAGGCTTCCAGCCTGTCTGCTGAGCAACGGTGACAGGCTGGAAGCCTGTCCCACTTTAGGAGAGAGAATGAAAGTTGTACTGGCTTATTCCGGCGGGTTGGACACCACGGTGCTCTTGACCTGGCTGCAGGAAAAATATGATGCCGAAGTGATCTGCTACTGCGCGAATGTCGGGCAGGAAGAGGAACTCGACGGTCTTGAAGAGAAGGCGCTCAAACACGGCGCGGTGAAATGCATTGTCGACAACATCGAAGAGGAGTTCGCCAAGGACTATATCTTCCCGATCATGCAGGCCAACGCCATCTACGAAGGTACCTATCTGCTCGGCACCTCGATTGCCCGCCCGCTGATCGCCAAGCGCATGATGGATATCGTTCTCGAAGAGGGCGCAGAGGCCATCTGCCACGGCGCGACCGGAAAAGGCAACGATCAGGTTCGTTTCGAACTGACCGCTTACGCCATCAAACCCGACATCAAAATCATCGCCCCGTGGCGCATGCCGGAAGACTTCCCCTTCAAGGGCCGTACCGACATGATCAACTATCTCGAAGAGCGCGGCATCCCGTGCGCGGTTTCCGCCAAGAAACCCTACAGCACCGACCGCAATCTTCTGCACATCAGTTTCGAAGGCGGCGTGCTCGAAGATCCGTGGAACGAGCCGGACGAAGATATGTGGTGCATGACCAAGCCGCTATCGCAGGCCGCCGATGAAGCCGAGATTGTTGAAATCAGCTTCGAAAAAGGGAATGCGGTCGCCGTCAATGGCGAAGCGCTTTCACCGGCCGCTTTGATGCGCAAGCTCAACGCGCTGGGTTGCGAACACGCTGTCGGCCGCATCGACATTGTCGAAAACCGTTTTACCGGCATGAAAGACCGCGGCATCTACGAAACCCCCGGCGGCACCATCCTGCACCATGCGCACCGCGCGATCGAATCGATCACGATGGACCGCGAAGTGATGCACCTGCGCGACAGCCTGATTCCGAAATACGCCACACTGGTCTACAACGGCTTCTGGTTCGCGCCGGAACGTGAAATGCTCCAGGCGGCGATTGATAAGAGCCAGGAAACCGTCACCGGCGATGTGCGCGTGAAACTCTTCAAAGGCGCTGTGCATGTGATCGGACGGCAGTCCCCGAACTCCCTCTACAACCCGGAGCTCGTCAGCTTCGACGAAGCGGGCGGCTACGACCAGACCGACGCCACCGGCTTTATCAAGCTCAACGCCCTGCGTCTGCGCGTCCGCGCCGCAATGCAAAACAAATAACCGATAGCATCGGGGCATAGAGCTCCACCGGAACGAATGAAGGGTTTTTCCAATGTTTGGAAAAACCCTTCTTCTTTTAACGCCGCTGGCATCATGAATTTCCAAATACTGGAAAAGCTAAAGGGACTCCGGCCCTGCCGTCCGCAGTGCGGATGCAGGTTTTTTTGACGAGATTAACAGGATGGACAGGATGTTGGGTAGGGCGCGACCGCCGAGCGCGCCGAGCAGTGCAAATACAGTTTTTTACCGCGAAGGAACGCACAGAGCGCAAAGAAAATCCCCTCCACTGGAGGGGTGCCGCAGGCGGAGTGGGTTGTTTCCAATGCTTGGAAGAATCTGCTCAAAAAAAGTTCACCCCGCCAGCGGCGGGGTTCCAACCATTGGAACGTCAGTGATCGTGGGCGCAGCAGCTCTGTTTTTTGCGGGGCAGAGCGGCGGTGATCAGCAACGCGGTTAAAATGACCGCGCAGATTTGTTCGAGCCATGTGGCGCCGGCTTCATGATGGTGGACCTGCTCGACGATCATCTGCGAGGAGAGAATCCGGTTGAGTAGCCATCCGGCAGCCAGCGAGCAGGCCGCCAGCGTCATCAAATAAATCCCGACGACTTTTTTGCCCATGGTTTTGAGTACGGTGGCGATGGTGGCGGCGTTGGTGGCCGGGCCGGTAATCAAAAAAACGAGCGCGGCGCCGGGGGAGAGGCCCATACCGATCATGGCCAGGGCGATGGGAATGGAGCCGGTGGAGCAGACGTAGAGCGGAATGCCCAGCCCCAGTACGGCGAGCATGGAGATCCACTCGGAGCTGAGGTGGCGGGTGAAGAAGTCGGCCGGAACCAATGCGCCGAGCAGGCCGGAGATCAGGATGCCGATGAGCAGCGCGCGGCCGATATCGCGCGGCAGCACACCAAATCCGTAGGCAAAAACCTGTTTCCAACGCTGTGCTTTCGGGGCTGGATTGCAGGAGGGACAGTGTTCGTCGGCGCATTCGCTGCCGACGTCTTCTGTATGCGGGGTGAAGGCCTCAACAGCGGTGCCGCAAATGACTCCGGTGATGAAGGCGATCAGGGTGCGGAAGACGGCGAACAGCGGGCCGAGCAGCCCCCAGGTGGCGGCGATGCTGTCCACGCCGGTTTGTGGCGTAGAGGTGAGGAACGAGATGGTCGCGCCGCGGGTTGCCCCGTGTTTGCGCAGCGAGGCGGCGACGGGAATGACGCTGCAGGAGCAGAGTGGAATCGGCACGCCGAGCAGGGAGGCTTTTACAATCTGCCACAGGCCGCGTTTACCGAGGTGGTTCTCAATGAAGCTGACCGGAACAAAAGCACCCAATACTCCGGCCACGAAAAATCCGAGCAGGAGATAGGGGGCCATAATTGCCATGACAGCCCACGATTTCAGGAATATGCTGACGACCGTTTCCACGGGGGTTCCTTTTTTTGAAGTTCTTGACCTGAGTCAATGTCCTTAATTCAAAAGTGAGCATAATCCTCGGTATTGAATCTGGAAAACTAAAAGGGAGAAATAGTATGAGTATGTTTTGTTATCAGTGTGAACAGACCGCGCAGTGCAGTGGATGCACCAGCTTCGGCGTATGCGGAAAAGATCCGGACACCGCCGCGCTTCAGGATCTGCTGGTCGATGTGTGTAAGCAGATTGCGGTGAAGGCGCAGGCCGCCGGTCGCACCCGCGAGGCCGACCTGTTTGTGATGGAAGGCCTTTTCACCACCGTCACCAACGTAAACTTCGATCCCGAAGATATCGCCGGTGTCATCCGCCGCGGCGCGCCGCTGGCCGGCTTTGAACCGGCCGCCGATCTCGACGGCCTCATCAAGCAGGGCGAAGCGGTCGGTATTGAAAGCCGAAAAAGTACGCTGGGCGACGACATTACCGGCCTGCAGGAACTCATCCTGTACGGACTGAAAGGAATGGCGGCTTATGCCGATCACGCCTACATTCTTGGTAAAGAAGATGACAGCGTATTCGCTTTCTTCCACGAAGCACTGGCGTATCTCAAAGAAGGCGCGCCGACCGTGGACGCGCTTCTGCCGCTGGCCCTCAAAGTCGGCGAGGTCAACCTGACCGTGATGGGCCTGCTCGACGGAGCCAACACCGGCACCTACGGCCATCCCGTACCGACTCCAGTCAACATCAATGCGGTTGAAGGCAAAGCCATCCTGGTTTCCGGCCACGACCTGAAAGACCTCGCGCTGTTGCTCGAGCAGACCGAAGGCAAGGGCATCAACATCTACACCCACGGTGAAATGCTTCCATGCCACGGCTATCCCGAGCTGAAAAAGCACAAGCACCTCGTCGGCAACTACGGCGGGGCCTGGCAGGATCAGCGCGCGGAATTCGAAGCCTTCCCCGGCGCGATTCTCATGACCACCAACTGCATCCAGAAGCCGAAGGATAACTATAAAGCGCGCATCTTCACCTGTGGTCTTGTTCAGTGGCCCGGTGTGCAGCACATCGACGACGGCAACTTCGCTCCCGTCATTGACGCCGCGCTCGAAGCCGACGGGTTTGCTGAAACCGAACCGGAAAAAACCATTCTGGTCGGCTTTGGTCACAACGCGGTGCTTAGCGTCGCCCCGACCGTCATCGAGGCGGTCAAAAGCGGAGCGCTCAAGCACTTCTTCCTGATCGGCGGATGCGACGGCGCCAAAAGCGGACGCAACTACTACACCGATTTCGCCGAAGCTGTGCCGGACGACTGCGTGATCCTTACGCTCGCCTGCGGTAAATTCCGTTTCAATAAAATGGAATTCGGCGACATCGGCGGTATCCCGCGTCTGCTCGACATCGGACAGTGCAACGATGCCTATAGCGCTATCCAGATTGCGGTGGCATTAGCCGGAGCCTTCAAGTGCGGCGTCAACGACCTGCCGCTTTCATTCGTCCTGTCTTGGTACGAACAGAAAGCGATCTGCATCCTGCTGACGCTACTGCACCTCGGCATCAAGGACATCAAAGTCGGCCCGACCCTGCCGGCGTTCATTACGCCCGCCGTGCTCAACGTGCTGGTTGAAAAATTCAACATCGCACCGACCACCACCGCCGAAGCCGATCTGGCGCAGTGCTTAGGGGCTTAATCTTACGTTTAATCATAATCTGCGCCCCGGCTTAACCGCCGGGGCGTTTTTATGTCCGAAAATCCCATACTTCTACAGGTATGGGAATTAGCTTTTCCAATGTTTGGAAACTTTTTTTCCAAACATTGGAAAAAATGGGGTAGGATTTTCCAATCATTGGAAACCAACTGCGTTGGGGCGCAGATTTTTTAAACCGGTGGCGTCATAAATTACAAACATTGGAAACCATTTGAATGAACGAAGAAATCACAGAGCGGATCGGGGTGTTCGGCGGGTCATTTGATCCGGTGCATATCGGGCATTTGATCATTGCGCAGGATGCACTGGAGCAGCTGGAGCTCGACCGGGTCATTTTTGTGCCGACGGCGGTCTCTCCGCATAAGCAGCACCGCACGCCGACCGAGGGGCGGCACCGTTTCGAAATGCTGGAACTGGCAACGGCCAATAATTTCCGCTTCGAGGTGTCGGATCTGGAGCTTTCGCGCGGCGGGGTGTCGTACACTATCGACACGCTCGAGCAGCTGAAGGCGGATCATCCCGGAGCGAATCTGTTTTTTATTGTTGGCCTCGACTCACTGAAGGAGATGCATCGCTGGCACCGTTATGAGGATGTCCTTGCGTGCTGCACGTTGGTGCCTCTCGGACGGGGCGGGGAAGACCCTTCTGCGGTGGCTGAGCAGTGTCAGCTTCCTGATCTCTGGAAGAACCGGATATTGGACCGATTGATCCGGATTCACGAGATTGAAGTGTCGGCTTCAGAGATCCGGATGAGAATTGCGGAAGGGCTGAGCATTCAAACCCTTGTGCCGGCCGAAGTGGAAATGTATATTGCTGAGCACAATCTTTACACCTGAAGGAATAATTTATGGAAAACGTACCCGAATTTTTGACCAAAGCCGTTGAGTTTCTCGATGCTCGCAAAGCCGAGAACATCACGGTTCTCGATCTGCGCGAAGTGGCGAATATTGCCGACTACTTCGTGGTGGCCACCGCAGCCAACGCCCCGCATCTCAATGCGCTGGGCGACGGAATACAGCGGCTTTGCAAAGACAATCACTACCGCGAGTCGCGCCACGCCGGCACCGGCAACAGCGGCTGGGTGATCGCCGACTATGATGGCGTGATGATTCACGTCTTCAGCTTCGAAATGCGCAACCTCTACGATCTCGAAAAACTGTGGAAAGATGCCAAGCGGGTTGAGTTGTGAAATCCTACCGCAAAGAGCTCTGGTTCAAGGTGCAGGGTCGTCGCGCCTTAATCAACATCACCCCGCAGGTGAATGAGTGCCTGAGAGAGAGCGGCGTGAAAGAAGGGCTCTGCCTCGTCAACGCCATGCACATCACCGCCAGCGTTTTTATCAACGATGACGAGGGCGGTCTTCTCGGTGATTTCGAAACATGGCTCGAAAAGCTGGCCCCGGAAAAACCGCACAGTCAATACGCTCACAATGGGTTCGAAGACAACGCCGATGCCCACATGAAGCGCCAGATCATGGGGCGAGAGGTCGTTTGCGCCATTACAGAGGGTAAGCTCGACTTCGGCCAGTGGGAGCAGATTTTCTACGGTGAATTCGACGGCTGGCGCGACAAGCGCGTCCTTGTGAAGATCATTGGAGAATAGAGAGAATGATGAATTATGAACGATGAACTATGAAAAAGGTTCTCTTCTGGGCGGCTCACTGAGCCGCTTTTCATTTTTTGTGTCTTTTCGTGTTTTTCGTGGCTAATGTCTTTCCCCTATGAACCGCATCGCCAAAGTCGCTGTCGACCTCTCGCTGGATCGGGAGTTTGACTATCTGATTCCCGAATCGCTGCAGGCCGCCGTCGAGATCGGGTCGCGCGTGGAGGTTCCTTTCGGCAAGCGGTCGGTCACCGGCTTTGTGGTGGGTCTGGCGGAGAAGTCCGATTTTGACGAGCTCAAGCCGATCGGCAAGGTGCTGGGGGAAAAATCGCTGGTGACCGAAACGGTGATGGAGCTGGCGCGCTGGATGTCGGCCTATTACCTCGCTCCGTTTGAAACCTGTGTGCGGTCTGTTCTGCCTGCTGTGGTGCGCAATAAAGCGAGCGGCGCCAAGACGCAGTTGACGGTTTCTTTGGTTGAAAAAAACGTAGACGCGACGCCCTCGTCGCGTTTCTTAGGCTTTGATTCGGCGCATCCGGTTTCGTATCCATCGGGTGGAAATCTCCCGCACTGGCGGCAGGACGGAACGACCTATTTCATCACCTTCCGGCTGGCTGATTCTTTACCAAAAGGGAAACTCGATCGGTGGAAACGCGGACGCGATTTGTGGCTTGAGGAGAATCCTAGACCGACGGATGAAGAGAACGTAGACGCGCCGCCCTCGTCGCGTTTAACAGAGTGGCAGAAGGAGTACCGGAGTCGTTTCACAGAAAAGTTTGAACAATGGCTGGATGCCGGAGAGGGCTCCTGTTTGCTGAAACAGCCGGAGTTGCGTGAAGCACTGGTTGAGATATTCCAGAAAAAGAACGGGCAGAAGTATTGGTTGGAAGGCTATGTGGTCATGCCAAATCATATTCATGCGCTGCTGACACCTATTGGAGAGCATCGACTTTCTGCAATTGTCCAAAGCTGGAAATCGATATCCACCCGGAGAATTAATGAGCTGCGGGGAGGAAAAGGGTCGGTTTGGCAGAAGGAATCATTTGATCACATTGTTCGGAATGCAGAGAGCCTGTTAAAATTCCAACAGCACATCGAAGACAACCCTAAGTTTTTAAAGGAAGGACAGTTTGAGTTGTTTTTAACGCGACGAGGGCGTCGCGTCTACGATGAAAACCCTGGCGATGTCCCGTCTGCGTTAACGCCCAAACAGCAGGCGGTTATTGATGTTTTGCAAACGGCTTCCCCCATGCTCCTGTCGGAGCTGACGGTTCAGGCAGAAGTATCTGCCGGAACCGTCAAAACCCTCGAGAAGAAGGGGCTGGTGGTGATTTCAAGCGAATCGATCTATCGCGATCCGCACGAAGGGATTGAGATTTTAAAAACCGAGCCGCTTAAGCTGATGCCGCAGCAGGCCGACGCGCTTGAAAAAATAATCGGGGCAATGGCCGAACCGGAGCCGCCGGTGCTTCTGCTTCACGGGGTGACCGGCTCGGGCAAAACCGAGGTTTATCTGCAGGCGATTGCTCATGCGCTGGAGCAGGGGCGCGGCGCGATTGTGCTGGTGCCGGAAATCGCACTGACGCCGCAGACGGTTGACCGCTTCCGCGCCCGCTTTGCGGACAAGCCGGAACGGGTGGCGGTGCTGCACAGTTCTCTTTCGGACGGCGAACGCTACGACGAGTGGCACCGCATTCGCTCGGGTGAGGCGCAGATTGTGATCGGCGCGCGCTCGGCGCTTTTCGCGCCGGTGGAAAATCTCGGTTTGATCGTGGTGGATGAGGAGCACGAGCCGACCTATAAGCAGGATGAAGCGCCGCGCTACAGCGCGCGCGATGCGGCAGTGATGCGCGGCCGGATGGAACACTGCGCGGTGGTTCTTGGCTCGGCGACCCCCGCGCTGGAGTCGTACTGCAATGCGAAGAACGGCAAATACACCTATCTCGACCTTCCCGTCCGGGTGGATCATCGCCGGATGCCGGCGATCCGCATTGTGGATATGCGTATTGAGGCGCAGCGCACAGGACAGCACGGGCTGTTTTCCAAGGAGCTGATTGAGGCGATCTATTGCCGGCTTGACCGCGCCGAGCAGACGATGATTTTTCTGAACCGCCGCGGCTTTTCGTCGTCGTTGGTTTGCCCAGACTGCGGAACTGTGAGCGAGTGCGAACACTGCAGCGTGAGCATGACCTATCATAAGGCGCGCGCGCGGCTGGTCTGCCATATCTGCGGCGAGGAAAAGACCGTTCCCGTGCGCTGTCCGGAGTGTGCATCTAAAGAGTTTAAGTATTCCGGGGCGGGCACAGAAAAAATTGAAGAGGTGATGGCAAAGCTGTTCCCGAAGGCGCGGATCGCCCGGATGGATTCGGATACGATGCGCAAAAAGAACGCGCACCGCGATGTGCTGGCGCAGTTCCGGGTCGGGAAGATCGATATTCTGATCGGCACGCAGATGATCGCCAAGGGGCTCGATTTTCCGAACGTGACGCTGGTGGGCGTGGTGAATCCGGACCATGCACTGCATATGGCTGATTTCCGTGCGGGCGAGCGGGTCTTTCAGCTGCTGACGCAGGTGGCGGGACGCGCGGGCCGCGGCGAGGTGGAGGGCGAGGTGCTGGTGCAAACCCACACCCCGCACCATCCCGCGATTCAGTTTGCCCGCCGCATGGACTTCGAGGGCTTTTGCGATCAGGAGCTGGCGTTTCGCAAGGAACTTCGCTATCCGCCGTACGCTCATTTGACCTGCATCACGTTGCGCGGCAAGCACGAGGCGACCGTAGAGAAAACCGGAGAGCAACTTTTCCAATGGTTGGAAAAATGCGTGTCGCAGGAGGTGATGCTTTCGCCGCTGGTGCCGGCGCCGATCAGTCGTGCGCGCGGCGAATATCGCTATCAGATTTTACTCCGTGCGGAAAAGACCGGCGTGATGACGCGCGCGATCCGCCGGGCGGTTGGCGCAATTGAAAAATGGCCAAAGGGTGTAAAGTGCACGATCGACGTGGATGCAACCTCTCTTTTGTAGACGAAAGATGAAAGATGAAAGATGAACTATGAAAGATGAAATTGGTTTTTTTAAAGGAGAAATTCAATGGCAATGAAAACAGTAAAAGTTGAATCAACACTGGACTCAAAATTTAAAATCGAGAGCGATATTCGCGGACACAAGATTGTGGTCGATCAGCCGGCGAATGCGGGCGGCACCGATACGGGTCCGACTCCGCTTGAGTATCTGATGGTTTCGCTCGCCGGTTGCATCGGCACGATCGGGCGCATTGTCGCGATGCAGACAAAGCTCGAAATCCGCGGCATGAAGATCACGGCCGAAGGCGACCTTAATGTGGACGGATTGCTCGGCAAGCCGACGGAGGATCCGGTCGGCTTCAAGGAATTCCGGATTCTGGTCGATATCGATGCGGATATGACGGCGGAAGAAAAGGATGCCTTCATTCATGCAGTGGATGCGCGTTGCCCGGTTTCATGGAATCTGCTCAATGTCAGCAAGGTGACGGTTTCGGCTGTCTAATCCTGGACTGATGTTTGGAGGGACGACTTCCACGTCGTCCGTGGTCGGGGTGGAACCCGACCCTCCAGCCCATTCAATTACATCAAGACAAAATCAGGCCGAGTTGATCCATGTGCAGGTAAATTTCACGGCCGAGCCAGGCGTCGGTGGCGGCGTAGGTGATCTGGGAGTCCGTCAGCTCGCTTTTTGCCCAGTTAGAGACCTGCTCCCGCTTGGAAATCCGGAAGCCGAGCAGCAGGGCGGCCATTCCGCGTAACCCCAGATTTTTAATGCGCGCTTTTTTCGCGCAGGTCGCTAGTTCGATAAATCCGGCAGGCTCGAAATTGGTGATTTTCCGCAATTCGCTCACATCGTCACGGATCGAGACTCCGGTTTTGATGATTTCCGGACTGGCCAGGATATCGCACAGACCCTTCGTGAGGCCGGTCTTCTGAATCTGAAAAAGGAAGACCTCTTTTTCAGATGCCAGTTGCAGGAGGGAGGGCCGGTAGCTTTCGCCGACGCGGAAGGCGGGCCGGGTTTCGGTGTCGAAGCCGAGCAACGACTCAGCTTTTAGTTTTTCAGCGGCGCGATCCGCCTCTTCCGGCGTGCGGATCAGGTGAATCGGCCCTTCATACTGCTTCATCGGCAACAGATTGATTTCAGGCTTGGTGATATGCAGTGCTGTATCAGGCAGTTTCATAAGGTCTATTTTTAAAACCAACTATTTCATCTGTTTACCACGATCGTGGTAGTTGGATGAAATAGGTCAGGTCTGGCGGCGGAGGCGTGCGGGTAAAATTCTGAGTTGTTCACGGTATTTGGCGACGGTGCGGCGGGCAATGTCGACACCCTGTTTGCTGAGTTCTTCGCCGATCTTCTGGTCGGAAAGAGGTTTTTTCTTGTTCTCGTTGCGAACAATTTCGGCGAGCGTGCTTTTGATCGAGGCGTTGGAAATGATGCTTCCGTCGGCCTGAACCACGCCGGTGGTAAAGAAATATCTAAACTCGAAGGTGCCGCGCGGCGTGGCCATGTATTTGCCGTTGCAGGCGCGGCTGATGGTGGTTTCATGAAGCTCAAGAACATCGGCCACCTGTTTCATGGTTAGCGGCTTCAGTCCGGAGATGCCGTTTTCTAGGAAACCTTCCTGTACGCGGACAATTTCGGTGGCGATGCGTAAAATAGTGTCCTGCCGCTGATCAATGCTGCGGATGAAAAATTTGCTCTTGGCGATTTTTTCGCGGATGTATTTCCTCGTTTCAACGGCGGTGGTTTTGTCTTTGAGGAGCTGGAGATATTTCTGGCTGATGAAGAGGCGCGGATAGGGGCTTTTATTCTGGGTGACGGTCCAGACTCCGTCCCGTTTCTCTACGGTGATCTCCGGAATGACGTATTCAGTTTGGTCGGCGGTGAAGTTGCGGCCGGGTTTCGGGTCGAGATCGGCAATAGATCTGGAGAGTTCATTGATTTTTTCGAGCGGCAGGTGCATGGCGGCCGCAATCTGCTCGTACTGGTGGTTGCCCAGTTTGTCGAGATGGTTGCGCACGAGTGCGGCCTCCAGCGAGTCACCCCGGCCCTGATGGCGCAGTTGGATCAGGAGGCAGTCTTGCAGGGAGCGCGCGCCGACGCCGACGGGGTCGAATCCTTGAATGACGGTGATGATCCGGTCGAAAAGCTCCTCGGGAAATTCGGGGGTGGAGCCGATGATGCCGTCGATGTCGAGTTGCAGATAGCCGTCGTCGTCGATGGAGCCGATGAGCACCTCGGCGATGCCGCGTTCGCGGGCGTCGAGCCCGGCCATAGAGAGTTGATCGATCAGATGTTCCTGAAGGGACTCGGCGCGGGAGATGGAGTCCATCATGAACTGATGTTTATCCTCGCTGGCCTGCGAGGGGACTTCCCGGTTGCGGCGGAAATCGGCGTCCCACTCGGCGAGCTCCGTGAGTTCACCGATTTCCCGTTCTTCGCGCAGTTCGTCGCGCGCGGCCTCCTCAAAATCGGTAATTTCCTCCACGTCGGAGGCCTCGCGCTCGAGGGTGGGGTTTTGATCCATTTCCTCGCGAACCATCAGCTGGAGATCGAGAATCGGGACTTGCAGGATTTTGAGCGATTGAAGCATTTGCGGAGTGAGCGACTGCTCCATCCGTTGCTGCTGGACTAACCCTAGAGAGTGTTCTGCCATTTCGATTTACAAATTCGGGTGACTATCTGACAATGTACGGCTCATCCATAACACACGGGCACCCTAACATACAATCGAACACTCATGAGCGTTAAACTTTGCGTATTAGCCAGCGGCAGTTCAGGAAACTGCACTTTTGTTTCGACCGGGAAAACCCGCATTCTGATTGATGCGGGTCTTTCGGCCAAGAAAACGGTTGAGCGCCTGGAGGAGATTGGCGAGCGGGTTGAGGATCTGGATGCGATCTGTGTGACGCACGAACACGGGGATCATATTGCGGGTCTGCGGGTTTTACAGAAAAAGCACGGAGTTAGAATCTATGCCAACGCCGGCACGCTGGACGGCATCCGCAAGGCCCGGCAGGGTGGCGAGGTGGAGTGCCATCAGTTCACCACCGGTTCAACCTTTGAGATCGGAGATATGGCACTGGAGCCTTTTTCGGTTCCGCACGATGCATACGAACCGGTCGGCTTTGTGGTGCGTACGGAGGCGCATGCCGTGGGGGTGGTCACGGATATCGGGATTGTGACCAATCTGTTGCGCGAGAAAATGCGCAACTGTCATGTGGTTGTGATTGAGGCGAACCACGACGAGGAGTTGTTGCACGCGGCGGCCCGCCCGTGGAGCCTGAAACAGCGGATTTTGAGCAATCAGGGCCACCTTTCGAACCGGGCCTCGGCGGAGCTGGTTGCCGAGGTGGCGGGCGACGGGCTCCGCCATCTTTTTCTTGCACACCTGAGCGCGGATTGTAACAGTCCGGCCCACGCTCAAAGCATGTTTGAGAAGGTATTGGCGGCGGCGGGCCATGAGCATGTCCGCTTGTATCTGACGGGTGGCGGCCGGATCAGCGACGTATTGGAATTGGAGTAATGGAGTGTGGGAATAATGGAGGGATGAGAGAGGTGGGATATTGCTGGTTAAATGGCTTCTAAAATCAGCACTCCAGTAATCCAGTTCTCCAATACCCCATTTCCCTGAAAGGAAAATAATTTAGTATGCCAAACTCATCCAACGAACGGCTGGAGCAGCGGCTCTTAAAGATTATTTCGGGGGAAGTGCAGGGCCGGCGGGCCGCGCTGATCTGCGGACTGCTCGCCGCGCTGTCGTGGATTTTCTATGTTCTGGTTCAACTCCGCCTTCTGCTTTTCAAACATCGGATCCTTCGCGCAAGCACGCTGGGTTGTCAGGTGATCAGCGTCGGCAACGTAACCGTTGGCGGAACCGGTAAAACCCCGATTGTGGAAACCTTTGCGCGGTCATTAGAAAGCAAAGGGCGCAAAGTGGCGATTCTCAGCCGCGGGTACAAGAGCCGCAAAACGCCGCTTTGGGAAAAAATCCTCAAAAAAGAGGAGAGGCTTCCGCGCGTGGTGTCTGATGGCGAGAGCCTGTTGCTCAACTCCGATCTGGCCGGTGACGAACCCTACATGTTGGCGTCCAATTTGCCTGACGTCGCCGTGCTGGTGGACAAAGACCGCGTGAAGTCCGGCAAGTACGCCATTCGCAAGCTTGGGTGCGACACCTTAGTGCTCGACGATGGATTCCAGTACCTCGGCCTGCAGCATCGAATGGATATCGTACTGGTCGACTACACCAACCCCTTCGGCTACGGCAAGGTTCTCCCGCGCGGCCTGCTGCGCGAACCGAAGCGCAATCTCAAACGCGCCGGTTTTATTTTCATCACCAAATGCCCGCCGGAAGGCGCGCCGGAGCTCAAAGCCAAATTGCGCGAGCTCAATCCGCATGCCGAAATTTCCGAGTGCCGCCACAGCACCAAATATCTTGAAAACCTCTACACCCGCGAGCGGGTCGAGCTTCGCTTTTTGAAGGGAAGAAAAGTTTCCGCAGTATCCGGAATTGCGGTGCCGGAAGGTTTTGAAAACGGGTTGCGCGGCTTGGGCGCCGAGATTGTTCACAGCGCGCAGTACGCTGACCATCACCGCTACACCCAGCAGGAGATTATCGAAACAATCAACCGCGCGGCTGAGGCGGGCGCGGAAATGATCATCACCACCGAAAAAGACGCCGTGCGCTTCCCGCTGGTGGAACGCTGCGACCTGCCGGTGATTTACCTGCGCGTGGAGATCGAAATGCTCTCCGGTGCCGACGCCTTCAACGACTGGATCGATCGGATCTGTTTCAAATGATTTCTGAAATTCCAGAACGGTTTTTGGTGATCGGCCCCGAACGGATCGGTGATTCGGTTTTGAGCCTGCCGGCGGTGCAGCTTCTTCGGCAGGAGCATCCGGACGTTGAGATCACGGTGGCGGCTGCGCCGAAGCTCGAAGCCTTTTGGAACACGTGTCCGTCGATCAACCGTTTCCAACCCTTGGAAACTTTTTTTCCAATGGTTGGAAAATGGAAACAAACGCACTACGACCGCGTCTACATTCTGCCCAATTCGTTCCGTTCCGCATGGGTTTCCTTTATGGCGGGCATCCCGCGGCGCATCGGCGCGCGCGGCCACTGGCGCCGTCTGCTTCTGACCGAGGTGGTTCATCTCGGAAGCGGGCACCAGCAGTTCGAGGCAATGAATATTCTCGGGGTGCAGGGCGAGCCGCCCGCGCCGGAACTGCGCGTGCCGCCCGAAAGCTTCCAAACATTGGAAAGAAAACTGATGCATTTTCCAAACCTTGGAAAAAACCGATCGGTTTTGTTCCAGGCATTGGAAAATGGCGCCGAGCGCCCGATGGGCGCCCGGCCGGTGATCACGATTTTGCCGGGCGCGCCGCACGATCCGTCCCGGCGCTGGCCCGCCACGCACTTTCTGCTGCTGGCCCGTAATCTCTGCTCCGCGCTCAACGCGGTGGTTCTGCTGGGCGGGGGGGCGGAGGATGTCGCGGTTTGCGAAAAGATTGCCGCCGCCGAACCGGATATCATTAATCTGGCCGGCGAAACCACGTTTCCCGAGTGGGCGGCGATGCTCAAGGCGAGCCACTGCGTGGTGAGCAATGAGAGCGGCGGGATGCATCTGGCCAGCGCGCTCGGCACTCCAGTGATCGGGCTTTACGGTCTGACGGATCCAAAAAAGACCGGCCCGCTGGGTAAGCATATTGTGTTTCAAAAGAGAGGGGAGCCGCAGGGCCGGAGCGTTAGGCGCGATCCCGATGCGTCGGCCCGTGCCCTCGCGCTGATCGGAGCGGACGAGGTGTTCATGGCGGTCAAAAATCTGCTGGCTAGTCTGCGTTAGTTTTTATTTGTCTTGTAAAATCCCGGCTAAAAAATAGAAATGGAACCCATGATAGAGAAACAGTTTAAACGGTCACCGGGGCGGGTTCTGGCGGGTCTGGCGGTGAGGACCTTTTTATATGCGCTTTTATTGGGAGCGATTGCATACGGCCTGCTGTGGGGAGCGGTGGTTTATGACGACGCTTTTTATGCTGAAACCGGTCCCGTCGAAATCATGCAGACCGTTTTTGCTCTGCTGACCGCGCTGGTTTTCCTTTTCGCGGGGCGGGTGGATAGAAACAAAGCGCCTTGCGGCATCGTTCTGTTCACGTTTCTTTTTTGTGCGGTGATCCGCGAATCGGATTATGTTCTGGATACGCTGGTTTGCCGTCATGCCTGGAAGACCCTTGTTGCGGTGGTTCTCGTTTTTCTGACGCTTTATGTTTGGCGCAACGCGAAATCAGTCGGGCGGGCGCTGATGAGTTTTATGAATCAGCCGAGTTTCGGCATTCTGCTGAGCGGACTGCTGGTGCTGGTGGTTTTCTCTCGTCTGTTTGGTTACGGGCCGTTCTGGAAAGCTATTATGGACGACTCCAGCTATCGAACGGTGAAAACCATCGTTGAGGAAGGCGTTGAGCTGATGGGTTACTTCCTGATACTGGTCTCCTCCTTCGAATATCTGCACGACACCGTGATTGCCCGGCGGAACGAGTCAGATGCACTTTCGCCGAGTTGATCCGAGAAGGCATGAACGCGAGCACCTGAGATAAATCTCCTAAAATTAGTAGACACATCTCCTAAAAGCTGTATGTTTATCCCGGTTATGGAAATTGTTAGAGAGTTTACAGCGATTTTAGAGAAGCGGCTGAAGGAGGATTTAAACTTCATTCAAGTGGTTCTCGGGCCTCGGCAGGTTGGAAAGACGACTGGATTGCGGCAGATCGCAGAAAAGTGGAGCGGGCCGGTGCAAACGGTTACTGCCGATGCAGCGGCTCCGCCATCGGCTGACTGGATTGAACTCAACTGGAAAATTGCTCGATCCAAAGGGCCCGGCACATTGCTAATTGTCGATGAAGTTCAAAAAATCCCCAATTGGAGTCAGGTTGTAAAACGGCTCTTTGATGAAGAGCGAGCCTTACGCCATTTGAAAGTTGTACTTCTAGGTTCAGCCAGTCTCTCGTTGCAAAAGGGATTGGCTGACAGCTTGGCTGGTCGCTATGAAGTTCTCCATGCCGGACATTGGAACCTGGCAGAGTGTCGCCGAGCCTTTGGGTGGGACTTAATGCGGTTTTTGAAATTCGGGGGCTATCCTGCCGCTGCGGAGCTAACGGGTGATGTGGATCGCTGGCGAGACTTCATCAATCACTCCATTATAGAGCCTGTTTTGTCGAAAGACCTTTTGTCATTTGCGGTGGTCAATAAGCCCGCACTTTTCCGGCAGACCTTTTTGTTGAGTTTGGCTTATCCGGCCATGGAAGTGTCACTTCAAAAAATACTTGGGCAGTTGCAGGAGTCTGGAAACGTCAGCACGATCAAGCACTATCTGGAGCTTTTCGAAGGGGCGTATTTAATCAAAACACTTCAAAAATACAGTGGGTCTGAAATTCGGAAACGTGGCTCAAGCCCGAAGATTGTTCCGTTGAATACCGCGTTGGTGAATGCGCAGGGAACGCCGGAAGGACTAGAACATAATCCGGAACAATTGGGTCGAATTTTTGAATGTGCCATCGGGGCAGAACTTCATCGGCAAGCGGATGAGCTGTATTATTGGCGGGACGGGAAGGAAGAAGTCGACTTTGTTGCGATCTGTGGCGATCAGGTTTTTGCAATCGAAGTAAAATCCGGACGGATTCGACGCACGGGCGGATTGATCAAGTTCACACAACGCTATCCGAAAGCGATCCCGGTTGTTATTGATTTGGAAAAAGGAACCCGTCTGCTGGAGGGCATGGCCTTAGAAAATATTTTGAGGGCCTAAACCTACGTATTGCATGAAGAAAACGAACTGAACGCCGCTGGGGGCTTCATATTTTAAGAGATCCAAAAGGCTTGGGGTGTCTTGCGGTGCCGTTTGATTAGCTATGATCCTGTTCAAATGACTTTATCGAAGACCCCGTTGCTTCGGGGCTGTCCATGCTTGCCACTTTTTCCTTCGGACCTTCTTTTGAAAGTTGTCCGCCAGCGAATTTCGGGAATGATCCGCTTTTCATCGTGCAATCGACCGAATATGTGGTTAAGAATGTTTCTTCTTTTCGGGGTTTTTAAATTAGGAAAATATGAATCTTTCGGATGTAAAAATTGGGATTATCGGGTTGGGTTATGTGGGCCTTCCGCTGGCGGTTGAATTCGGCAAGCAGTATCCAACGGTCGGATTCGACATCAACGGGAAACGGGTGGCTGAGTTGCAGTCCGGTCACGATGCAACGCTGGAAACCTCGCCCGAAGAGATTGCCGCCGCAAAGCGGCTGTCTTTTACAACGGATAACTCTGAACTGAGAACTTGTAACTGTTACGTAGTAACGGTACCCACTCCCGTTGATGCGTCCAAGCGCCCTGATTTGACCCCGCTGATCAAGGCCAGCGAAACCATCGGACGGGTCATTTCAAAAGGAGACGTGGTCATTTATGAATCCACGGTCTATCCGGGTGCCACTGAAGAGGATTGCATCCCAGTCATCGAGCGCGTCTCCGACCTGAAATTCATTTCCTCCAACGTCCCACATTCTACATCCCACATCCCACAAGCAGAAACCGAAGGTTTCTACGCCGGTTATAGTCCCGAGAGGATCAATCCGGGCGATAAACAGCGCCGGTTGACCAACATTGTAAAAATAACATCCGGTTCAACGCCGGAAATCGCTGATTTTGTGGATGCGCTTTATCGGAGTATTTTGACCGTGGAGACTCATAAAGCCTCCTCCATCAAGGTGGCCGAAGCGGCCAAAGTGATCGAAAACACCCAGCGCGATGTCAATATTGCCTTGGTGAACGAGCTGGCCAAAATCTTTAGCCTGATGGGGATCGACACACTGGAAGTATTGGAAGCTGCCGGAACCAAGTGGAATTTCTTGCCATTCCGTCCGGGACTGGTCGGCGGGCACTGTATTGGG
Source organism: Kiritimatiellota bacterium (assembly GCA_014381785.1). Classification (GTDB taxonomy): domain Bacteria; phylum Verrucomicrobiota; class Kiritimatiellia; order Kiritimatiellales; family Tichowtungiaceae; genus Tichowtungia. The sequence goes on from JACNKZ010000064.1 coordinate 38,537, forward strand.
GTTGACCCTTATTATCTGACCTTTAAGGCGGAGGCGGTCGGTTACCATCCCGAAATGATTCTGGCCGAACGTCGCGTCAACGACAGCATGGGCCCGTTTATTGTCGATCAGGTCGTTAAACTCATGCTTAAAAAGCGGATTCATGTGGTCGACTCGAACATTCTTGTGTTGGGAATCACCTTTAAAGAGAACTGCCCCGACATCCGCAACACCCGTGTCACCGACATTGTTAAAGGGCTGGAAGTGTACGGCGCCAACGTCACCGTCTGCGATCCATGGGCCGACCCCAAAGAAGTCCGCAAGGAATACGACATCTCCCTGGCAACTAGCATTCAGCAACTAGCAACTGGCCAATACGATGCAATCGTATTGGCCGTGGCTCATGACGAATTTAAATCGATGACCACGGACGAACTCCGCAATCTATGCGCGGAAAACAGCGTTGTGTACGACATCAAAAGTGTTCTTCCTGTAGGAGAGATCGACGGGCGGCTTTAACGAGGGCGTAGCACATTTTAACGACTTCAACGTTATTCCCCCTTCATCCTTCACGGCCCGTGAAATCAGCGAATCTGTCCCGTGGAAACGATTTCCCCGTGAGCGTATTTCACCGGGCTCATCTTTCCTCCCCCATCTTTTCCCTCGCCCGCACCCGATCCCTGGGTCATTGAAATATCATATGTCGTGCTTGACATTTCACGGCTAACGGGTAGATTCACTGTAATGATTGCTAGAGATAAAGATAGAAACCAGCTGTTGACGCTGATGAGCGAATTCCCCGTTACGGCTATTCTCGGGCCAAGACAGTCCGGAAAAACCACGCTAGCCAGAGAGTTTTCTTCGGATCATTTCTTTGATTTGGAGAATCCGGCTGATTTAGCTATGTTCGATGACCCTCAACTGGCTCTGAGTTCGCTCTCGGGAATGATCATTATTGATGAGGTTCAGAGAGTTCCCGAGTTGTTCCCGTTGATTCGGCATTTAGTGGATACCCGGAAGGATCAGCGGTATCTGATTTTAGGGAGCGCTTCGCGGGATTTGATTCGACAGTCATCAGAATCGCTCGCCGGGCGCATTGCCTATCATGAATTACAGGGGTTTAGGCTGGATGATATCGGCGCGGTGTCCTGGCGTCATCTTTGGTTGCGCGGCGGGTTGCCTCTTTCATTCACCGCGCGAACCGAAGAACAAAGCCAACGGTGGTTGCAACAGTATATTTCCACCTTTCTGGAGCGGGACATTCCGCAACTCGGAATTACCATTCCTGCGGCCACATTGCGTCGATTCTGGACGATGCTTTGTCATTATCACGGTCAGGTCATCAATTATTCCGAGTTCGCTAGATCGTTTGGTGTTTCCGACATGACGGTTCGGCATTACATGGATATCTTAGAAGGAACCTTCATGGTTCGCTTATTGCGACCTTGGCATACCAATACAGGAAAGCGATTAGTGAAACGACCGAAGGTCTACGTTCGTGATTCCGGCTTATTTCATTCGTTGTTGTCTATTGAGTCTGAGCGGGATCTATTGACCCACAACAAGTTAGGGGCCTCTTGGGAGGGGTTTGCTTTAGAGGCAGTTTCCCGCTGCCTTGGAAAACGGAACGAGGAGTTATCTTTTTGGGCAACGCATTCGGGTGCTGAGGTTGATCTTTTCTGGCAGGCTCAGGGGACCAACTGGGCGGTTGAGGTGAAATATGGAAGTGCTCCCAAATTAACACCCTCTATGAAAAGTGCCGTTGCTGATTTGGATCTTGCGCATCTTTGGGTGGTCTATCCCGGTGAAAAATCCTACCCACTGGCAGATCGCGTGAGCACGTTGCCAATTTCTTTCTTAGGGTCACCTTGGGCTTATCCCCGCGACTGATCGACCTATCGGGGCAGGGCGGGTTCCCTGCATTTCAACAAGGCCGCAGGCCGTTCAGCGCCTTCAATAAGGGCTTTGTTTTCCGCCTTCGGCGGATCTGCCGGAGGCAGACAACGAGGGAGTATCCCTTTTCATCTTTCACACCCCATCTTTCCCCTCGCTCTGCAGTCGAAGCCCCGCTATATTCGACCCGTCTTTTTCGAGTCGAGAAAGGGATAAGGATGAAGAGCGTGGAAAACAAAAATAACGATTTAGGCGGACTGACCCTTTTTATTCCGCTTTTTCCGGAGATTTTATGAGTCGGAAAGAGAGCATTTTAGAATTGTTGAGTTCTCATGCAGATGCATTGCATCGAATGGGCGTGGCCGCCATTGGTCTGTTCGGTTCGGTTGTGCGGGGTGAAGACTCTCCATCCAGCGATGTGGATATTCTTGTGGAGTTCGAGGAGCAGAAGAACACCTTCAACAATTTTAACGCGCTCTGTGATTTTCTGGAGCAGACGATCGGCGATCACTACGATCTGGTCACGCGCAACAGCCTGAGCCCCTACATGGGTCCGCACATCCTCAATGAGGTCGAATATGCCGTTTTTTAGCCAAACGTCTTCGCGGGCTTTAGCTGATGAGTTGTTCAGAAGAGCTGTTCAATCCGCGTGCAGAGAGCGGTATGGTGTACGACATCAAAAGCGTCCTGCCGATTTCAGAAATTGATGGACGGCTTTAGTTTTTGACGGACGATTTTGAGATAGAAAGTTTTTGTTGGGCAAAAACCAAGCGCTATCGGCACTGGCGAAGACCCCCGACGGTAAGGTACCTTGCGTTGATTAAAGGTTGCAGATTAACGAAAGAATTTTGATGGCAGCGGGTGAAGGGCAGAAAACGGAGCCGGTGTTTTTGGAAATGCCAAAGGTTAGAAAAGTCAGAATTCAAGGACTGACCCCGTTTCTAGAAAAGTCAGAATTCAAGGACTGACCCCGTTTTTTGGAAATGCCAAAGGTTGGAAAAGTCAGAATTCAAGGACTGACCCCGTTTCTACATTTTTAAAATTTATTTGTCTGACCGGGGACATGGGTTACAAACTATCCGGGGACATGGGTAACACTTTGATTCTTACAATGCTCAGGTCTTCCTCTCTCTCCCAGATCCCCTTGAGATCGTTGAGAGAGAGGCCGCAGGCGATCAGGAGTCGCATCGTGCAACTCGCCTAGCACCCGATCCGCAAAGTATACTTCATGGATTCCGCTGTCGAGTGCGTTCAGGCCGAGACGGCTTCCTGACAACGCCTCTCCAATAAAACAGGCGGCACCTTCCCGATAAATGAACCCTGAACTGCTCACCTGAATCGGTTTCATCGGGCGCGGATAACGCAGAGGCTTGATCTTTCCAGAGAAGCGTCTGGGGCTTTTCTGATATCTCTGAGTGGGGCGTTGCATCTCGATGCCCTCATGGGGGCGCTCCTCGTTATACTCTTTGCGCCAACGATCCAATCGTTGCTGTTGAGCGGCACGATTTGCCGACGGAGGCTTGGTGACCTCTGCCTTTAGCGTGCCGTGCATCCGCTCATGAGCACCGTTTTCCTGAGGGCTGGCGGGCTTTATAAACTCCACTCGAATCCCCAAGTGAGTCCACCAAACACTGAGCTCAGAAAGCCGCCCAATCCCTACGGATGCAAACGGAGATCCATTATCTACCCGAATCACTTTAGGCAGCCCATGCTGTTTAAACAGGGCCTCAAACGCTGGCTTGGTGGATCGTTGTGTCTGCCCAAGAAGAAGCTTCGCACAAAGAAGATAACGGCTATACAGATCCATAACCGTCAGCGGATCACAACGGGCGCCATCAAGGGTTCTAAACCATCCTTTGAAGTCAACCGTCCAGACATCGTTTGCGGCTATCGGAATCGTTAAATCCTGTAAAGGAAGCCGAAATACTCCGCGCTTGCGCCGCTTCCGGAGTGGCACCCCGTTGCGTTTAAGAATCTCGCCAATCGTGCTCTCGGCGGGAGGGTTAGCAATTTTATGGTCCTTGATTAATAGGTCGCGCAGCTTCTTTGGCCCCCAGGTCTTGTGCTTCCGACGCTCACGCAAAATCAACGCTTCGATTTCTAGAGGCGTCTTGTGCGGACAGTTCATGGGGCGGCGGCTAAACTCCCGCAAAGAACGCAATCCATACTTCTTGTAGCGCGCGACCCATTTATAGCCCGTCTTCCGGCTGATCCCATACTCTTTACACAACGATGAAAAATTCTGCTGCCGCTTCTCGGCCAACAGAACAAAACTGCAACGCTCCTCCATAACAAACACTTCTTTCCACGCCATGAATTACCTCCATGGCGTATTATAAAGTGTTACCTATGTACCCAGTCTATCTGTTACCTATGTGCCCGGTTCAGACCATTGGTAATAAGACAGGAGGATGCAATGGAGATAAACGATAGTTTTCGGTTTTGGATCACAGGTGGACGGCTGAGTCAGGTTTGTGAGTTCTATGATTTGATTCGACCCCAAGCTTCGACCGGATTAAGGAAGGTGCGAGTTGGGAATGTTTCTGGTGATGGGGGGTATATCATGGCCGATGATTTTGATGATATTCGGGTCGCTCTCTCTTTGGGTATCGCGGATGAAATCTCGTGGGATGAGGAGATGACCCGACGCGGTGTTGATGTGTTTCAATTTGACCATACAGTGGATCCTCCAGCTCAAGTAGAGACAAATCCTCGCCTGCATTTCTATAAATGTGGTGTTGCGGGAAAGACCGATCTACAGAAAAACTTAAAAAATATAGAAAATATTTTAATGGATGAAATAGGTGATCAATCCGGCGATTTGATTTTGAAAATGGATATTGAGGGATCCGAGTGGGAGTCTTTGTTAACTATTTCAGATGAGACGCTTAAACGGTTTCGTCAGATTTGCATTGAAATACATAATCCATTAGCTCGCCCGGCACAGCGTGTTTTGCGCAATCGGAATTTAAATGTATTGCGCAAGTTGCATCGAAATTTTGCTCCGATTCATTTTCATGCTAATAATGAAGGAATGGATCGGAATTTATTCGGCATTGTTGTTCCACGAGCAATTGAGGTTACATATATTCGTAGAGATGGTCAGGTATTTTTTAGTTCAGATGAAGTATTCCCCGGTAAATTAGATGTTCCTAACTCGCCAGATCGTTCGGACGTGATGTTGACTGAAATTTTACGAGCCGTTGATTTTATTAAAGCAAAAAGAACGGCGTGATATGTTTCGTGAAATGAAGAAACTTCGCGTAGCAATTGTTGATTTTGCCCATGATGAGGGGTATCTCACCGAACGTCTTCTTGGCTTCGTTTCGGATCAGTATGAGTTTGAGCAGACCGAAGACAATCCTGATTTTGTTCTACATTCTTGTTTTGGGAGGGATGTTCTGAAGTTTGACGGGGTGCGTATTTTCTTTTCTGCCGAAAACTGTTCTCCGGATTTCAATATAAGCGACTATGCTCTCGGAATGGAGCGGATGACTTTTGGCGACCGTTTTTTTCGCCTGCCGCTGTATCGACTTTATTCAAATACGTATCCCGCCTTGCTTAAACCCCGCTTAACGGAAGACTCTCAACGCTCTGAATTTTGTACCTGTGTCGTGTCGAATTCGGAGAGAGAAGCCGTTTTTACGGAGTTGTTTCAAGAGCTTTCTGCGTATCGGCGTGTGGCTTCCGGAGGTGGATTGTTCAATAATGTTGGCGGGCGCGTTCCAGACAAGGTTGAGTTTATGCGTTCCGGGCGATTCGGGTTGGCGATTGAAAACACGATGGCTCCAGGATATATCACGGAAAAGATAACGGATGTGTTTGCCGCAGGAGCCATCCCGATTTATTGGGGCGCACCGGATATCTCTTTAGATTTCAACCCCAAGGCCTTTGTCAATGTGGCCGACTTTCTATCCGTTAAGGATGCCGTGAAGGAAATTAAGGCCATTGATCAGGATGAGGATCGTTATCGCGCCATGTTAACCGAGCCGGTTTTCGCAGAGGGAGCGGAGCCGGACACGTTGAAAGCGGATCACATTGCAGAGTTCCTCTGTTCAATTTTCGATGCCCCCTGTGAGGCTGCATTTCGGCGCAACCGGATGGCGAGGGGGCGTCGCTATGAAAAGGCCCTGCTTACTGCTTTCTTTAAGCCTCATGTACAAGCATCAAGATTATTCAGGAGTTGGGCCAGAGGGTTGCGTAATTCACGCACATTTGTGCCGCCGCCGCTCAGTTAGCGGTACACTTCATTGCTCCAGATATAATCATGTGAATAGGGCTGGCCGAGGGTGGTTTCAATCATGAACTGAATGATCCGCTGTCCGGAGAAGTGTTCGTGGTAAAAGGCACGCCCGGCTCCGGCGACAGCACGACGCTGCGCATCGTCCTGCTGAAAGGCTTTGGCTTTGGAAATCAGCTCATCGAAGTTCCTGAAAAACGCCACGTGTTCATCGGTGAAGAACCGGCGCATATCCCCCTTGTCCCAGAGGAAGGTGAGCAGGCCGTTGCCCATCAGCTGGGCGATGCGGTCAGAGGAGTAAAGCGGCCATCCCTCAAATCGGTTCAGGTTGATGCCCATTTTGCTGGTGGCCAGAACCTGGTCGTAGTCGAGTCCGTAAACCGGAGGCGTGCCGTGCATGCCGAAGGAGTCAAAGCGCATCGTTGGGTCAAGGGATTCATGGAGGTTCTTCACCAGCGGATAGCGTTCGTCATCTTCCTGGGCGACTCCGCAGAACATCAAGTCGCGTTCAAACTCGGTTTTTTCAGCATTATTCTGATCGTCCTGCGCCGGGTCGGTGGCGTTGGGAATGTAGGCTACCACATTTTTTCCGGTGCAAAACTGCCTCAGATTTTCTTCTCCGCCGGTTGTGATGAAAACCGCATCCATCACCCCCATTCTTTTCCTTATACGCTCCACATGACGGGGAATCCACAGCGCATCCAGAAAGCGAAACACAATTTTCACATTGGGAAGCAGGGCGCGGATTTCTAGCAATGTTTCGTTGGTGATCATGTCGCAGTGCCCCATAAGAATGAGATCCGGGCGGAAGTTGTCTGCGGTTTCGATCAGCTTTTTGTTGGCAATCGGAATGCCGATGGGTCGGATTTTGAGCGGGGCTTCGAAGCGGGCAATATCGCGTTCGCTGAATTCCAGCACCTTGTGGTTGTTACGGATCATTCCGGCGAACAGTTTTCGCCCGGTACCCACTTTGACTTTTCCGTAGCGGCGAATCATTAAATTATCGACATGCAGTATTCTCATCGGGTTTCTTTCGTTCAGAATGGTTTTTGAAGCAGTTTTTCGTAAAGGCTCAGGTATTCTCCGGTGATGGTCTCTTTGCTGAAACGGTCTTGTACGGTCTGCGCTCCGCCAGCAGCCAGCGATGCGCAAAGTCCGGGATCCCTCATCAGTTGTTCAAATGCGTCTGCCAGTGCATCCGGATCCTGGATCGGTGTGATAATTCCGTTTTGATCCGGTGCGATGAGTTCGTTTGCGCCGAAGGTTGCGGTGGCGACGAGCGGTTTGCCGCAGGCCCATGCTTCTAGAATGGTGTTGCCGAGCGGTTCGTGCCGCGACGGGCAGGTGAGCACATCTGCCAGATGGTAGTAGAGCTTCGGATCGCACCAACCCGGCAGAATGACGGCATCGCTGATTCCCAGCGTTTGGATCTGCGCGCGGATCTCGGCGTTCATCGGTCCGTCACCGATGAGAATCAGTCGCGCGTTTTTATGTTTTTTCCAATGGTTGGAAAAAGCCTCCAGCAGGTCGGGCAGTCCTTTGTTTTCGTGGAAACGCGCGGCGCAGGTGATAACGAAGGCATCGTGCGGAATACCGAGCGACCCGCGCAATGCAGCCAGTTCTTCAGCGGGCGGCGGAAGAATCGGCTCCACAAAGTTGCCAATGTAATGAACGCGTTCTTTGGGTACGCCTTCTTTGGTCAGATAATCGCAAATGCCTTGGGTGTTGCCGATCAGATGGTGCGCGTGGCGGTAGGCCTTCAGGTTGTAATAGCCGCCGAGCCGGGCGATGTGTACGAGCCCCTTGCCGCGCGGAATATGCGTCAGTCGCGTGGCGCGGCCCATGTAGGTTTGAACGATGGCTGGCTGGTTCTGGAGTGCGATGCGTCTAATCGATAAGCGGCTGTAAAGATCCAGAACGCTAGTCATCGGCGGGTGGAGCTGTTTAACGTGCGGGTCGAGCTGCGTGGACACTGCGCTGTCGGGCGGATTGATCGCCAGCACCTGACTTTGTTTATGCAGGCTGCTTACCAGCCGCACGTAAAATTTTTCCGCGCCGCCGGAGGCTTTGCTTCCGATGATGTGAAGAGAGTTCATTATATCTGTTTGCTGCCCTCTGATGGTGGAAGGTATTCATTAATCCATGGCGTGGGACGACAGGCTTTGTAGAGCTTTTTCCACCCCTTTGCTTCTTTCCTGCAGTTGGGCTCCGACCACCGCCCAATGAGGGCGTCAGATATATTGGGACGCCCGTGAAAGGCAAGAACCTTAGTGCCCGGTTTGGGTTTGTGCGGAGTCAGTAGATGACGCAATGGCCCCCATGGAAGGCAATGGAATCGGAACGACTGAAACCATGGTTCCGGCCAGAAATGGAGCTTCCCGAACTTTTCGATCACTTTGGAGGAAAGATATTCTTGAGATGCAGTTCCGAACCTTTTAACAATCGGAACCGGGTCGGCAGCAAAGGCCTCCTTGACGAAGCCTAGCGTTCCAACGACAAACGAGTAGCAGGTCGCCTGTCCGACATGGTCGCCGTTCGTATGCCAGTCATTGATAATGTAAAATTGATCTCCTTGAGGGTAGGTGAACAGATCGTCAAGGTTGTTCATGATCAGCACGTCGAGGTCGAAGAAAAACACGCGACTCCCGGTCAGGCCGCCAAGCGCATTGTCACAGAGCCCGGCCTCTTTGCGGTAGGCGTAGCCTTGATATTCTGGCCGAATCGGCATGATCGGTTCGGGGTGCTGGATGATCTCCGGGTTCAGGGAAGGAAGAGACTCGTTGCTGAACAGGTGGAAGGTGATCGGGTGCGAGGTATTTCTATCAATCATCAAGTAGAGGTTGTTAACATCCTCTACTGAGTAGGCGATGCCCCATAAGATGGTGATAATGTTGACGGTGTTTTGGTGGGTCATATTTTTCTCCAGATCGATGAAAATCCGCACGGATTGCTTTTGGAAAGGCCCCCCTCATGTATTGGGGTTGAACTTGAGTATGGTGTTTGCGCGTGTTTTCCCCGTCTGTTGGTATCCATTTTTCAAAAGGTAGGAAATAATGTCAGTTTCCCATTCTTTCTGGTGGCAATGTTCAATCACTAGACAGGATGGCCAAAGAGATGCGGGGGCCGTTTGAAAAAACGGCAAGAGGGCGCGGTCTTCCATGCCTTCTACATCGATTTTCATCCCGTCAATTTTGTCAACCCCTTGCTTCTGGATCAGGTCTAAAAGAGGACGGGTTTGAATGGTGATGGCTGTGTTCTTTAATGATGCGTCTTCAATTAAGCTGGCGCTGCCGAGATCCCCAGTCGAAAAAAACGTAGACTCTCCCTTCGGGCCGATTCCCGTGGAAACGGGTGTGATTAGATGGGCAAACTGATTGATCTGTATATGAAAAAGGAGGCGTTTAAGAGTCGGTGGGTTGGGTTCAATCGCCAGCACTCGAGCAGCTCCGGCTTGAGCCATGGCCAGCGAGTAGTAGCCAACATTGGCTCCGGCATCGACAAAGACACCATCCTTGCAGGAATCTTTCAGAGCTGAAAGCTCCTTTTGATCGTATTCTTTAGATGAGCATAGAACTTTGGTGTCAGTGGTGTTGTCGCCTAGATTCATTCGGTATTTTATTCCACGAATTTGAATGTCGATCAGATCGCCGTGGAGACGGCGCCAGAGGGTGCTTGTTTTTTTTGCGATTCTTCCCCTTGCAACTCCCGTTGATGTTAGAAAACGAAGACAGCGGGCTTTTGATTTTGGGGCATACGTTCCCCATATCGGAATTTCATTCATAACTCGCATCTCCTTTTTTAAGTTTCAGAATACTTTGAAGAGCGTTTTGGGTGCGCCAGATCGCAAAACGGAAAAATTCGGATGTGTGACGCATGCGCATTCTGCGGCGGCTGTAAATAAAATCTCCGTTAGTTCTGTTTGCGGAAGGTTCTGCATTTTCAATAATCCGGCTGAGCATGGCTGGCAGATTGTATTCTTCAATTACCCGTCGCCGAGCCTCTTTGACGGCCTCTAGGCGGCGTTCGTACTCTCCTTCAGTTGTCAGTACGCGCTGGACGGTTTTTATAGAGCCTTCAATATCGTTGATGTCGATTGGGATGACGCTGTCCTCGGGAAAGTAGTCAAAGACGTTCGGGCATCCGCAGTAGATCGGAACCGTATAGCCGAGAAAGGCGTCCGCCAGTTTTTCAGTCCACACATGCGGGGCGATGTGGTTTTCAATGGCCAGATGAAATTTGTAGGGATCAAGGGCCTCAAATTTATTTTCAATGTAGCGGACTCCATGTCCGAAAATTTCAAGTTCCGGCAGTTCGGTTTTGAGGCGTTGTGTGAAGTTGTAGCGGCGGGCGTGCATTGTATGAGCCTGTTGCTTGGATGAACAGACCGTCGAGACCAGACTCGTTTTTGCAGGTGGGGTTTCGCAGAGTACTTCGTCGTAGGATTTCCCATAGAACCAGATGTTGCCGGTTTGGGAGCGAATGGCATTTCGGTGGGGAAGCGCCTTCTCTTCCTGACTGGTCAAAACCGTTCCGAACTGTGCCGCAAACGCTTTGCCGTAGCGGGTCACAGAAGAGGGTTCGGATGTGACGAGAATGGTGTTTGAGCGAGGACAGGCCAACTCTTCTTTCCCGGGAAGGACGCGTGGGACATCATCGGTCATTACCAGCCAATCGTACTCGCGCTCAAACGGATCGAATATGAATGTGCAGCGTCCCCACTGCGGCTGGCCGCCTGGGCAATGTCTCGCCCAGGCAGTGCCTTTGCCTGTGCCGCCGCGCACGACAAGTTTTACTCGGATGTTTTTTTTTGGATGCGTCATGACCATTAAATTTTTTTAAAAAAGTGAGCTGATTGTATACGGCAATTGTTTTTTCGACCATTTTATTCAATGTGAAGTCGTTCAGAATCTCTTCGCGCAGACCGGTATGTGAACGATGCTTCATAGTGCTTGTATCTTTAAGGTGATTTGTTCAAAAAATTCCGCAGACCAGACCGCTATAGCGTCCGGGTTGCGGATAAAGCGTTCCGCATCTTTTTGTGCCGAATGAATATCAACGCATCGGATTCGTTCCATCAGCATCTCTCGGAACGCCTGTTCTGAAAGGGGGGTCGCCTCCGTCCAGTGACCGGTCTGGCGCATGCGTGCTTCCAAGTGGGGTAGATCCAGCGGGATGCCGCGCGAGATGTACCAGACCAGATCAAACCAGTCGCGGCCTTTAACGCGGTTTCCCCAGTTGCGGAAGAGCAGGGCGTGCATTTTTCCTGCGAAGAGGGAGGGCAGGGTATAGGTTCTAACCGGAAAAGGGATCGGTTGCAGTAGATAGCGGGATTCCGTCTGGAATCCGGCGGGTGGGTTGGTGTCTACTTCCAGTTTAATGCGTAGAATCTGATTGTGCTGGACGCGGGCTTGCACCTCTTCGGGTGCTTCGATGATCAGCATCTGAGTGATTGTGTCGGCTTTTAAAAAGGCGGATTCAATTGCGGAGTCGGCGGTTTTGGCTTTTACCTGCATTGCGACCGGAAAACCCCACGCATTCAGTTCATTTTCAATGAATCGGCAGTACGGGGCCAGATTGAATTCCGGGTTGGGGCGCAGGAGCGAAAAGTCGATATCTTCGGAAAAGCGGTCGAGTCCGTGCAGGATGCGCAGGGCGGTGCCGCCATAGAATGCCGCATGTTCGAAAAATTTCCCGCGCCAGAGCCCCAGCAGCGCCAACTCCTGAAAAATTTCTCGCAGTGCATTTTCGTAGTCGCCCGTGTTTTTGCATTGGTAGGGCTCCAGCATGCTTTGAATGGCTTGATTCATGAGCTTTTCCTTAATGCGCGGACCAGCGATGCGCAGACATGGATTTTGTGCGACTTCATTCCGGTTGCCAGTGCGTCGAACAGTTCTGCATCGAATGTGCGTATGGCATCCGGGTCCATTCGGAGGTTTTCGAAGAGGTAGGCTTCCATTTCCTTGCGGGTGCGCAATCCGCCGGCTCGGTCATCGCGGATTTTATCGGCTAGCGCCCGTTCCGGTTGTGCTAGCAGAAAGGATAGTTCTCCTTGGACGATCCGGTCGTATCCGATGGAAAAGCAGGGGGTTTGGCGATAGATGAACAGACCCAGCGGGGTTTCGAACTGGCGAGCCTTTCCGGGGGTTACGGAGGTGATCGCATCCACCCGTTCCGGAATCAGTCCGTAATATGCCAGTGCGCTATCAAGAGAAATAAATGAGGGGCCGTAGATCAAGTTGGCGAGCAGTTCCCGACAAACCGGTCCCCGCCGGGAGCCTTCCCCAAATACATACAGCCCCTTTTTAATGCGGATGATTTCCCCTGATCGCAACAGGGCTGTTACGCGCGCACGCGGAGCGGCATAGTCTGACAGGGCGTCCATCAGGATTTGATAGTCAAATTCATCTCGCCCGATCTGATCTCTTAATCCAGGGTTCATGATGATATTTAAGACGTCTATGTATATAAAATCAATACATACTATGACTAAAAAGTAGATTATCTGATGGGTTTATAATTCTGTCTTTTGATGGTTTCCCGATAAACCATGAGCTCATCCTCGGTCATACGATCTAGACTGAAGTTCGATTGAATGGAATCACTCATGTTGTGGAAGTCGAAGGCTAGCGTCTGTTTCGGTTTTTTAGGTTCGATGGGCCTGGTCGTGTGTCCCGATATCCAGAAGGAAGCGCCATGCAGGCGTGACGTTGATCTGTCCGCATTCCATCTGGATGGTTTCTTCTTCATTGCGGGTGACGAGGATGCCAGAGTTCAACTTCAATTCGCTCATGGCTTCGCAGAGGGCCGTGGTTTCCCTTTTGCGGGTTTCGGGGTGTGCGAGTGTTTCGCAAACCTGAATCAGAGTGCGCGATTGATCCGCGTTTCGGATGATGAAGTCAACCTCTCGCCCTGCTTTGGTTTTGTAGTAGTAAATATCCGGCGTGGTGCGTCGCAAAGCCGAAAAAACAAGGTTTTCCAGCAGGTGGCCACTGTTGACCAGAATACCCGATCCAACCGATGTGACCAGAGCGTGATCAATACAGTATATTTTTTTAGGGTTGGTGTTGGAACGTGCCAGCGAGGCGTCAAAAATGCGGACTGTAAACAGAATATAGGCATCTTCAAACCATTCGAGGTAGCTGGAGACCGCTGACTTCGGAGCGTTGTGTCCCAGCGATTTCAGGTAGCCGGTCAAGTTGTTGATGGAGTAGAGGGATGCTGTGTTATCGATCAGCCAGTGAGCAAGATCTGTTACAGCTTTCGGATGGGAGATGTCATGACGTTCCACCAGGTCGCGAAAAAGCATAGTGTTGAAGTATTCCTGATGGATCTTGATTCGTAGCGGTCGGTCAAGCCCTGCGACCTCGGGAAAGCCGCCCGTCGTCCAGTATTCTTCAAAGGCCTGCTGGACGAGCAACCGCTTTTTTGTCGAAAATGAACCGGCGGAGTTGACTTGTTTGAAGTCGAGAAATTCCCGGAACGAGAAGGGGAATATTTCCCAGGACAGGGATCTTCCACGCATCTGGGTTGCGATCTCTTTTGAGAGCATCTGTGCAGAAGAGCCAGTGATATATACTTCGCAGTTTTCTGTCCGCTGCAGTCGATCAATGAAGGATTCCCATCCGGGGATGACCTGTATCTCATCAAAGAAACAGTAGATTTTTTCCGTATTTTTCTTTTCCGGATAAAGTGAAAAATAGGCTTCGAGCACGGTATTCAGGTTTTTATGCTGGAGTCCATGCAGCCGGTCGTCAAAAAAATTGATATAAAGAATATTTTCGCGCAGAACGCCGCTTTTCAGGAGTTGTTCCATCATTTGGAATAGTAACGTGGATTTTCCGCTTCGGCGAACCCCGATGCAGATGGTCGCTTTACCCGAGACCGATTCGATTTCAAGGCGGCGGGGCGTACCGGTTTCCTGCGTAGTTTCCTGACAGTTTAAAATGATCTCTTTAATTGTGTTGAGCATATATCCCTCATTTCCGGAAAAGAACCCTACCGGATATTACATTATCTGGAAATAAAAATTTCCAGATTTGATTATCTATGCCCAGCTCGGTTCTTTCCTCAAGGCAGCGAAGCCGCAACAAAACCACAAGAGGATGGGATGACCCTTAGTTGCTCTTGATCAAGTGGTTGACAAAACGATAACAACAGTTTGTGTTTTGGCAATATCTCTCTGGCGACCCGTGGGAGCGGCTTTTCCTTTGGGTTAAGCCGCCGCTACATATTCTGAAACTGATAACCTCTACCGATTAACTGCTAACTGCGGCTTCGCCGTCAGCTCGTGATACACAGACAATTCATCTTCTGTCATGCGATCTAGACTGAAGTTTTTCAGGACATATTCCCGCAGGTTGGTGGGCGGTGTGTTTTTTTGCTGCCGGATTCCGTCGGCTAATTCATGCGCATTGCCGGGTGTGAAAAGAAAACCGTTTTTGCCTTCTTCAATAATGTCGAGCGCGCCGCCGTGCCGGGTGGCGATGACCGGCGTGTTCATCGCCATCGCCTCAATCAGCGTTCGCCCGAAGCTTTCCGGCTGTTTCGAACTCGAGACCAGTACATCACTCAGCGCGTAAATTTCCGGCATCCGGCTGTGGCTTCCGGCAAAGACGATTTTCTTTTCTGCGCCAAGTTCTTTGACGAGCGTCTGTAGTCTTTCAAAATAGGCCTGTTTGTCGTGTCGAACGCCGCCGACAATCACTCCGCAGGTGTTTGGAATGGCTTTCGCACAGGTGGCAATGGCACGAATGAAGGTCTCGTAGTCTTTGAGTTCGGTGATACGCCCGACGGCTGTGACAATATATTTCTCGTTCAGCCCATATTCTGTTTTGAAGGAGTTGATCCACTCTTGATCCAGTTTTTCTGGATCAAACTCTGCTGGATCGATCCCGCGATGGATGACGGTAATTTTTTCATCAGGCGTATCGTAGTTTTTCTGGATGTATTCTTTAACGGGGTTGCTGACACAGATAACCGCGTCGCCCTTCGTCATGATGGCGCTGTATCGGCTGACACTGTTGAAGCCGTGCACCGTGGTGACGAAGGGAAGCTTCGGTTTTCTGTTGGCGAACCAGCAGAGCCAGGCGGGCACGCGGCTGCGGGCGTGTATTAGCATTGATGATCGATGATTGATGATTTCCGATTTTTGTTCCCCGTCTTCGGTCTCCCGATCTCTGACCTCTGTCTTCCGTCTTCCGTCTTCCGTCCTCCGCCCTCCGTCCTCCGCCTTCTGTCTTCCGCCTTCCGACCCCTGCATGAGTTCCTGGAGGGTTTTCCGAAGTTTGAAAATCCGAAGCGGAACGGTGAAGGGATTCTTGGAGCAGACATCCAATGTGATGTGTCGACCGCCGTCTTTTTCAATTTGTGCGGCCTGCGTGCCGCCGGCGGAAATCACCGTGCTGTGATGTCCGCGTTTAACCAGCTCGCGATTGAGTTCAACCACGCCGCGCTCCACGCCGCCCTGATTGAGTTCCGGAAGAACCTGAACAATGTGTAGTGTATTTAGACAGTCGAGGTAAACCGCAAGGATTGCTCCAGCCACTACCTCCACAGAAAAAGAGCGGAGTGTTTCTGTTCGCAGGTCGAGAGGGGTGGCGCCGAGCGTGGCGCGGATCTGTCTGGCCAGATCCTCCGCATTTCCGGGTTCAAAAAGACGGCCGTTTACCCCCTCCTGGATGATGTCCAGAGGTCCCCCGTGGCGGGTTGCAATCACCGGTGTGTTCATGGCCATCGACTCGATCAGGGTGAGCCCAAAGGTTTCGGGACTTCTGGAGCTGGAGACCACCAGCTCACTGAGCGAGTAGATTTCGGAAAGTTGCGTCTGGTTTCCCGCGAAAATGATTCGGTCTTCGATGTTTAGCCGGCGGGCTAAGGCGCTGAGTTGGGTGCGGTATTTTTGATGGTTGCGCCGTTCGCTACCGATAATTAGACCCCGGAGGTTCGGGTTGTCTTTTGCACAGATCGCGATGCCGCGCAGAAAGGTTTCATAATCCTTGGAGCGGCTGATCCGCCCGACGATGGTGATCACCTGTTTGTTTTCCAGTCCGAATGTTTTCTTAAAGTCATTCAGCCAGGCATGGTCGATCCGGTCGGGATCGAACGCAACCGAATCTACGCAACCCGGAATCACAGAAATTCGGCGCTCATCGGTGGCGTAATGCTTCTGAATGTAGCTTTTTATCGAGCTGCTGACGCAGATGATTCGGTCGCCGCGGGTCATAATTCGGCTGTACCAGCTAACGTGGTTAAATCCGTGGACGGTTGTAATTACCGGTATTCGAAGCGTTCTGTTGGCAAAATGGCAGAGCCATGCGGGGACACGGCTGTGGGCGTGTACTATAGAGATCGGAGGACAGCCATCTTCGCCAAAGGCTCCGCCGCGCCACGGGAGGTCGGAGGACTGAGGACTGAGGTCAGGGCTTTTGCTGATTTTTGATTTTTGACCTCTGATCTCTAGTCCCCACGGAACGGGTGTAGATAAAGAACGAAGGATCCGACGGAGAGCTAGGACGCGGAAGGGGAAAGTCAGCGGGTTTTTTGAGCAGACATCAAGGGTGATATGCCGTCCGCCGTTCTTTTTAATTTCTTCGGCCAGGCCGCCGCCGGCTGAAATCACGGTGCATGAGTGTCCGAGACGGACTAGCTTGCGGCTGAGCTCGACCACGTAACGCTCCACGCCGCCCTGAGTTAGCTCCGGTAGAATCTGAACAATATGCATGGGGGGAAGGTATCAGCTAACCGGGATCAGTTAAAAGTTAAAGAGATGCGGTTTTTCGCATGAGCAGCCTCCTTTCAGGAAAAGCGCATTGTGTTTTTCTAATGACCATTAATTTGTAACAGATAATTCGAGGCTCGCCTCGCTTTTCTCTTCTGCACCGGCGATTTCTGACGTATTTTTCATCGCATGTCGTTTGCTGTTAAAAACAAGATATCAAAATGGATTCCATGGCTGCTGGTGGCGACGTTTGCATTGCTTCCCTTCAGTGCGAAGATTGCCAATGCGGCCGCGTTGCTGCTGCTTGTGCTTTGGCTACTTGAGGGCGGACTGAAAGAAAAATGGGTAGAGGTTCGCTCTAATTCGGTCGCTTTTCTTCCAGTAATTTATTTTCTCCTGCTCTGTTTGGGGCTTCTTTGGAGCTCTGATCTCGACTGGGGGTTGCACATCATCAAAAAAAGCCGACGTTTTCTTTTGATCCCTGTGTTTATGAGCGTCGCCGCCCGTCACCTATGGGTTTGTCGGCGCGGGATCTATGCCTTCATCGTTTCCATCGCGCTAACCGCCATTCTTTCTATTGGCGTATTTTTTCAGTGGCTTCCTCCATTTGGACGAGCCATCCCGTTGAACCCCAGCCCGTTTGTTTACCATACCTCGTATGGTCCAGAGCTGGCCTGGGCGGCCTACCTTTCCTTCGCAATCCTTCTGTTTGACTCGAAGCTTTCCAAGGGTTGGAAGATAGGGTTTGGAATTGCGGGTGGACTGATTGCTGTAGCGCTATTTGTGAACATCGGCGTGGCGGGATACGCCGCCTTTTTTATGTTGTTCAGTCTTTTGATTTTGCAGTGGAAGAAAAATATCCTCTGGCCCGCATTGGCGGTTATTTTATTGGCGGGCTCGGCCTATTTTCTCAGCCCATCGGTGCACCGCCGGATTGATCAAAACATTCAGGAAGTGATGAATGTGCAGGAAGGGACTGCTTCTCAGGAAAACATTGCGGACGGGCAAGTCGAAAACACCTCGATCGGCCCGCGGCTGGTCTTCTGGGGCAACACCTGGCAGATGATCAAACAGCACCCGGTCTTCGGCGTTGGAACCGGCGATTTTCCGGTTGAGTACGAAAGGGTTCGGCGGCAGCGGACGCCGAGCCACTGGGAAGGTGTCGACAACCCGCACAACATGTACCTGATGGTCTGGGCGCAGAGCGGCCTGGTCGGGCTGATTGTTTTTCTGGGGATTTTTGCCGCGCTGTTTGCCAAGAGCTTCCGGCAGTCGGGGTTGGAGGCCAAAATGACCGTTGGCCTCACCTGCTTCATGCTGCTCATCATGATGAGCGACGCCTACATGCAACTCAACAACGCCAGCCTGCTGTTCGCGCTGTTTGCATCGGCTTCCGCGGTCCGGCAAGACGCCGAAAAGAAACCTGTTAGCTGATGACTGATTTTAAAATGATATATTTTACAAACAAGGGGTCCGGAGCATGCGACACATTGTTTTATTCATAATGGTCTGCCTGTTCACCGGCGAAGTGCGGGGGACTTCTGTTGAGGATTATTATCCCTTGAAGCACGGCGATTACCATAATTTTCAGGAAGAAGGCGGGTCCGCGACGGTTACGGAACAAGTCTCGACTTCATCCAAGTATGGAGGGCAGTTTAAGATATCAATCTCTATGTCAGACGAACCAGCTCTAGACATGGACTTGTTTGTCGGGTTTTCCGATGATGATCTCTATTATTACGGAATAGATCAGATTTATACATATAATGATTACGAGGATTTCGATGATTACGGTCCTGTCTATGTCTACAACATGGAGGTGCAAGTTGACTTCAGTAGTCCGGTCAAAATCCTTGAAGGTGACCTTTTGTCCGGAGCCGGAGGATCGTTTAATTCTTCATTCTCGGGGACTGCCACGATGACAATGAGTACCCGGGAGCTTGGATCAATGAGTTTTCCTTCCGATGTTTCGGGGACGATCTCCGGTTCAATTGAGCCGATTCATGTAGTTGAAGCAATGTCCGGTGTATTTTTGAATTGCCGGAAAGTTTCCTATGATATGCCGGTGACCATTCATGAGCTGGGGGAAACTCAGGATTTTGGGGAAACCATTTATCTAGCCCCGGGGGTCGGGACGGTGTGCGGTGAAGACGATGATGAAGATCAGTTTGAAACCTTCCGTTACCCATTAACATCCGGTATAGCCGGAGGGAAAACGATTAGTCCTATCGACGTCTATACTCTGACGGTAATCAGTGGAGACGGTGATGGAACGCTGTATACAAATGGTCAGCAGGTTGTCATTACGGCAGATGCCCCGTCGGCCGGGCGGGTTTTTGATTGCTGGACCGGCGCAACACAGTATGTGGCGAGTGTGAGCAATTTTTCAACGGTGGTAACGATGCTGGGAGAGAATGTTGCTGTAACGGCAACATACAAGGATCTTCCGCAGGTTACAGTAACTGCAGGGGAGGGCGGCTCGATTACTCCGGATTCAAAGCAAATTGTTGATTTCGGTGGTTCGCTGGAGCTGACCGCAACTCCAAATGTCGGCTGCAAATTTAAACACTGGTTGGTAAATGGTGAGATTATGGCGGTTGGTCAGGAAGAACTGACG
>JACNKZ010000043.1 GCA_014381785.1 Kiritimatiellota bacterium
ATTCTCGATCCAGCCAGCATTGAAGTGAATCGGAAAAAGCGGCGAGCTAAAACGGATCGGCTGGACGCAGAAAGTCTGGTTCGCTTATTGAAACGCTACCTGAGCGGGGACGAAGATGTTTTTTCGGTTGTTCGCGCCCCAACTGTGGATCAGGAAGATGATATGCGTCTGGATCGAGAGCTCGAACGCTTAAAAAAAGAACGCTCCTCCCACGTCAACCGAATCAAGTCTCTTTTAATTCTCCACGGACTCTATATCAAGGGACCCCTCAGTAAGCTGCGAAAACAGATCGATACACTTCGGCTTTGGAATGATAAACCACTTCCGGATTCACTTCGAAACGAGATCCTGCGTGAGTTGGATCGGCATGATCAAATCATTGAGCACATCCGGTTGCTTGAAAACAAAGCAGGATGAGTTGAAGTCGCCGCAAACGAACGCTCAAAAACAGACTCGGGATTTGTTGCGCCTTCGGGGAGTTGGAGAGGTTTCTGCCTGGTCACTCAGCCATGAATTTTTCGGCTGGCGGGAGTTTAAAAATCGGCGAGAGGTTGCGTCGCTGGCCGGACTCACACCAACGCCCTACGACAGCGGAAACTCCCGCGTGGAGCAGGGAATCAGCAAGGCTGGTAATCGGAGAGTTCGCCGCATCATGATTGAATTGGCGTGGTCGTGGCTGCGGTTTCAGCCGGACAGCGAGCTAAGCAAGTGGTTTGAAAAGCGTTTTGGACACGGATCGAAGCGGATGCGCCGAATCGGAATTGTTGCGCTGGCTAGAAAACTACTGGTCGCATTGTGGAAATATGTTGAGTTTGGCGAAGTGCCCGAAGGTGCGATTCTCGTGTAAAAAGCAGATTGAGAAAGCAGGGATAAATAAGGATTTAAAATAAGGCTGGTAAGGAACCGCGTCGGTCCTGGGTTAACTACCGTTTTAATAGATTGGTCTCTTTACCAAGCCGGTTGACTGAGCTTTAAAAAGCGTATGCAGCATTAGGTGGCAGGGAATAAAATCCCGCACGGATAGAAGGTGGTTCGCTCGGTTAATCGAGCGCACATTCAAAGCAACCGGGCAGTCTTATTGGAAAAGAAGGAAAGGATTTTAGCCGAGGTGTTGACAGTCCCACATAGAAGGACTGACACCTCAGCCACCTCAGCTGGCGACCGGGGCGGGGCGTTTAAAGTAGGTGGCTTTTACCCAGTTCCAGTTGAGGATCAGGTGAAGGACAATAACGACCGCCAGAACATATCCGCCGCCCCGGTGCAGAACTTCAAATGCTTTGTACGGAAGCGAATGGCCGAATATTCCGCTCAGAAGCTGACTGATCACTAAAACCGCCAGAATCGGGTTGATTACTTTCAGGGCTGTGCTGCGTTTCATCGGGCTCCTCCTTACAGATTTTAAAACCGTTTACTCCAATGTGATTTCCTGCTGGTATCCGGGTACCGAGCCAGAACCAGTCGGTTTTTTCAGCCAGCAGTTTCTGAATAGAGCCCGCAATCCGCTAAAATCCGCATTCCGCCCGCCTCAACCAGATAACGCGAGCCCCTTACATTCTGCGCCGCGCCTAAAAACTTCAGTTTGATATCCTCTAGTCCAGTTTCCTTTCGCTCCGCAAAGCCTAATGAAATTTAATCTCTCTATGAAAACATTTTACGGATTATAATTTTCCATGCGCGTGCTCAACCTGTAGGATTTTCGCTCAATTTAACTAGATAAAGGACGCATCATGATCGAAGACAGAAAAAAAGTACGCATTCACTACAAGGGCACGCTGAGCAACGGAGAACTATTCGACTCATCCGAAAGCCGCGACCCGCTTGAATTTGAAACCGGCTCCGGCATGGTCATCCCCGGTTTTGACTCCGCCGTCCGCGACATGGAAGTCGGCGGCAAAAAAACCGTCACCCTGCCCTGCAAAGAGGCCTACGGCGAACGGCGCGAAGAGATGATCGGTGATATTCCGAAAGCCAACTTCCCGGAGGGCATGGATATCCAGGTCGGCATGCCGCTGCAGATGTCCGGCCCGCAGGGCCCGCTGGCGGTGGTTGTGAAAGCGGTTAAGGAAGACGCCGTCACCATCGATGCCAACCACCCGCTGGCCGGCGAAGACCTGACCTTCGAGCTCGAGCTCGTCGAAATCGCGTGACGACTACAGCCTTTGAGATTGGCCACAAGAAACACAAAACAGATTCTGGTCGGGGCGGCCTATAAGCCGCCTCTTTTTTTGTGCCTTTTTGTGGCTATTCTTTTTCCTGAAAATCGAGCGCGGCGGAGTTGATGCAGTAGCGCATCCCGGTGGTTTCAGCCGGACCATCATTAAACAGATGGCCCAGATGGCCCCCGCACGTCGCGCAAAGAACTTCGGTGCGGATCATTCCGTGACTGAGATCTTTGCGCAGAATGACCCAGTCGGTCTGCGCCGCATCATCAAACGCAGGCCAGCCGCAGCCGGAGTGATACTTATTCTCTGAGGTGAAAAGTTCCGCCCCGCATCCGGCGCAGCGGTAAATACCCGGCGCTTGATTATCTGTCAGCACGCCGCTGTACGGCCGTTCCGTGCCCGCCTCGCGCAGCACATGATACTGCTCAGCGGTCAGTTCTTTTTTCCATTCCGCATCGGTTTTCTGAACAGGACTCTCACTCATAGCCACACCCTCCGGTTCCACAGAACAACCCGCCGCTAGCAACGCTATACAGATTGGAATGACTGCTTTCATAATTCACTCAGAATAGACAGCAGCCGGGCCGAATCCGTTAGATCTTCAAATACGTAATCTGCACCGGTTTTTTTCAAGGTTTGGAAATCGAAGATGCCGGTGGCGACGGCGATGGAGACCATACCGTTGGCCTGGGCGGCTTCGACGTCGCGCGGCGTGTCGCCGATCAGCACGGCCCGTTTTGGATTGCCGGCGCGTTCCAGCGCGATCCGGGCGATCTCGACGCGGTCGGGATGATCGCACCCGCAGCCGAATCCGCTCGGATCAAAGTAGTCCAGAAGGCCCGCGTGCTTCAGTTTGGCTTTCGCTGTCGCCTCGATATTTCCCGTTATAATTCCCATCCTCCACTGTTTGGAAAGTTCAGGAACAATTTTTCCAATGTTTGGAAAAAGTTCGGGCGGGATTTCGGCCAAGTGCTCCTCGATTCGGGTGCCGAGCCGCTCAAAAAAAGCCTTCTCCATCTCCGGCGTAGAGATTTCGCCGCGGTCGGCGGCGATGCGGCGGAACACGTCGAGATCGGTCGCGCCGTAGAAGTTAATGTGCTCCACGCCCTGATCCCATCCGAGCGCCTCATCAAACGCCTGGCGGAACGCTTTGCGCCCCGCACCGCGCGCATAGAGCAGCGTTCCGTCGATATCAAAAAAAATCCAGCCCCGTTCTTTTTCCATATTGCCCTTCCAAACCCCGGCCCGAGTTGGTAAAAACTGCCGCTTCAACTCAGATTTTAAAGCAAGAAAGCAGGGAAGCATGTCCAAAACGTATAAAATTACTCTTTTGCCCGGCGACGGAATCGGCCCGGAAGTGATCGCTGAAAGCGTCAAACTGCTCGACGCCATTGCGGAACAGTCCGACTTTTCTTTTAAATACACCACAGCCCTCGCGGGCGGCGCGGCGATTGACGGTGCCAACGACCCAATGCCGCAGGCAACCATCGATGTCTGTAAAGCGTCCGACGCGGTACTGCTCGGCGCGGTCGGCGGCCCGAAATGGGATGAGCTGACCGGTGCGATGCGCCCGGAGTCCGGACTGCTGAAAATCCGCAAGGAGCTGGCGGTGTTTGCCAACCTGCGGCCGGTGGTGGTGCCGCCGTCGCTGGCGGAATCCTCCCCGCTGCGCCCCGGCGCGGTGATCGGCGTAGACCTGCTGACGGTGCGCGAGCTCACCGGCGGCATCTACTTCGGCCAGCCGGTTGGCAATGACGGATTTGAAGCCTTCAACACCATGCGCTACACCGTTCCTGAAATTGAGCGCGTCGCGCGCGTCGCTTTTGAGTGGGCCCGCAAACGCCGCAACAAAGTGACCTCTGTCGACAAAGCCAACGTGCTGGAAGTTTCCCGCCTGTGGCGCGACACCGTGAAAAAACTGCACGTCGCAGAGTTTTCAGACGTCGAACTCGAACACATGTACATCGACAACGCGACCATGCAGATGGTGATCAACCCACGTCAGTTCGACGTGATTCTGACCGGAAACCTTTTCGGTGACATTCTCTCCGACACCTCCGCCACGCTCGGCGGCTCGCTCGGTCTGCTGCCTTCCGCCAGCCTCGGCTGCGGCACCGGCCTGTTCGAACCGGTTCACGGTTCAGCTCCGGACATCGCCGGTCAAGGCAAAGCCAATCCGATTGCGATGATTCTTTCGACCGCGATGATGCTCGAGGATCTGGGTGAAAACGCCGCCGCGACGGCAATCCGTCAGGGTCTGGAAGCGGCGCTCGGCCACAACCTGCGTACAGCGGATCTGTGCCATACCGGATACACGCTGGCATCCACCTCGGAAATGGGCGAGTTGATCCGCAACGAGACGCTGCGGCACCTGTAAAAGGTTACTGCCCAGTCCGAACGACAGAGTCGGCACCGAAATACATCAACAACCCGAAGATGGTCATGATAATCAGCAGGCAGATCACAAAAACGACTGCCAGCTCGATTTTCTGAATCCGCTCCCGCCGCCAGTGGGCGAACTTTTCGCGCCAGCCGATTGTCATTGGCTCCGCCACCGGAACATCCAGATGCAGGAGCGCGGACCGGCCGAAGGCCGCATCGCGCCACTGACCGTCAATGCTCAGCACAGCAAACGATGCGTACTTCAGGTTATAGATTTCCGCATTCACCAGATGATGAAGCAAGGAAGTCATCGCCGGATCGTGCCCGACCAGCATCACTGTATCCAACGATTCATCCAGCTGATGAACCACGCGAAGAATTTCCCGTTTTTCGGCTTCGAAGAGCTCTTCATCCACCTTCATCTGGGAAGCATTGAGCCCCAGCTTTTTACCGAAAATTTCGGCGGTCTCGCCGGTGCGACGGGCCGGACTGGTCAGAATCAGATCCGGCACAATGTTCAGAGCGGCAAAGCGCTTCGCCACCTCAACCAGATCATGGCGGCCCTGACGGGTCAGCGGGCGCCCGATGTTCGGGACAAAGGGATCCTTATGAATAAAGTCCCCGTGTCGAACTAGAATCAGAGTTTTCATTATTTAACAACAGCACCGCTGGAGGGCAATTCGCCGTCCACGGTTATCAGTTTCAGCTGATCGCCGACCGAGGCGCACAACAGCATGCCTTGCGATTCGACTCCGCGGATTTTAGCCGGTTTGAGATTAGCGACAATCACAATAATTTTACCAATCACCTCTTCAGCGCTATAGTGCTGAGCAATCCCGGCGATCAACTGGCGTTTTTCCTCGCCGACTTCGACCTGAAGTTTGAGCAGCTTATCCGCTCCCTCGACCTTTTCGGCCGCGAGAATTTTCGCGGTGCGCAGTTTCACGTTCATGACGTCGTCATAGGTAATAACGCCTTCAACCTCAGTGGGTTTCTCAGTTTTTTCAGTCACGGGCTTTTCCTCTTTCTTCGTCAATTCAACACGCGGGAACAGCGGGTCTTCCAAAGGTCGGATAGGCGTTCCGGGTTTTAATACGCCGAACTCACTCAATCTATCAAATTGCGGAACCACGTTATCCATTCCCAATGCACTGCGCAATTTTCCCATCCGTTCCGGCATAACCGGATAGAGCAATGCAGCGCAAACCCGGAGACATTCAACGGCAACATACAAGGTTGTGTCGACTCCCTCTTGATTCCCCGCCTTCGCCATCGCCCAGGGGGCCTTGTCGGCTACAAATTTGTTCGCCGCGCTAATGCTGCCTCGCACACACGCGATCGCCCCATCCAACTTCATCTGCGGAAGTAATTCCTGCACAAGGCCGACAGTTCCTGAAATCTTCGGTATCCAAAGATCACGCTTTGCCCGATCTACATCTGCGCTATCTGTCCATTGAGGTATTTTTCCATCACAATATTTTTCAATCATGCCCAGCACCCGACTAGCGAGGTTCCCCAAATCATTGGCCAAATCGCTGTTGTAGCGTTTCACAAACGCCTCTTCGGTGAAGGAGGCGTCCTGCCCGAGGGTCATTTCGGCAATGAGGAAGTAGCGGAAGGCGTCGACTCCGTAGCGGTCGATCATTTCCATCGGGTTGACGACGTTGCCGAGCGACTTGCTCATTTTAGTGCGGCCGGTCAGCCACCAGCCGTGCGCGAAGATGGTTTTGGGCATTTCAACACCCATCGCTTTGAGCATGGTCGGCCAGTAAACCGTATGCGTGGTGAGAATGTCTTTGCCGATCAGGTGATGATTCACCGGCCACCACTTGTTAAACATTTCATCGTCGGTTTTGTAGCCGATGGCGGTGATGTAGTTGAGCAGGGCGTCGAACCAAACGTAGGTGACGAAGTCGGAATCGAACGGGAGCTCGATTCCCCAGGCGAGGCGGGACTTCGGGCGCGAGATGCAAAGATCCTGCAGTTCGTTGTTTTTGAGGAAGCCGAGCGTTTCATTGGCACGGAAGTCGGGCTGAATGAACTCCGGGTGCGTTTCGATGTAGTCGATGAGCCACTGCTGATACTTGCTCATGCGGAAGAAATAGTTGGATTCGACGATGGCGTCGACTTTGCGGCCGCACTCGGGGCAGTTGCCGTCCACGAGATCTTTTTCAATGAAAAAGCGTTCGCAACCGACGCAATACCAGCCTTCGTATTCGGCGCGGTAGATTTCGTCTTTATCAAAAAGCTCCTGCAGGACTTCCTGCACGATCTTTTTGTGACGATCCTCCGTGGTGCGGATGAAATCGTCGTTGGTGATCTCCAGCCGCTTCCACAGCTCTTGGAAACGGACAACGGTTTGATCGCACTGTTCCTGAGCGGTGATGCCGTTTTTGTCGGCGGCCTGCTGCACTTTCTGTCCGTGCTCATCGGTGCCGGTCAGGAAATAAGTGGGGGTTCCGAGCAGGCGGTGATAGTTCGCCAGAACATCGGCCAGAATCGTGGTGTACGAGTGGCCGATGTGCGGCTGATCGTTCACATAATAAATCGGGGTCGTTACGTAGTATTTATCCATATCCCGCACAGAATATAGATTCTGGCTCAACATTCCAGTCCTACAGGCGGTTTTTCTGCGATCAGCGGATTAATGCCCGCCATCCTTTATCAGCATCATAATGGCCACCGCAAAAACCAGAACGATCACGACACTATACAAAATCCGGTCAGGGATCTTCACCGACAGTTTGCTGCCGAGCGGCACGCCGATCAATGAGCCGGCGGCCATCACCAGTGCGGTCGCCCAGTCCACCTCCCCGCCCCTGCCATAGATCACCGAGGTCATCATCGTCAGCACGAGAGCAATAAAAATAGAGCTGCCAACTGTACGGCTGGTCTGCAACCCGAACAGCACCATCAGAATCGGCACAATCAACACGCCGCCGCCAATGGATGTCGCGCCGATCAGTGCGCCGACCACACCGCCCATTGCCACGCCGAGCAGGCGGCGACGCATCGGGTTTTCCGTGACATGATCCGATAACAGCGATGGCGACCCGGTCGCCTTTTGATTGCGAATCTGGCGAATCAGATTCCAGAGCATCACCGCCACACAGAAGAAGACCATACCGGTAATAAAATGCTGCAACGCGTTAGCGAACTCCTCGCTCCCGCCGTGATCGGCCACCCAGCTCGCCACCAGAATATCCGCCGGAACCGCTCCAGCTAGGAACAGCAGGGAAAGCTTCCAGTCGATGGTTTTGAGTTTAGCGTGATGGATCGTCGCGGAAATTTTAGCCAGAAAGGAGTAGAGGCTGGCCGTTCCGACGGCCATCACTGCATTCATACGCAGAAAAATCGTGAGCGCGGGCAGCACCAGCACGCCGCCGCCAACACCCGTCAAGCCGATGCAGAATCCGACCGCCAGGCCGAGCCCGATCCGAATCACGATTCCTAGAATATCCAACCCGAACAGTTCCATTTTCTCTCCACAACTAAGCCCCGAGACCGTACCGAATGTTTCCAATATTTGGAAACAACAAGTTTGCGGCCGGAACGGCTCGCCCCGCTCATCCGAATCGTTCAATAAAATGGCCCGTCGTGAGCGAGAAAGCAAAGCGAACGAGTTGAATGGTGCGCCCAACAGGAGTCGAACCTGTATCAATGGCTTCGGAGGCCACTATTCTATCCATTGAACTATGGGCGCAAAGGAGAAGAGAAAGTACCGATTCCCGTTTCATAGGGAAACAGAAAAACACAAAAACAAAACGCCCCGCGGCGCGGGGCGTTCTGCAAACGGCGAAAAGGCCATTTTAGGCGTTAGCGGCTTCGAATTCCTTCATGAACTCGATCAGCGCATCGACCCCTTCCGCGGGGAATGCGTTGTAGATGGAGGCGCGGATACCACCGACCGAGCGGTGCCCCTTGAGGCTGGTCATACCCTTCGCCGTAGCTTCCTTCACAAACTGCGCCTCGAGCTCTTCAGTCGGCAACCGGAAGGTGACGTTCATCGGGGAACGAAATTCCGGCAGCGCGGTTCCTTTGTAGAAATCAGACGCATCGATCGCGGCGTAGAGCTTGCCCGCTTTCTCTTCGTTGCGTTGCTGCATGCCTTTGAGGCCGCCGTTGGCCAGCAGCCAGCGGGTGACCAGCGCGATGATGTAAATCGCAAAGGTCGGGGCGGTGTTGGAGAGCGAATCGTTTTCCAACACATGCTTGTACTGGAACAACTCCGGCAACGCGTCCGGCGATTTTTCAGCCAGATCATTGCGAATGATCACCAGCGTGACGCCGGCGCAAGCCAGATTTTTCTGGGCACCGGCATAGATCATGCCGAACTGCGATACGTCGAGCGGACGGGAGAGGATGTCCGAGGACATATCGGCGATGAGTGGTGCATCGGTTTTCGGGAACTCTTTCACCTGTGCGCCGGAAATCGTTTCGTTGGAGCAGATGTGCACGTAGGCCGCGCCGGGGGTAAATTGAAGGTCGTTGCCCGGAACACGGGTCGGAATATCTTTAGCGGTGTTGGCCAGCTCCTTGACGTTTGCGCCAAGCTTCTGTGCGGCTTTAATCGCTTTGGAACTCCAGGCGCCAGCGGTGATGTAGTCGGCGGTTTCGCCTTCGCTGAGCAGGTTCATTGGGATCAACGAAAACTGCGTGCTCGCGCCGCCGGTCATAAAGAGAATGCTGTAGTTGTCGGGAATGTTCAGCAGTTTCTTCAGGTTGTCTTTGGCTTCCTGATGAACGGCGGAGTAGTCCTTGCCACGGTGGGACATTTCCATGATGGACATGCCGGTTCCGTTAAAATCGAGCAGCTCGGCCTGAGCCTGTTTGAGAACCTCTTCCGGCAGAATCGCCGGCCCTGCACTGAAGTTATATGCGCGCGCCATGGTGAACCTTTCTACTTAGTTGGAAAACAGATCTAAAATGTACCCATTCCAATCCGCACGGGCAACAAGTAATGCGACCTGAAAAATCTTCAATCGCAAGGTCGACGCGCACCCCCGCCGCTCGCCTGAAAGGGTCGTAAAATCCGTCTATCCGGATTTTAGGATGTATTGATTGCCAAACCCGGGCGATGCTGTTAAATTGCGCGGCATGAAATTAAAAGAACGATTGAATTCCGGCCCCCTGCTACTCGACGGCGCTGCGGGAACTTTTTTGCAAGGCTGCGATATCACACCCGAACAATGGGGTGATGTGGAAGGCTGTAATGAGTGGCTCAACCTCTCCGCCCCGGACATCATCCGCGGACTGCACCGCGCCTACTTGGAAGCGGGCTCGGACGCAGTGGAAACCAACACCTTCGGCGCGGCACCGGTCACCCTCGGCGAATACGATCTCGCGGACCGCGCTTACGAAATCAACAAAGCCGCCGCCGCCCTCGCCCGCGAGGTCGCCGACGAATTTTCGACCCCCGACCAGCCGCGCTACGTGTTCGGATCGATTGGCCCAGGGACCAAACTGCCGTCGCTCGGCCACATCCAGTTCGACGAAATGGTCGACGGATATAAAATCCAGATTCAGGGCCTGCTCGATGGCGGCGCCGACGGGCTGATTATTGAAACCTGTCAGGATCCGCTGCAAATCAAAGCCGCACTGGCGGCCGCCGACGACATTCTCGGGCCGGACAGCGACATTGTACGTTATGTCTCCGTAACCGTTGAAGCGACCGGAACTCTGCTCGTGGGAACCAGCCCGGCAGCGGCCGCAACCATTCTCGCGCCCTACCCGATCGACGTGCTCGGTCTCAACTGCGCCACTGGCCCCGATGCGATGGAGCACCACCTCAACACCTTCAACGACCTCTGGCCCGCCAAGCTGGCCTGTATGCCCAACGCCGGCATGCCGGAAGCGCGCGTGGATGGAACCGTCCTCTACCCGCTTCAGCCCGAAGAATTTGCAACCAAAGTCTCTGAGCTGGCCGCAACACACGGTCTATCCATTGTCGGCGGATGCTGCGGCACCACCCCCGAGCATATTCGCCTGCTGCGTGCGCACGTTTCCAAGGGTTGGAAACTCCGCGAACCGGCAGCCGCGCCGCAACAGACCGCCAGCCTCTTTTCTCCGGTGGATCTAACGCAGGAACCGGCACCGCTTTACATCGGCGAGCGCGCCAACGCCACCGGGTCGCGCAAGTTCCGCGACACCCTGCTGGCTGATGATTATGAGAACGCATTTCATATTCTGACCGAACAGGAAGAGACCGGCGCGCACGTGCTCGACCTCAGCTGCGGCTATGCCGGGCGCGACGAGCGCAAAGATATCGCGGTGCTCGTACCGCGCATGGCGCGTGAGTGCACCGCACCGATGATGATCGACTCCACCTCCGCAGACGTCATTGAAGACGCGCTGAAGTGCTACGGCGGACGGGCGATGATCAACTCGATCAACTTTGAAGACGGCGGCGAACGCGCCGAACGGGTTGTGCCGATGGCAAAACGCTACGGCGCCACACTGGTCGCGCTGACGATCGACGAAAAAGGAATGGCCATGACCGCCGCCGAAAAATTCGCGGTCGCCAAGCGACTGGTGGACTTCTGCGTCGAGCGCGGAATGAAGCCCGGAGATCTGCTGATCGACCCGCTGACCTTTACGATCTGCAGCGGTGATGACACGCTGCGCGATGCCGCGTTCCAAACATTGGAAACTATCCGGCGCATCAAGGCGGAACTGCCGGGTGTGCGCACAATGCTCGGGCTGTCCAATATTTCGTTCGGCCTAAAACCTGCCCTGCGCAAGGTGCTCAACGCCGTCTTCCTGCATCAGGCGGTCGAGGCAGGCATGGACGCCTGCATCATCAATGTGGCGGCGATTGTGCCGCTGAATGGAATTCCTGGCGAACTGCGCAAGGGGGCCGAAGCGCTGCTGGCGAATGACCAAACCGACGGCGACCCGCTCGAAAACTACATCAACCTGTTTGAAAACGTGGTTGAGGAGCCCGAGGCGGAAATGATCGCCCGGCCGGCCGATGAGGTGCTGCGCGACGCCATTATCCGCGGAAAAATTCCATGGCTGGACCCGGCGGTTCCAAATCTGCTTAAGGAGCATGCCGCGGAGGATATTCTCAACAACATCATGCTGCCGGCGATGAAGGAGGTGGGCCGCCTCTTTAACGACGGCATTATGCAACTGCCCTTCGTGCTGAAGAGCGCGGAAGTGATGAAGCGCGCGGTCGACATGATTAAGCCGTTCATGACAAAGAGCGAAGCGGGCGACAAGGTGCCGCTGTGCGTCTTGGCGACCGTCGCGGGCGATGTGCATGACATCGGAAAAAACCTGGTCGGAATTATTCTGGCGAACAACGGATTTGATGTGGTCGACATCGGCATTAAAGCGCCCATCGAAAAAATGATGGCGGCGGTAAAGGAGCGCGATGCCGCCGCGCTCGGCATGAGCGGACTGCTGGTGAAATCCACCGCCGTGATGGCCGAAAACATGAAGATTCTCGAACACAACGGATTTACCACGCCGGTGCTGCTCGGTGGCGCAGCGCTGTCTGAAGAATTTGTTGATCTGGCCTGTCGTCCGCACTACACCTCCGATGTGCTCTACTGCAAAGACGCCTTCGCGGGGCTGGCCGCGATGCAGACGCTGAAGGATACCGGAAAACTGCCCGGATACGTTGCGCCGACACGCGACGGCATCGGTTGCGACATCAAAGATGTTGTGGAAAAAACACCCAACAAGCCAATCAACCCCGACGTGCCGGTTCCGGACGTTGCCATCGACACCTGGGTTCAGAAAGAGATCGATCTGGATGAAGTATATAAGTACCTCGATCTCGGCGGAATGATCCGCGGAGCCTGGGGCTACCAGCAAGGGCAGCTCTCCGATGAGGAGTATCAGAAACAGCTCGATGAAGAGGTGTACCCCAAGGTCGAAGAGATGAAAGCAATCGGGCGGAAAATCTTTGAGCCGAAGGTGATTCACGGCTTTTTCAATTGCCGCTCGCAGGGCGATACGTTCTATCTCAAAAACCCCGCGACCGGCGAAGAGACCGCCATGCCCTTCCCGCGCCAGCAGCAAGAAGGCGGGCACTGTCTGGCCGACTTTTTCCGGCCCGACAATGATATCTGCGCATTAATGGCCGTCACGCTCGGCCGCGGCGTCGCAGACAAAGAGCAGGAGTTTCGTGATGCCGATGACTATCAGGACTACCTGCTCTTCCACGGCCTCGCCGTAATGACCGCCGAGGCCCTGGCGGAATATGCGCACAAAAAGATCCGCGAAATCTGGGGTTCGGACGAAGGCGATTTATCGCTGACCGAAATCTGGGGGAAGCAACTCGACCAAAGCCGGTTCGGCTTCGGCTACTCGGCCTGCCCCGATCTGGAAATGAACAAGGTGGTTTGCGACCTGCTCGACACCGACCGCATCGGCTTGAATGTGACCGAGCTGTTTATGGCCGACCCGGAGGTTTCGACCTTCGCACTGGTGACCCACCACCCGCAGTCCTATTATTTTGATTTGTAAAAAAATCATGGAGTGCGGTAACTTGCTGCCGCGTTCACAGCCGAAGCAAGCTGCGGCTAACAAGGCGCAGGCAAGCCTGCGTAATCCAAAATGCTAAAGCGAATCACAGTTCGATACGAAGGCCGGGTGCAGGGGGTCGGGTTTAGATTCACGGTGGTGAATCTGGCGCAGACGCTGGATGTGGCCGGCTGGGTAAAAAATGAGTTCGACGGCAGTGTGTCGATGGTGGCGGAGGGAGCCGAGGATCAGCTGATGTCGCTGCTGCAGGCTGTGAAAAATTCACACCTCGGACGGTATATCACCAACGAGCTGGTTCGCCGCTCGGCGGCGACCGGAGAGTTCGACCAGTTCAGCGTACGTTATTGATACAGACTCACCATGGCGTTGGCCCGTTCAAAATCCTGCGGGGTTCGGATTTTCATGTTGGCATCGCTTGAAACCACCAGATGAATCTCCTGCCGTGTTTTTTCGAGCAGTGCGGACTCGTCGTCGATCAGCTTCGCTCCGCCCTTCAGCATTTTTTCAAACACATCCCGTTTGAAGACCTGCGGGCACTGCGCAATCCAAATGGTATTGCGGTCGAGGCTCTTGCTGGCTTTCTGCCCTTTTTCGGCCAGTTTAACCGCATCGGTGCAGCGGACTGCCGCCACCGCCGCGCCATATCTCTTGCCGGCTTTGACCGTCTCGGTGATGACATCTACGTCAACAAAGGGTCGGGAAGCGGAGTGTACCACCACGGCGGATGCACCATCCGGAAGCTGCTCGCAGGCTTTTTTTAGATTACTCAGCCGAGTGCCAGAGCCTGCCACAAGGCTTTTCACTTTTTTGAGGCCATAAGACCGGACAACCTGAAGCGCGTTATCGACCCGCGGTTTTTTGACAACGAGAATGATGCCTTCGATCAATTCACACTGCTGAAGCGTCAGCAGGGAGTGCGCCAGAACAGGCCGGTCTCCAAGGGCCAGAAAAGCGACATCCACTCCCGCTGTGATCTCCTGTTCTTTTCCACACGCTAAAACAATCGCCCATGCTGACATAATACTTCCTCCTAATCGGAACCAAGATCCCCTCCGCGCATGCGACATGCAACCTGCGGTGTAGCAGGAATTTAACAACATGTCACAGCTCTGTCAAAGATATCCCCTTTGGATACTTATCTTTTCCCGAATAATCCGCCTTTTGGAGATGAATTTTGTTTTTCATCTGATTTTTTGATTATTTTCAGTCTGGTTTTGATTCGAAACGTGCCGGTTTTAGTCTTTTTTAAATGGCTGGAACCTTTCAGAGCGAATTTTCCACCCGAGACGCAGTCGAGACCCGCCTGCAACGCTGTGCGTAGCACTGCGGGCAGGGAGACTGGCGCGCAGCGACGGCAACGCGTTGGAGCGAAGCGGAAACATAATTTGTCGGCGGCAAATAATGAGCGTAGCGAATAATTCAACAAAGTGCAGTGGCAAACCCTGGAAATAAAAAAAGCCCCCTGCTTTCCCAGGGGTCTTTCGCTTTGATGTTCTTCGATTAGATGAAAAGCATGTCAGCATAGCTGGGCATCGGCCAGAGGTCGGCCGGAACGATGGCTTCAAGCGCATCAGCTGCGGCACGAACTTCGTTCATAGCGACGATCTGCGCTTTGGCACCTTCGGCAGCATCCAATTTCGCAACAGAGGCGACCAGCTTTTCGAGAAGGCTGGACATCTCAACCGCAATGCCGGCAACTGCCGCAACCGCAGAGTATTCCGTGATCGCGGTAACCGCGGCGGGAATAATCATGGTTTTGGCGATGTCGGCGCAGGTGCCAGCTTCGATGGCAATGATCGTTTCGTAGCATTCCACGTAGGTGTTGTAGCGGGACTCGAGTTCTTCATTGCTCAGCACGTTATACTTGGCGAAAAGATCTTTCGCTTTTTGCGAAGCCAGCGGCTCGAGGGCCTCTTCGCAATTGACCAGATTGGGCAGGCCGCGTTTGGCGGCTTCTGCTAACCATTCGCCAGTGTAGCCGTCGCCGTTGAAGAGGATGCGTTTGTGCTCTTTAATGATTTCAGCGAGGATTTCCTGCAGAGCGGCATTGAACTCTTTGCCATCGGCAACAGCGGCTTCCACCTTGGTGCAGATGTAGTCGAAGGCTTCGGCCACGATGGTGTTGAGCACGATGTTGGCTCCTGCAGGGCTCTGGTTGGAGCCAACAGCGCGGAACTCGAAACGATTACCGGTGAAGGCAAACGGTGAGGTGCGGTTGCGGTCGGTGTTACCCCGCGGCAGTTTCGGAAGCAGGTCAACGCCGAGCTCAATGTGGCCGCCGTCTTTGGAACTGCTGGCTCCACCGGCTTCGATCTGCTCAATCACATCGGTCAGGCAGTCGCCGAGGAAGATGGAAACAACAGCCGGCGGGGCTTCATTGGCACCGAGGCGGTGATCGTTACCCGCGGAGGCAACAGAAGCCCGGAGCAGGTCGGCATGGGTATCGACGGCTTTCATGAGCGCACAGATAATGGTCATGAATTTGGCGTTGGCGTGCGGGGTGTCGCCCGGTTTCAGCCAGTTTTTACCATCCGGTCCCGTGATGGACCAGTTGTTGTGTTTACCGGAACCATTGACGCCGGCGAACGGTTTTTCGTGCAGGAGGCAGGTGAACCCGTGCTTCTCAGCGAGGGTCTTCATGACTTCCATGGTGATCATGTTGTGGTCAACAGACACGTTGAGGGTTTCAAAGACCGGGGCCAGTTCGAACTGTGCGGGGCACACTTCGTTATGACGGGTTTTAGCCGGCACGCCGAGTTTCCAGAGTTCGCGGTCGAGATCAGCCATGTATGCGGCAACGCGAGGTTTAATGGCCCCGAAGTAGTGGTCGTCGAGCTGCTGGTGCTTGCTGGCCGGTTTGCCGAACAGAGTGCGGCCGGTCTGAATAAGGTCCGGACGGGCAGCATAAAGCTCTTCGTCGAGGAGGAAGTATTCCTGCTCAGAACCGAGGGTGGCTTTGGCCATGGTGTCGCCGCAGTCGATGCCGAAGAGCTTGCCGAGGCGAACGGTCTGCTCGGAGAGCACTTTCATGGAGCGCAGGAGCGGAGTCTTTTTGTCGAGGGCTTCACCGTGGTATCCGCAAAAGACGGTCGGGATACAGAGCGTAGCCGCATCACTGGCATCATATTTGATGAAGGCCGGGCTAGTCGGATCCCAACCGGTGTAACCGCGGGCTTCGAAGGTGGCGCGCAGGCCGCCTGACGGGAAGGAGGAGGCATCCGGTTCACCTTGGATCAGTTCATCGCCGGAAAAGGCGGTAACAATGCCACCTTTGAAGTCCGGGAAGATAAAGGAGTCGTGTTTTTCGGCAGTGGCGCCGGTGAGCGGCTGGAACCAATGGGTATAATGTGTGGCGCCTTTGCTCATGGCCCATTCTTTCATAGCTTCAGCAACTTCATCCGCAATGCTTGCGTCGAGCTGTTTTCCGCTATCGATGGTTTCTTTGAGTGATTTAAAGGTCGCATCAGACAGATGCTCCTGCATTGCCTTCAACCCGAAGACGTTTTCCCCGAATATTTCCTTAGGATCAACCA
The DNA here is from genome assembly GCA_014381785.1 of Kiritimatiellota bacterium. Lineage (GTDB taxonomy): Bacteria > Verrucomicrobiota > Kiritimatiellia > Kiritimatiellales > Tichowtungiaceae > Tichowtungia. Next base: position 16,571 of record JACNKZ010000043.1, read on the forward strand.
TTTTAATCTCCTTGCGCTGTGCGCGTTCTCGTTAAACCAAATTCTAATTTCCCAGCATTCCCCATCGAAACCCGATGGAACCCAGTTTTTTAGCAATAACTATGCCTCTAAAGCCGCGCCAAGGTGCATATTAGCATAACCAGTTTTGAATCAACACTTTACAACAAACGAACCTGTAATATTTTTTATTACAAAATTGGCTATAAATCACATTTGTGTAGTCATTTTGCCGCTAAAACGACAAACTTGTGTTCGTCTACGTTACTCGGCTCACTTGCGAACCTCTTTTTCCAATGCGGCCAAACGTTTTTTGAGTTTCGGCAATAACGCAACCGATGCGAGACTTCTTTTGTATTGCGATTCAGAAACCGCCGGCATGCCCATGACACATTGTCCGGGCTCAACGTCTTTGGTTACGCCGGTTTTGGCGGCGATTACAACATCGTTGCCCACCTTGATGTGCCCGGCAACGCCGGCATGCCCGGCGATGATGGTGCGATCTCCGATCGAACAGCTCCCGGCAAGAGCCACCTGAGCAATGATCACCGCATTTTCACCAATCGTCACGTTGTGGGCAATCTGAACCAGATTATCAATTTTGGTTCCATTCCCGATGGTGGTTTGTCCGAACCGCGCACGGTCAATCGTTACATTGGCGCCAATCTCGACATCATTTCCGATCTTGACACTTCCAATCTGGGGAATTTTTGTCCGAACGCCGTCGCTGTCAACGGAGTACCCGAAGCCATCGCTACCCACAACGGTTCCGTTGTGAATAATGGTTCGATCCCCAATGATAACGGATTCCCGCACGGAAACGTGCGGATAAAGAAAGCTGTCTGTTCCGATGGTGACTTGCCGGCCGATATAACACTGGGCTGAGATCACGGACTGCGCACCAATCTTTACACCGGGTTCGATTACGCAAAGCGGACCAATGCAGACGCCCTCCCCCAGTTCCGCATCATCCGCGACAACCGCCGAAGGATGAACGCCCGGTTCCGGTGCGGGCACCGGTGTATAGAATAGAGTGGCCGCCTGTGCGAATGCGGCATCCGGGTTCTGTGTGCGAATCAACGCGGCAGGGCACTCCCCGGTCCAGTCTTCGGAAACAATCACGACGCCCGCCTGCGTTGCGGCGGCCTGCGATGCATATTTGGGATTGGACATGAAGCTGATCTGGCTGGAAGCCGCCTCGCGGATCCCCGCTACACCCTGAATTTCAATGTTTCCATCGCCTTCCAGAGTTCCGCCAATCTTCTCAACTAATTCGAGCAACTTCATTCTTTTTCGGGAGCCTCTTCTTCGGTTGTGCCGTTCACCTTTTCAGCATCAGGGGACTCGCCGCCACCCACAATATCTGGACGCCGACTGTTCAGCATGGTCAACATGGCATCGGTAACATCTACGTCGGGATGAATATAAATAAATACACCAACCGCAGCACGGCGGGTAGAACTGTCAATCACCGCCTGCAACCCTTCTTGTTTGGCATACTCAACGATGGCCCCCCGGATTTCATCCATAACGGTCTGGCTCATGCGAGACACCTGCATCTGGAGTTGTTGCTGGCGGCGCTCACTAAACTCTCCGATTTCCTTCCGTTTATCACGAAGCTCCAACACACGTTCTTCGTAAAGAATCCTCTTTTCGTCGCGAATCTCCTGAGAAAACGTTACATCCCTAGCCTCTTTTCTGAGAACATCCACCTCGTCGTTGACGATGGTCATTTCATCAACCATGAGCTGTCGTTCCGCCTCAATATCGGCTTGCTGCACCTGCACTTTGGATTTGGCCAGCTGAGTTTTATAAAACTCGTTAAACACGCGCTCCAGATCCACAAACACGATGCGCTCAGCGGCGCCGGCCGCGCTGGCAAGAAACAGTAGAACAAAAGCGATCAGTAAATGTTTTTTCATATCGAAACCCTCTCCTTTTTAAAATGTATATCCCAGTAAGAAGTTCCAGCGCGGGGTGGCACCCTCATTGTCTTCGTCTGTTAAGTGCGGGAAGGCATAGTCCAGCCGCAACGGGAACATCGGCAGGTCGAAGCGGACACCGAATCCGTACGAGGAATTAATCGCCGGCTCAAAAAAGTTGAACGCCTCCGGCGAGACCGCTCCGATATCGTAGAACACGGCACCGCGAATTTTGCTCCAGAGCGGGACAATGTACTCGGCGCTTGCGAAATAGCTGCTTTTTCCACCGACCGGCTCGTCCGGATTAGATATCGACCTCGGGCTGACATCGCGATATTCAAACCCGCGAATGGAGCGCGGACCGCCGAGGAACAGCCGGTCGAAAATCGGGACATCGCCGTCACCATAGGAGTCAACCGTGCGGAGTTCTCCTTTTACATTCAGTACATGATCTTTCCAGAGCGGCCAGAACTGCGAGGATTTGACTTCAAAGGCAACAATCTCAGTATCACCGCCCAGCGGACCGCCAGAAAATTCCACGCTGGCCGAACTGTGATTCCCGCGTGTAGGGATAAAGAACTGGTCGCGCGTGTCACGGGAGATACTGAGCCCGACCGTTGATTTCAGACGAACGCCTTCCTCATCACGGATTTCACTCGGCGCATTCGTTGACACCTCATATACATCAAAACTCTCGAGCGAATAGCTAAGTGTTCCGCGCACAAACGGACTAAGCGGTTTGCTGAGCGAAAGGCGTCCGCCGATGGTCTGCAACTGGTAAAAATCACTGTAATATCCGGCATTACGCTGATAGAGATCGACGCCAAGAGCCAGCTTGCGATCGAGAAACCACGGTTCAACAAAAGAAAGTTCCAGGTCATTGCGTTCCGAACCGGCCTGCACGCGGATTTTCATCTTCTGCCCATCACCGACCGGCGGCCAGCGCTTGATATCAAAGTTGCCATGGGACAGCTCCGCAAACCCGACCAGGCTGTCGACACTGGAGAATCCGGCCCCGATCATGAAACTTCCCATCGACTTTTCTTTTACATCAAACGTCAGGTCATAGGTGTTGGTACCCTCTGCCGGAATATAACTGCTGTCGACGGTTTCAAAATAGCCGAGATTTTTCAGGCGGCGTTCACTGGTCTCCACTTTCTGCTGGTGAAACAGTTCACTGGGAGCAACAGCCAGCTCACGGCGGATCACCTCATCGCGGGTCTTTTCATTGCCGCGAATGTCGATCTGGTTAATATAGCCTAGCGATCCCTCGCTGACACGGAAAAGGACATCTGCCTCCAGCGATTCGGAGTCGGTCGCAACAACCGGCTCCACCCGGGTGCGAATATAGCCCCGGTTCCCGTAATAACGCGTGACCGTCGCGGCAGCCGAATCAATGGCGGTCCGAGAGGCGATGTCCGCCGGTTTCAACCGGATCTGCTTTTCAAGTGCCTCTGTATCAAAAAGCGTCACCCCTTCGAACCCAAGCGTTCCGATCCGGTACTGCTCTCCTTCGTGAATAGGATAGGTCAGCGCGAGGCGGCCGCGGCCTTTGTTTTCCACATCCGGCGAATCCACCGTGACATCCAAAAATCCGCGGTCGAGGTAGAATTTTTCCAGTGTCGCCATGTCTGTATCGATCACTTCCGGGCGATAAGCCCCGAACCAAGGTGTAATCCAAAATGTTTTTTTCTGCCGGAGCAACCCCCGTACTTGATCGGTTTCAAAGCGGCCGGTATTCTGAGGGTCCTCCTTGCCGGGAATCAACTTTTCAAAAAACCGTCCGGTCCTCGCCAGACGGCTGTCGCTCAGGAACCGCTCGCCGACCAGATTGATTTTTTTAACGCGAAGTTTCTCTCCTTCGGTAACCGTCACCAGCAGATCCGCCGCGGACGTCTCCGCATCGGGCGTCAGCACCCAGGAAACAAACGCATCCGGATATTTATTCTTGCGGCAGTAGGCCTCCACCTTGCGGACCTTTTCCCCCACGATCGCTTCATCAACATAGTCGCCCAGTTCCAGTTCAAGCTGTGTGTTGATTTTACGGTTGCCGATCCCTTTCGCGCCGACAATCTTGATATCCCGCAACCGGAGCCGCGGTTCCACGCTGTAAACAAGGGTCAGTTTTTCATCAGCCTGCTCCACCGATGCGCGCACATAAGAAAAGCGGCCGGAACGGCGCAGGTTGTCGACATCCTTCGCGACCGCGGCGTTGAGCTCCGTTTCGGTCTCCACCGCCTGACCGGCGCGCAGTGAGGTGTAGGCCCGCACAAACGAAGGATCCAGCGCGGTTTTCTCCAGATTTTCAATCCGGATGTTATCAATGGTAATTGCGGCCCATCCGGTGGCGGAAAGAAGGAGGCCAAGAATCAACAGGCTTACAAATCGGCTTAGTCTTTGGGTCATCATCGGTGTCTACTCCATTTCATCAGCTACATGTCGCGCATCGCGATCCTCAAAACGGGTGAATTCCTTAAAGAAGTTCATTTCAACATTTCCAGTCGGTCCGTTACGGTGCTTGGCAATAATCACCTCAGCCAACGGGTCATCTTCATCCACGTCGCCCTTGTGCGCATCATTAAAAGAGGGGCGGGTCAGCAGCAACACGACATCAGCATCCTGCTCAATCGCCCCGGAGTCACGAAGGTCGGACAGGCGCGGCTTACCGTCGCGTCCGCCCTGTTCAGGCGCACGGCTGAGCTGACTGAGAATCAGCACAGGAACGTTCAGGTCTTTGGCCAATTTTTTAATGCTGTTGGAAATCGAGGCGGTTTCCTGCTGACGCCCATCGCGCATCCGGCGCTTGTCGTGCAGGAGTTGAAGATAGTCAATGATGATCAGATCCACTTTATAGAGCCGTTTCATACGGCGTGCGCGTGAGCAGAGATCCATCACATCCAGACCGGCGGAATCGTCCACGACAATCGTGGCTTTGCCGAGCTGATCGGCCGCACTAACGAGCTTTGCATGATCGGAATTGTGAATCTGATCACGCCAGGCGGGGATGCGCGCTTTACTGAAAAGCATACGGCGAACCAGCTGCTCCTGCGACATTTCGAGACTGAACACGCCGATGGCGAACGGCTTGTGCTCTTTATTTTTTCCGAGCGCCGCATGTTCGGCGATATTCATCGCCAGAGAGGTTTTCCCCATGGAGGGACGGGCGGCGAGCACGATCATGTCGGTCGGATGGAGCCCCCGGAGTTTTTTGTCGAGGTCTGCATAGCCGGTCGGCACGCCATAAGACTGCTTGCCATCAATCTTCGCCATGGTTTGGCTAACCGCGACCTTCCAGTCCTCGGTCTTGCTGATCTGCTGACCGCTCAGATCGAAAAAGGCGGACTCCGTCCGGTTCAGGATCGTTTCAGCATCCTCTTCGGTTTCGGTATAACAGCGGTCAATTGCAGAGGTTGCTTCGTTGATGATATTGCGAAGCAGATGTTTTTGCCGCACAAAGCCGATGTAATATTCGGCATGGGCGGCGGTCGGGGTGCTGTCGATCAGCCCCTCCAGAAAAACATAGCCGCCGGTGGAATCGAGGCGGCCGTTTTGTTTGAGATGCTCTCCGACCGTGAGAAGATCCACCGCCTTCCCGGCCTGCGTCATTTCCTGAAGCTGTTCAAAAAGATGACGATGGGCCGGAACGTGGAACGAGTCGGCGGAGAGCTGGTTGTCCGAGCAAAGCTCGAGCACCTTTTCAGAATCAATCAAAGCGGAACCGAGAACCCCCCGTTCGGCTTCCTCACTATAAGGCGGAAGACGATATCCGCTCTGATCGACAGAACTCATTATTCCTCGACGATCCAGACCTTCAGTATAGCCTGCACTTCCGGATGGAGGCTGATTTCGACATCAAACACACCCAACTCATGCAGCGGGGCGGCGAGTTTAATCTGATTGCGTTCAAGCGTCACATTCTGCTCTGCCAGTTTCTCAAGAATCTGGGCAGCCGTCACGGAACCGAACAGCTTGCCGCCTTCGGAGGTTTTCACCGCGATGGTGCAGGACAGATTCTCAAATTTCTTCGCCAGCTCTTCTGCCGCGCCCTGTTCTTTCTTCATGAGCTCAAGGCGCTCAATCCGCTTCTTCTCGACCTGGCGTTTTTTGCCTTCGGTTACTTCCGATGCAATTCCGCGCGGAAAAAGGTAGTTGCGGGCGTAGCCTTCGGCCACTTTCACCACATCGCCTTCGATCCCCAGACCGGCTACGGCATCCATCAATAAAACTTCTACAGCCATTGTCTTGTCTCCTCTGAATTCGTTTAGCGCAAAAGACCCATCACGCGTGCCTGGCGGATAGCCCTTTTGACCTGACGCTGTTGCTTGGAAGTCACGCCGGTGTAGCGACGCGAAAGAATCTTCCCGCGCTCGGTCATAAACTTGCGGAGCAGTTCAGCATCCTTGTAATCGATTTCGGTCACACCTTCGAGAAGGCGGCCGCTGATCTTTTCTTCATTGTTCCCCATATAAGCCATTTTTATATCCTTTCCTTAATCAAAACGGGATGTTGTCGTCATCACCAACCGGTGACGACGGGGCCTCTGAAGCCGGAGTAGCCTGGTGCGGCATATCGGTTCCATCCGCCCGCTTCGGCGAACCGAGAAACTGTACCCGATCCGCACGCACACGCAACTTACTGCGCTTTTCGCCCTGTTGATTTTCCCACTGGTCGAGTTTCAAGCGGCCTTCCACAAACACCGGCGACCCCTTGTAGAGGTATTCGGCGCAGGTTTCGGCCTGCCGGGCCCAGACTTCCACATCCACAAAAACGGTGCTTTCGACGTTTTCGCCGGCTTTGTTTTTGTAGGTTTCGTTCACGGCCAGCCCAAGGTCTCCCACCGCTGTTCCGGAAGGCGTATAACGCACTTCGGGATCACGGGTCAGGTTGCCCATCAGGAACACTCGATTCAATGTCGACATTTTACGCCTCCTGCGTTACGTCCGACTCGTCCTTTTTCACAAACTGCGAACGAAATACATTTGTGGAGAGCTTCAGGCGATGCTTGAACGCCGGAATCTGACCGCCGTCGAGATGGAACATGATGATCGCGTAGATCCCCGCTTTTTTCTTCTTCATCGGGCGGGCGAATGAACGCTTGCCGAGGCGGGTTGTGCTCTCCAGTGAACCACCGAGCTTTTCGAGCTCAACTTTCACTGCGTCAATTGCCTGGTCCAGCTGTTCTTCGTCCAGCGTTTCCGGGAAAATAAAAAGTCCTTCGTACAATGCTTTCAATGTCTTTCTCCTTGCTCCTGTATCCTCAATTAAAAATGTTCATCGCCCGCGCGACTCCCTCGCCGCAGGCCATCTCCGCAGCATCGGCCGCGCGTCCAATCACATCATCCAATGTCTCTCGCTCAGCCGCCGAAAACGGCCCCAATACGTAATCTGAGAGCGACACCTTATCAGGTTTCAATCCGATTCCAACCCGAATCCTGCCGAAAGCACCGTCCCCCAGCGTATTCAATACCGACTGCACTCCGTTGTGCCCGCCGGCCGATCCCTGCGCGCGAACACGCAGCCGGCCCCATTCCAGAGCCGTATCATCAAACACCACCAGCAAATCCTCTACCGCACCTTTTCCTTTACGGAGAATCGGCCCGACGGCCGCTCCACTCCGGTTCATATACGTTTGCGGCTTCACCAGCCAAACCGGCTCATCGCCGATCGTTCCTTTCGCGATGCGGGCGGGAACCCGCCAGCTTCTGCGAAACGAAAGGCCGTTCCGGGCGGCAAGCTCATCCAGCACCAGAAACCCGATGTTGTGGCGGGTGGTTTCATACTCCCGCCCCGGATTTCCAAGCCCGACAATACACTTCACTCAGACGACCTCCGGGGGAACAGAACTACTCTGCTCCCTCTTCCTTCTTCTCGGTAATCACTTCGGGCTCAGCTGAGGCGCCTTCGGCACCCTCTTCACCCTCTTCGCCCTCAACCGCCACACGCGGAGCAAGGACAGACGCGACGGCGGTATCGCCGTCCAGCAAAATTTCATATTTCGACGTGTCGAGCTCGATATCTTTAACCGTCAGCACATCACCCATCTTGAGCGAGCTTACATCCACTTCGATTTTCTCGAGGATGTCATCCGGCAGACACTCCACCTCAACCGAGTAAAGCGTGTGGTCGAGAACGCCGCCGTCTTTTTTAACGCCTTCGGCTTCCCCGGTCAGCTCGATCGCGATTTGAACCTTGAGTTTCTTTGTCAACGACACCTTCTGGAAGTCCACATGCAGGATATCGCTAGAAAGCGCAGCATGCTGAACATCTTTCAACAGAACCGACTCATTTTTCCCGTCAATCTCAATAGCGACCATCATCTGTTCACCGGCATGGTGATGAAGCATCAGCTTGAACTCATGTTGCGGAAGGCTCACTTCGCGGGCTTCGCCGCCTTCGCCGTAAATCACACCGGGAATCAGGCCGGCGCGGCGCATGCGGCGCACATTGGCTGAACCTTTTTTATCCCTGCTTGTTACAATTAATTTCGCGTCCATAATCATTTCTCCTCTACGTAATTTTAAAAAGTGATGTCACCGAGCTGTTGTTGTGAATACGCTGAAGCGCCTCGGCCAGCAGCTCCGCCACCGAAAGCACCGTCACCTTATCACCGACATCACAGCGTTGCGGCACACTGTCGGTAATCACCAGTTCCTCAATCGGTGAATTTTCAAGGCGCTCGACCCCCTTGAGGTTCAGCAAGGAATGACTCACCGCCGCGCGGATCGACGCCGCACCGGCCTCTGCCAGCAGATTAGCCGCCGCCACCAGCGTGCCCGCGGTCGACGTCATGTCATCCACCAGCACCGCATTGCAGCCCTTCACATTCCCCACCAGATGGGTGGCCTCCACATTTTCCGCGCTCTTGCGCTCCTTGCCAACCACCGCAAGACCCGCGCCGAGCATATCGGCATACGCCGCAGCCTGCTTCATTCCGCCGGTATCCGGCGAAACAACCACAAGATTTTCGGGCGTTTTTTCGCGTAAGTACTTCACAATCACCGGTGCCGCATAGAGATGATCCACCGGGATGTCAAAAAAGCCCTGAATCTGCTGCGCGTGCAGATCCATTGTCAGCACACGGTTCGTTCCGGCGGCAACCAGCAGATTGGCCACCAGTTTCGCGGTAATCGGAACGCGCGGTTGATCCTTACGATCCTGGCGCGCATAGCCGTAATAAGGAAGAACTGCGGTAATGCTTTTGGCTGATGCGCGCTTGGCCGCATCAATCATAATCAGCAGCTCCATCAGGTTTTCATTCGGCGGAAACGACGTCGGCTGAATGATATACACATCGAGACCGCGAATGTTTTCCGTGATTTTCACGAAAACCTCGCCGTCCGGAAACCGGCTGATCTCGGCTGCGCAAAGCTCCGTACCGGCCGCTTGGGCAATCCGTTTCGCCAGGTCCTGATGTGCTGTCCCTGCTAAAATTTTCACAATTTCTATATCCTTACTATAAGGGTTCTTCTTATCCAAAAGTGGATTTTGCCCGACCAGGGCTCGAACCTGGACACCAAGAATCAAAATCTTGTGTGCTACCATTACACTATCGGGCAGCCCTTTTCAGTACCAAAAAAACACCTCTCCCTTCCGGAAGAAGCGATGAACCATAAGAACAGCCCCCCTGCTTGTCAATTAAAACAGGACATGAACAATCAGGAGCAAAATCGCCACTCCGGCTTCGACAAATGCGATCCGCGGAATATTGATTTTCGGAGCCATTTCGACAAACCGGTCGTGATTCCACAACCCGAACGCAGCATCCAGCAGCAGAATGATCGCCACCCAGAACCGAATTGCGCCCCAATTCATCTCTCACGCCCCCCCTTTTTTGCCGCTGCGCTACCGTCGCTCCGCGCCAGCCTCACTAAACCATTCCCTTCGGTCATTATTTGCTGTGCAAATTATGCGTCGCTTCGCTCGCGCGTGTCCAATGCTTGGAAACATCACGGCCAAACGTTCCATCCGCCTTCGTTCCATTACGGCGCGACGAAATGGTTGGAAACGTACGATCAGCCGAGCTGACTGACAAAACGGGCAATGCGGGGCATAGCGGTTTTCAGGTCGTCCAGCGCGGTGGCGTAGCAACAGCGGATGCTGCCCTCCCCGCAGGGGCCGAACGCAGTGCCGGGCACAACCGCAACGTTTTCAGCTTCGAGCAGTTTCATGGCGAAGTCATAAGAGCTCATGCCGAATTTTCCAATGGTTGGAAACATGTAGAACGCGCCGCCGGGCAGGAAGCAATCGATGCCCATATTGGCAAAGGCGCTGTGCATGAAATTACGGCGCACCGCATAGCTTTCGCGCATTTCAGCAATGTCTTCGGCCGGATTCTTCAAGGCCTCGAGCGCGGCGCGCTGGCTGAGGATCGGAGCGCACAGCATGGTGTACTGATGAATTTTCATCATGGCATCCGTGAGCTCCGGCGGGGCGCAGGCGAAGCCGAGGCGGAAGCCGGTCATGGCCCAGGCTTTGGAAAAGCCGTGCAGGTAAACGGTGCGCTCTTTCATACCGGGAACCGAAACAAAACTGACGTGCGTCTGGTCGTAGGAGAGCTCGCCGTAGATTTCGTCGGAAAGAACGATCAAATCGTGTTCGATGGCAAAGGCGGCGACCTCTTCGGTTTCCTTACGCGACAGGGTGGCGCCGGTCGGGTTGGTCGGAAAGTTGAGAATCAGCACTTTGGTTTTGTCCGTCACCTTAGCTTCGAGCTGTTCGCGGGTGAGCTTGAAGCCGTTTTCAGCGGTGGTTTCAACTTTAACGGGAACGCCGTGAGCAAAGGTGATGACGGGGTTGTACGAAACGTAGCAGGGCTCGTGATAGAGCACCTCGTCGCCGGGCTCAATGAGCGCGCGCAACGCGAGATCCATCGCTTCGCTAACTCCCACGGTGATCAGAATTTCATTGTCCGGATTATATTCGGTGCCGGTGATGCCTTTGACATAGCCGGAAAGCTCTTTGCGCAGACTGAGCAGGCCGAGGTTGGAGGTGTAGCTGGTGACCCCCTGTTCGAGAGCGCTAATAGCGGCCTCGCGGATGTGCCAGGGCGTGACAAAGTCCGGCTCGCCGACGCCGAGGCTGATCACGTCGTCGCGGGAGCTTACAATATCGAAAAAGTCGCGGATGCCCGAACGCGGAATATCGCGCACGTGAGCGGCGATTCGACTATGGAGAGATTTGGGGACGTTCGTTTTCATCGGGTGTGTGCATGAGCACGTCGTTTTTCTTGTAGGTTTTAAGCATGAAATGGGTGGCGGTGCCGACCACGCCGCTGAGGGTGGACAGCTTTTCGCTGACGAAGCTGGCGACTTCGTTGAGCGTTTTTCCGCTAACGAACAGGAGCAGGTCGTAGCCGCCGGACATGAGGAATGCGGAGCGCACTTCGGGGAAGCGGCTGATGCGTTCGGCAATCCGGTTGAAACCGCCTTCGCGTTCGGCGGTCAGGCGCACTTCGATGGCTGCCGTAACAGGGGCACCGTCGATTTTATCTTCGTTAATAACGGCCTGATAGCCCTGAATGATGCCCTCGGCCTCATAGGTCTCAATCTGAGCGATAATATCCTCGACGGATTGACCGAGCAGTTTGGCCAGATCTTCCGGGCTCTCTTTGGCGTTGTTCTTCAGTAGTTTAAGCAGTTCGTCCATGGGCTTCTCCTAATGTGGGAAAGCCTGAATTATAGACGGTTTTGCAAACCTTGGAAAGCAACTTTGTTACATCACAGACACCATTCATCATCACGTAAAAAAAGCGCCCCGCGAGTGCGGGGCGCTTCCGATCTTCTTTGAACTTCAATTAGAAGTCGTAGGAGATGCCCACACTGGCAACGAGGCTGACATCGTAGTCGTCATCGCTGAGGACTTCGTCGTCGAGCTGTGCAATGTAGGTGAGACCCGCACCGATCGACCAGTTGTCGTTCAGGGCATAACCCAGACCGATGGATGCGGTCGCGTCGTTGAAGCCATCCGCTCCGGTATCGCTGATCAGGTAACCAACGGTCACACCGGCCGATGCGGACAGTGCGTCGCTGAGTTCCATTTCGTAGTCAAGCGCACCCTGGAGGTAGAGGTCTTTTTCGATTGCTCCGCCGACACCGTAGTTGAAGCCAACAGAGGCATAGAGACCGTTGGTTCCAATAGCGGATCCGAGGGTCAGGTTGAGTTCCTTATCTGCATTGTCTCCGCTTTCCGGATAGGTGTACTCGGTATACGCCACGCTGACATCCAGCGCTTCGACCGGCAGGGTGTAGGAGATGTAGTAGTCGATTTCAGAGAAATCGGACCCCTCGCTGTCGATGGCATCGATGTCGTAGTTGGCCCAGATACCGATAGCGAGCGAACCGTACGCTTCGTCAATCGGGAATCCGGAAATCTCCGCACCGGGCTGCATCACAAATCCGTCGTTCAGGGTGACACCACGGAAGACATAGGCGCTGGCGAAGTCCACATACGTGCTCACGTCGGCGGCCTGGGCGGCAACAGCCGCGCAAGCGGCAAGGGTCATAATTACGATTCCTTTTTTCATTCTATTTTCCTTTTTGTTTTTGTTGTTGTTGAGATGTAGGTGAGCACGCCCGCCGGCCCTTTCTCCCCCGATCAGACCGACCGGGCGCACTCTGGTTTCGGATGTTCAGCCGATTGCGTCGGCTCCTTTTTCTCCCGTACGGATGCGGATACACTCCACAAGATCCTGTACGAAAATTTTACCGTCTCCGATGTTCCCGGAGCGTGCGCCGCTGATGATCGCGTCGATGGTCGAATCGACGAAATCAGTATTCACCGCAATCTCCAGACGGACCTTCTTGAGCAGATTCACTTCGATATCCGCTCCGCGGTAGGTTTCGTGGTAGCCTTTCTGCTGCCCGCAACCCAGTGCGTTGGTGACCGACATTTTGAATACTTCTTTTTCGTACAGCGCCTGCTTCACCGCGGTGAGCTTGTCGGGCTGTATGTAAGCAATGATCAGTTTCATTTTATTCTCCTTATATTCGCTAAAGGGTTAACTTACTGGGTTGTCCAGAGCTGGAAGCCGTTGTAGGCCTCTTCGCCGTGTTCGCCAATATCCAGACCGCGGAGTTCCTCTTCCGGAGAAACACGCAGAGCGCCCAGCTTCTTCAGGATGCTGAACAGGATAAACATAGTGACAAACGCCCAGATCGGAATAACAACCGAGCCGACAATCTGTGCAACCATCGGATGTCCACCGAAGATCCAGGTGGCCAGACCACCCCAGACTCCGCAAACACCGTGAACCGGGAAGGCTCCAACCGGGTCGTCGATTTTGAGCAGGTCGAGCATTTTAATGGCGAGAACAACCAGGATACCGGCAATCACACCAATAACGATCGCTTCGACGTTGGTGACAGAGTCACAGTTGGCGGTAATACCGACCAGACCGGCCAAGATACCGTTGAGGGCCATCGTGAGGTCCGGTTTCTTATGTAGAATCCAGGTGGTGATCATGGCAAGGAATCCACCGGCGGCAGCGGCCAGCGTGGTGTTGACCGCGATCAACATGACGGCGTTGGTGTTATCCGCACCGACAATGGCGAGCTGCGAACCGGGGTTGAATCCGTACCAGCCTACCCACAGGATGAATACACCCAGCGCGGCGAGCGGCAGGTTGTGCCCCGGCATCGCTTTGGATTTACCATCGGCAGTAAAGCGTCCGATACGCGGGCCGAGTACAATGGCACCGGCCAGACCGGCGAAACCACCGACTGCGTGCACAACGAGCGAACCGGCGAAGTCATAGAAACCCATGGCATCGAGGAAGCCGCCGCCCCATTTCCAGAAACCGCTGATCGGATACACCAGGCCGGTCAAAATGGCACTGTAGATCAGATAAGCAGAAAATTTAAGGCGCCCTGCCACCGCACCCGATACAATCGTTGCGGCCGTTGCAGCGAAGGCAACCTGGAACAGGAAGTCACACTGCGGAGTCAGCGAACCGGCTGCCACGTCGCCGCCGATTCCGCCGATTCCCATGCCGCCCCAGCCCATAAAGCCGCCGAGGATCGCATCACCGTACATGATGCCGTATCCAAAAAGGAAGTACAGCAACACGCCGATACACAGGTCCATTACATTTTTAAACAGGATGTTCACCGCGTTTTTCGCGGAGTTGAATCCCGATTCCACCATCGCAAATCCCGGCTGCATAAAAATCACCAGAATCGCGCCCAACAGCAGAAACATATTGTCAATCGCGTAACCGCTCTCCGCGGCCACGGTCTCTGCTGTCACTACTTCGTCGGCATGCACCGGAATGGCCAGACAAGCCAGCACCGCCAATACACCCATTATACGTATCATCTTCTTCATGGTACTTTCCTTTCCTCTCTTTCTTTCGTTCGAAGGTTTCTACCAATTACCTTGCAGACCCTCTGCAAAATCACTTGCCGTTTAATTAGCAAAATATATGCCTAAAAATATGCTTAATTCATAAGACGTTGATAATGAGAATATTAAGCATATTTTGACTGTTTACTTTTTTGATAGCGGGATTATTTTAAGCACAAATATGTAACTATACGCATTTTAAATACATTTTTGACGGCACGTTTGTGGGGCTTGTAGATTTCGTCAGGTGAATCCGGGGTTCTCACCAAAGCCGTGGCATTCGGAACCGCCCCGGACGGCGCCTCACAACGGGGTGTGAAGCCCACGCCGCGCATTCATCCAAAGAAAAGCCCAAGGCGCTACCCCGTCGACCGCATAAAAAAAAGCGCCCCGCGAATGCGGGGCGCTTCCGGTCTTCCGTGAGCTTCTAACTAGAAGTTGCAGGAGATCCCGACGCTGGCAACGAGGTCTACATCGTAGCCGGCGGCAGTCGGCGTAGGATCAGTTAACACATCGCTGTCGAGCTGTGCAATGTAGGTGAGTCCGGCTCCGAGCGACCAGTTCTCGTTCAGGGCATAACCCAGCCCAAGCGATGCGGTCGCGTTATGGAACCCATCGGATCCTGTATCGTTGACAAGGTAAGCAACGGTTGCGCCCGCAGAAGCGGTCAGCGCATCGCTGAGTTCCATTTCATAGTCGAGTGCAGCTTCGATGTAGAGGTTGTTCTCAACCGCGCCGCCAACACCGTAGTTGAAGGTGATGGAGCTGTATAGACCGTTAGTTCCGATCTCAGAGCCAAGACTCAGGGCGATTTCTTTATCTGCGTTGTTGCCGCTTTCCGGGTAGGTGTACTCGGTGTACGCCACGCTGACATCCAGCGCGTCAATCGGCAGGGTGTAGGAGAGGTAGTAGTCGATTTCAGACACATCGGATCCATTGCTGTCGATCGGATCGATGTCGTAGTTGGCCCAGATACCGATGGCGAACGCGCCGTATTCCTCGTCGATCGGGAATCCGGAGATTTCAGCGCCGGGCTGCATGACGAATCCGTTGTTCAGGGTGACACCACGGAATACGTAAGCACTGGCGAAATCAACATACGTGCTGACTTCGGCAGCCTGAGCAGCCACTGCCGCAAAAGCGGCGATTGTCATAAGGATCAATGTTTTCTTCATTATCTCTCTCTTTCGTTGTTTTTCCTGGTCTATTTGAATGCATCCGCCGACCCTCCTCCCCCGATCAGGCCGGCCGGACACACTCTTCGCGAAATCAACTTCGATTAACCAATCGCGTCGTTTCCTTTTTCCCCCGTACGGATTCGTATACACTCTTCAAGGTTCTGGATAAAGATTTTTCCATCCCCAATATTTCCGGAGCGGGCCCCGGAAATAATGGCCTCAATCGTCGGCTCGACAAACTCGGAGTTCACGGCAATCTCGAGACGAACCTTTTTAAGCAGATTCACTTCGATGTCGGCGCCGCGATAGGTTTCGTGGTAGCCCTTCTGCTGCCCGCAACCCAGTGCGTTGGTGACCGACATCTTGAAAATTTCTTTTTCGTACAGCGCCTGCTTCACCGCGGTGAGCCTGTCAGGCTGAATATATGCAATAATCAGTTTCATACTATTTTCTCCTTTGAATTAGCTGTTGGTGAAGAACTGGAATCCACTATAGGCCTCCATACCGTGCTCGCCGATGTCGAGCCCCTTGAGCTCTTCCTCTTCGCTGACGCGAATACCGATAGTGCTCTTGAGAATGAACATGATCAGGAAGGCGGCCGGGAAGCAGAATGCACCATACGCCAAGACCCCGAGCGCCTGCACACCAAGCGTGTAGTCCGGGCTGAACACGCCGACAAACAGCGTTCCGAGAATCCCGCAGACCAGATGGACGGTGGTCGCACCGACCGGGTCGTCAATCTTGAGCTTGTCAAACATCATAACGGAAACCACAGCAACCGTGCCGCAGATCAGGCCGATTAAAATCGAAGCAGAAACCGAAACCACGTCCGCGCCGGCGGTGATTCCGACCAGGCCGGCCAAACAGCCGTTGAGCACCATGGTGAGGTCCGGTTTTTTCTGGATCGTCCACGTGGCCATCATTGAGCCGATAATACCAGCCGCCGCAGCCATGGAGGTGGTGACGAGCACGTAGGATACGCCGCCCGGATCGCCGGAAAGCACAGAACCTCCGTTGAAACCGAACCAGCCGAGCCACAGCAGGAATACCCCGATGGTGACCAGCGGCATGTTGTGGCCCATGATCGCTTTAGTCCGGCCGTTAACATATTTACCGAGGCGCGGGCCGAGCAGTATGACTGAGGCCAGTGCACCCCATCCGCCGACCGAGTGAACCAGCGTAGAACCGGCGAAGTCGTGGAAGTTCATTTCTGCAAGCCAGCCGCCGCCCCAGACCCAGGAACCGACGAACGGGTAGACGATCGCAACATAGATTGCGGAGAAGATCAGGAACGAAGGCAGTTTGATGCGCTCAGCTACCGCACCGGAAACGATGGTGGCCGCTGTGGCCGCAAACATGCCCTGAAACAGGAAGTCGGTCCAGTAGGAGTAGGCTCCGCCGGCATAATCAATCAAACCGGCCGCGCCTTCGGGAGCCACCACGCCGAATCCGGCAAAACCGAAAATACCTGAGATGATGTTGAAATCACCCGGGTACATCAGGTTGAACCCGATCAGCGCGTAAGTCAGCAGACCGATCGCAACAATCGCGGTGTTTTTAAACAGAATATTAACGGTATTTTTAGCGCGCGTCAGACCGGTTTCCACCGTGGCAAAACCCAGATGCATGATAAACACCAGGAAGATGGAAACCATCATCCAGATATTATTGGCCGTAAACATGGCATCGGCAGCCGTTACAGCCGGCTCCGCCTCTTCCGCAAAGGCTCCTGCTCCGAGCGCCAGAACGGCCGCCATCAGCAGTGCTTTTTTCCATACTTTCATAACTTCTCCTTTAGGTTGAACATCCAAACCCGCCTCTGTCACCGGCGATATGGTCTCCCTTTAAGCACGAAATAGGCCAAAGAAATTATTCAGAAAAGCTGAAAACGTAAAACGTTTATAATAATGAGTTTGCAGAATAAACGCGCCAGACCCTTTGTGTTACACAAATGTATCTAGGCTGTTTTTATGTACATTTATGTATTATTTAAAAATGATTCCACTTCAGAAATCCGACTCAACTCCAGCATCTGACGGGCGGCATAAACCGCTTTTTGCATGCTGACCGCTTCTATGGCCTGCTGAATCTCAACCATCTGCCGGGGAGAAATACTGATCTTTCGAATTCCGACTCCCAGCAAAAAAGGAATCATTTTGGGGTCGCGCGCAATATCGCCGCAGATCGACACATCTTTGCGGTGGTTGCGCGCCACCGATACCACGCGGTCAATCGCCCGCAAAATGGCCGGATGATGGGAGAGGTAAAGGCTGGAAACCATCTCATTGGTCCGGTCAACCGCCAGCATATACTGAATCAGATCATTGGTTCCGATCGACATAAAGTCGACTTCATGGGCCAAGTCTTCGACCAGCACCACCGCCGACGGTAGCTCGATCATCACGCCGAGCTGGGTGTCACGGTTGTATTCCACTCCGCGCTGGTCCAGCTCGCCCATACACTGCTTCACCAACTCCCGCGCCTCCACAAACTCGTCCACCGAGGAAATCAGCGGGAACATGATCCGGGAGTGCCCGCCGACACCGGCGCGCAGCATGGCGCGCAGTTGTTCAGCAAACACCTCTTTGTTTTTGAGCAGAAACCGGATTCCGCGCAGACCGAGGAACGGATTGGCCTCCTCCACCTCATCCTGATAGGAAAGCAGCTTATCGCCGCCGATATCCAACGCGCGGAAGGTCACCTCGCGCTCGCCCATCGCCTCCACAATGCGGCTGTACACCCGATACTGCTCCTCTTCCGAAGGGAAATCGTTACGGATAATAAACGGAAATTCACTGCGATAGAGGCCGACCCCCTCTGCGTTGAACTTATCCGCCAGCTTCAGATCACTGAGCAGGTTGATATTGGCGAACAACTGAATGCGGGTGCCGTCGGCCGTATGGCTCTCCGGATTCATCGGCGGAGCCGCCTCCAGCGCGTCGGCCCGGCGCTGATGTTTGACGTACTCCTTCAACACCTCCTCCGACGGCTGGATATAAACCGTCCCCGCGGAACCATCGATCAGCAATTCACAGGATTCCGTGAACAGATCGAACTGCTGCGCATCCACCATCACCATCGGTTTCTGCAGTGAGCGGCAGATAATGGCGATGTGTGAGGTCATACCGCCCTGCACCACAAAGCCCTCCGCCTTTTCCGTGGCCAGCTTGAGCACGTCGGACGGCAGCAGCGAATCGGCCAGAATAATCTGCCCGGTATAGTCTCCGGGCGCACGCTCTCCGCCAATCAGGTTTTCCATCAGACGATGGCCGAGGTCTTTGAGGTCGTGCACCTTCTCCTGCAGGCGCGGGTTCGGGCTGGCCGAAAAAATATCAATATAGCGG
The DNA here is from genome assembly GCA_014381785.1 of Kiritimatiellota bacterium. GTDB lineage: Bacteria > Verrucomicrobiota > Kiritimatiellia > Kiritimatiellales > Tichowtungiaceae > Tichowtungia. The sequence continues at coordinate 35,351 of JACNKZ010000043.1, forward strand.
TTCACCACATCCACCAGCGCATCGGCAGGATGGATTCCCTCCTGAATCTGCCGACGGATCGCGCCGGAAAACTCGTCATCGGCCAGAATCAGTAAATGGGCACTGAAAATCAGCTGCGCCACGTCCGACAAAGTCACGGCGGCCTCGCGCTGCAGGTCCGCCAGCTGCTGCTCACTGGCTTTCAGCGCGCGCTCAAAATCGTCCAGCGTTAACTCATCCGGTGTCGATTCATGCTTGCGGAAACGGCCGGCGCGACCCGAGACCACCATACTGCCGATCCCGCGCGCCACACCGCTGCTGCCCGACCGGCCCTTAATCATCTTGCTCACCGGAGTCACCTGCACCGGTCGCACATCCTCCTGCCGGTGCAGCGCCATCAGCAGATCCGCGTTTTCAATCACCGTGGCCAGCTGGCCGGCAATCGCGCGCAGCGCCTGCTCGTCTGCGCCATCAAAATAATCCGCCTCGGTGTCCTGCACCGTCAGCACCCCGACGCGCTTGAGCTGCCGGCGGATCGGCACCGCCAGAAACGCCTGATACTTCTCCTCGCCAATCCCATCCACCGGCTCAAAACTCGGACTTTTCGAGGCGCACCCCGTACAGATCGACCGCAGCTCCTTCAGCGCCAGCCCGGCAATCCCCTGCCCGAGGCGCAGCTGAACCTTACCCACCGCATCGGCGCTAAGCCCCTGCGTGGCGCGCAGCGTCAGCATCCGGCTGGCGTCATCATAAATATAGATCGAACAGACCGCCGCCTGCATGTGGTAGGCCACCGTGCTGACGGCCGCCTGCAGAAAATCATCCAGGCTGTTGCTCTTCTCAAACAGAGAGGTCAGTTCCGCCACATCACAGATCATATTGACATTTGCTTTTCCCATAAGGACAGGTTTTTACCCGATTTCCCCGCCCAATGGAAGGCTATAGCTTGGCGGCCCGCGCTTTTTTCACCCGGCCCCCGAGAGAGAAGCCGCACAGATATGCGGCAGGGAGCTCAACACCTGACAAGTACAGGAGCAACGCGGCGGAGCGCTTTTCCAGCCGGTGGACATTGCGCCGGCGAATTTTCCAAGGCTTGGAAAAAAGCGCGGCCCGCACAAAACCACCTATAAGGTTGGATTTATTTCGGTTGCCCGCTATCATTGCTAACTCGCACGTAGCAAACCAATCTTTCTGGTGGAATCGGAGAATTTTGCAGAATGAAAAAATCCATTCGCATCCTGTTGCTGTTTTTTTTGGTTTTCGGTTCGGGCCTGAGCTTCAGCCAGACGCTGCGCTCAGCCGCCGAGCCGAACTACCCGCCGTTTTCTATAGTCAACCCGGATGGCAGTGCAGACGGATTTGCGGTTGAACTGCTGCGGGCGGCGCTGTCTGAAGTAAACCGGAAGGCCTCTTTTCAAACCGCCCCGTGGAATCAGATCAAAAATGAGCTGGCCGCGGACGAGCTGGATGTTCTGCCGCTGGTGGGCCGCACACCCGAACGGGAAGTGCTGTTCGATTTCACGTTTCCTTATCTGACCCTGCACGGTGCGCTGTTTGTCCGGAACGACGAAACTGCGATTCAGAGCCTGTCCGATCTGCCCGGAAAAAAGATCGCGGTGATGACGGGCGACAACGCGGAGGAGTATGTGCTGCGCGCAAAACTTTCCGATCAGATCATCAGCACAACCACCTTTGAAGAGGCCTTCAACCTGCTCTCGTCCGGTGAAGCTGACGCTGTGATTGCGCAAAAACTGATGGGCGTTTCTCTGCTTAAACAACTCGATATCCGCAATATCAAGGTGGTCGGGAAACCGAACGAGGAATTTAAGCAGGATTTCTGTTTCGCCGTTACCGAAGGCAATGCGGAACTGCTCGCCGAACTCAACGAGGGGCTGGCGATTGTTGTGGCCAGCGGAACGCATCGCCGCCTCATGAACAAATGGCTTGGCGCGGGTGAAGCCATCGCCGCGCGCTCACGGGTTCTGCTTTACGGCGATGACCCGACCTATCCGCCCTATATGTTTCTCGATGAACAGGGGCAGCCCGCCGGCTTCCATGTCGAATTACTTCAGGCGATTGCTGAAAAAACCGGCATCGAGATTGCCTTCCGGCCTGACCCCTGGAGTGAAGTCCAACGCAAAATGATGGACGGCGAACTGGATATCACCAGTATGCTCTATACGCCGGAACGGGATCAGGTCCTGGACTTCTCTCTGCCGCATTCGGTGATGTATGCGTCGGTCTTCACCCGAACCGGAGCCCCGTCCTATGCCGCCGCCGACCTGAAAGGTCACCGCATCGCAGTTCAAAAGGGCGATATGCTGAATGAATATGCACTGGCGCAGGGTTGGGGAGACACGCTGACCGTCGCGGAAAGCGAGGAAGAGTCGCTGGCTCTGCTGGCGGATAGAAAAGTGGATTTTGTCCTGGGCTATCATATCCCGGGGCTTTACTGGATTCATAAAAACGGCTGGGACAATATACGCGAAGCCGAGCCCCGCCTGATGAAGGCGGAATACTGTTTTGCTGTTCAAAAAGGAGATAGCGAACTGCTGCACCTCCTCGACAACGGTCTGCGGCAACTGCAGGAAACCGGAGAATACAAAACAATTTATAATAAATGGCTGGGCGCTTTCGACGATACGCCACGCCCCCTTCCCGTCTGGTTCTGGACTATCGCCTATGGAATCGGCAGCGCGACGATCCTGCTGTTCGGAATCAACCGCCTGCTCAAACACCAGATTGAAAAACGCACCGCCGAGCTGCGCGCCAGCGAAGAAATGATGCGCAACTCGCAATCTGTGGCGCATATCTGCTCTTATTCAACCACTCTGAACGTGGACGAAATCGAGAAGAGCCAATGGGCGTGCTCACCGGAATTTTACAAAATATTCGGGATCGACGAAACCTATCCGCACACCATAGAGAGTTGGGCGGGCTTTATTCATCCGGACTTCCTCGATGAAGTGACTGCGTGCCACGAATCGGTCATAAAAGAGAAAACCTCTTTTGACAAGGAATATAAAATCATCCGGATTGACGACGGCGCGGAACGCTGGGTTCACGGCACAGGCGAACTCGAATTTGATAAAGAAGGAACCCCCATCCGAATGCATGGGGCCATACAGGACATCACCGAACGCAAACAGGCTCAGCAGGAGCTGGAGGAATCCCGTCAGCTGCTGCACAACATCATCGACACCATTCCTGATCGCGTGTGGTGGAAAGATCTCGACTCCCGCTATTTGGGCTGCAACATCCATGTTGCGCAGGATGCCGGCCTCGACCATCCGGATCAGCTGATCGGCAAAACCGACTTTGACATGATCTGGGCAGATGAGGCGGAGAGGTTTATAGCCAACGACCGCAGCGTGATCGAATCCGGCATGCCAAGGTTCACCGATGATCGGCTTCAGGTGCTAGCAGACGGCACGACCCGTTGGATTAACGTCAGCCAGTTCCCTCTCAAAGATACGAACGGGGAAATCATCGGCACGCTGAGCACCTATATCGACGTTACAGAACGAAACCAGGCTCAGCAGGCGGTGGAGGAGGCTCGTCAACTGCTGAGCAACATCATCGACACCATGCCTCAACGCGTGTGGTGGAAAGATCTTAACTCCCGCTACATGGGCTGCAACATCCTTGTTGCGCAGGATGCCGGCTTCGACCATCCGGATCAGCTGATCGGCAAAACCGACTTTGACATGCCCTGGGCAGAGCATGCGGAGACGTTTATAGCCAGCGACCGCGAGGTGATCGAATCCGGTGAACCGAGGCTCTACGAGCCTGAGCGTCAGGTTCTGGAAGACGGCAGCATCCGTTGGATTGAAGTCAGCATAGTCCCTCTCAAAGATACGGCCGGGAAGATCTTCGGCGTGATGGGAGCCTATGCCGACATCACAGACCGCAAACTGGCTCAACTGGCGCTGGAGGAGTCTCGTCAGCTGCTGTACAACATCATCGACACCTTGCCTAACCGCGTGTGGTGGAAAGATCTCGACTCCCGCTACATAGGCTGCAACATCCTTGTTGCGCAGGATGCCGGCCTCGACCATCCGGATCAGATGATCGGCAAAACCGACTTTGACATGCCTTGGGCAGAGCAGGCGGAGGCGTTTATAGCCAATGATCGCAAAGTGATCGAATCCGGTATGCCGAGACTCTACGATGATGAGTGTCAGGTTCTGCCCGACGGCAGTACCCGTTGGATTAACGTCAGTCAGTTCCCTCTCAAAGATACGACCGGGAAGATCATCGGCACGCTGAACACCTATGCCGACATCACCGAGCGCAAACGGATGCAGGAAGCGATTGAAAAACAGATCCTCGCTCTAACCCGCCCGCTGGAAGGCGGCGAAGACATTACATTCGAACAGCTGTTCAACCTGAAAGATATCCAGCGCATTCAGGACGAGTTCTCGGATGCGACAGGAACGGCGGCTCTCATCCTCCGTCCCGACGGAACCCCCATCACCGAACCCAGCAACTTTATCGATCTATGCAAACTGATCCGGGCAACGGAAAAAGGGTGCGCCAAGTGCCTGAAATCAGACAAAGCCATCGGAGCACGCCACCCCGGCGGACCTCTCATTCAACCCTGTATGAGCGCTGGGCTCTGGGATGCTGGCTCAAACATTATGGTCGGCGGCAAGCACATTGCCAGTTGGCTGATCGGTCAGGTGCGCGACGAAACCCAGACCGAAGACCAGATGCGGGCTTACGCCAGAGAAATCGATATGGATGAAACGGTCTTTATTGAAGCCTTCCGCAACGTTCCCGCCATGCCGCGCGAAAAATTTGAAAAAATCGCACAGGCGCTGTCCACCCTTGCCAATCAGCTCTCCACCTCCGCCTATCAGAACATGCAGCAGGCCCGTTTTATTTCCGACCAAAAGAAAACCGAACAATCCCTGCGGGAAAGCGAAGAACGATTTAAATCCCTGCATGACGCATCCTTTGGAGGGATCGCAATTCACGACAACGGGATTATTCTGGAATGCAATCACGGCTTATCGATCATCACCGGCTATTCAGAAGAAGAATTGATCGGCATGAACGGCGTGACGGAGCTGATCGCGGAAGACTCGCGCGACGTGGTCATGGACAGGATTCAGGCTGGCGATGAAAAACCGTATGAGGCAACCGGGCTGCGTAAGAACGGGGAGACATACCCCGTGCGAGTGGAAGCCAGGAACGTTCTCTACAAAGGCAAACGGGTTCGGACGGTCGAGTTCAGAGACATCACCGAGCGCAAAAAAACCGAAGAGGAACTGCGGCGTCTGTCCACCGCTATCGAACAATCTCCGGAAACAGTGATGATTACCGACATCAAGGGAACCATTCAGTATGTGAACCCGGCGTTCACCACCATCACCGGCTACACGCGCGAAGAGGCCCTCGGGCAGAATCCACGCATCCTAAAAAGCCGAGCACACGACGAGGCATTTTATGCCGCCATGTGGAAACGCCTGCTCGCCGGACAAATCTGGGAGGGACGGATTGTCAATAAACGCAAAGACGGCTCCCTCTTCACCGAGGAGGCCTCCTTTGCGCCGGTTAAGGATCCAAATGGGGACGTCACCAATTTTGTTGCGGTTAAGCGCGATATCACCAAAGAGCTGCTGCGGGAAGAGCAGATGCAGCAGGTTCAGAAAATGGAAGCCGTCGGTCAATTGGCGGGGGGCATCGCTCACGACTTCAACAACATTCTACAGGCCATCCTCGGCTTCAGCGAACTGCTTCTGATGACTCTTGATGAGCGCGCAGAACAACCGCGAAACAATGTACTCGAAATTCAGAAAGCCGCCCAGCATGCCGCAGACCTGACGCGGCAGCTTCTGGCCTTCAGCCGCAAACAAAATGTTGACTTTAAACCGGTCAACCTGAACGACGCCATTCGGAACACGCTCAGTTTCGCCAAAAGCATTATCGGTGAAGCCATTGAGATCAAAACCGATCTTGAACCGAAACTAAATCTGGTTGAAGCCGACTCCCGACAGATGGAGCGAACCATTCTGAACCTGGTTCTCAACGCCCGCGACGCCATGCCGCAGGGGGGGGTGCTGACGCTCAAGACAGAAAATATATGTTTCCTGGCAGAAGATGCCACGGCCTCTATTCAAGAAGGAGAGTTTGCCTGCCTGATCATCAGTGACACCGGCACCGGAATCCAATCCGACATCATCGAGCATATTTTTGAACCGTTTTTCAGTACCAAACCCCCGGGACAGGGAACCGGACTGGGACTCGCCGCTATTTACGGGATTATTCAGGATCACAAAGGCTGGATTGATGTCTATAGCGAACCGGGCCGGGGAACGACCTTCAAAATGTATCTGCCGACGCACCGGTGCCGTTCGCCACGCGAAGCGACAAAACCCGCACGCCACGAAACAGGCCACGGCGAGCGAATCCTCGTTGTCGAAAATGATGCCGCCACCCAGATTTTATCCAAAAACACCCTGCAAAAAGCGGGATATGTCGTTACGGTCACGTCAACTGCTGAAGAGGCCGAGATCCTTTTTGACAAAGAAAATGGACGGTTTGACCTGTTGTTCAGTGATGTGATTCTGCCGGGTAAAACCGGGACCGATCTGGCCGCCGCCCTGCTCCAAAAAAATCTGAACCTCAAGGTTTTGCTCTGCAGCGGCCACCCGGTCAATCGCATTAAAAGTTCGACGGTAGGCCGGAATAATCTCTTTTTCCTTGAAAAACCGTTTTCCATTGTCAACCTGTTACATCTGGTCAATCAAATATTAAAAGGTTAACCTTAGCTCCCACGGAGGTATCACATGGCTCACATTTTAGTTATCGATGATGATGAAGCGATCAAAAAAGTTTTTGAGCAGTTTTTGATCCACCTGAACCACCGGGTGGAGACGGCCTCGAACGGCAAAGAAGGCTTAGCCAAAATGAAAAAAGAAGCGCCGGATCTGATCATTACAGATATCATGATGCCGGAAATGGACGGCCTCGAACTGGTGCAGGCCATTCGCGATTACGACCCGACGCTGCCCATCATTGCCATCTCCGGCGGCATGCAGACCTCGCCCATGAACTTCCTGCCGCTGGCCAAACGGTTCGGAGCCTGCCAGGTGTTTGAAAAACCGGTCACACTGGTCAAGCTGGAAGCGGCTATAGATAAACTGCTCGGCATATCCGACCCCGAATAGAAAAATCAATTCTCAGAGAAAACCGGTTTAGTTTCGAAATAGATTTTGTCAGCCTGCGGACAGATGGTGACCCGGTAATTCTGCAGCAGACGCGCGCCAATGCGCACCTCTCCCGGCAACACCGAAACCGCCGGATTCGAAAACGAAAAATTCTCTCCGAGCTGCAGCATAGAAACCCCGCCCCCCGAAGAAGCAGCCACCTCAAAGTCTCCGGCCGGATCGATCAGAATGACCCCGTCTTGCCCGTCCACCGTCCCGCGCACTGCGCAGACGCCGGCATACTTCACCAGCGGAAGTTCAGCCACAACCAACGCGGGGTTGGGCTCATACGCCTCCGTTGTCTTCAACACGACATGCCCCACAGAATATACAAACTGAATCTGCTCCAACTTCTGTAAAATATTCCATCCCACAACCCCCCTCAAAACCGGCTCCTCAATTTCCCGGGCCGCCGGGCCGAGCGGCCCGTTTGCCAGTCGAACATAGACCAGCGGGCTCTCCACAAACAGCTGCCCCAGCCGAAGAGACGGAATCAGCGACAAGCAAGATGGAATCTCATCGCCCGGGCGTGTCGCCAGCTTCGGCACCCGCTGCTCCCCGACCGCCAAGGCGCCGGCTTTTCGTGCCGTATTGAATTCCATCAGGCTCGCGGAAGACGCGCAATCCAGCAACACCGGCCACTGCACGCCGAAATTCCCATGCAGATTCACCACCGGCCGGAACGGTTCGTCTACCAACATCGGCAACGCCTCTGCCTGCGCAGGATGCAACCGGCCGCCGCCGCGAATCTCCACCCCGGACGGGGTCTGGTAAATTCCCAGCCCGAAAACACGCGGGTCACGCACTTTCCTCAGATACGCCTGCTGTTCTTCCCATGAGACCGGCGTTGTTTTTTCCGGCTCAGTCGTTTTGCAGCCCGCCAGCATCAACAGGACAGATGTCAGTATAAAAACGATCCGTTTTTTCATAAGTTTCTCCCTTTTTCTGCCAAACGACAGAGTGAACCATTCCGCATATCATGGCGTGCCTCACAGGCGGAGCCAACCTCAAAGATTCAATACAAAGACCCTTTACACACAGAAAGACCGCCAGCCCGGCAACATTTATTCTTTTGCTGTCGAAACCGCTATCGTTATTTCTTACACTGCAATCTCCGGAGGCTACCATATTATGGATGAAAAAAACGATGAGTGTTGCAGCACTGAAATGATGCAGGCACTGAGCAGTTTCGGAAAAATGCTCAGTATCGCCTCCATCTACGGGATGAACCACCCGTCCATTGCCACTCCTCTGGAAGAGGCGCGCCGCAGCCTGTGCGACGCGCTGGAAAAAGATGAAATGGTGATGCTCGGTCTGTTCAACAAAACCCTGACCATCAACGACAAAATGCTCACCGAGTATACGGTTCACCTGCGGGCCCTGGAGCGGCGGTTTATTGCCCTCGATGTTCCCCATCTCGTTTTTCGAAAAGGAGTATCTACAGAAGAACTGGGCCAACTGCTCGACGCGCTGTGTTCGTCTGGCGGTGGAGCACACATGCCGATCAAAGAACGGCTCGATGCCGCCGGTCTGGTAAATATCAAGGCCGATAAGGTTCAATATGTGGCGCAGCACGAAGGGCAGCGCCTTGTCGGCGACGGCGACGGCCCGGGAGACGGTCTGGAAGACGGCGCCAACGCCGGCGCCGGGGTCTTCTCCAAAAAAGGAGCCGAAGAAGCAGAAAAAGAAGCGCCCCCCGAAGAGCCGGAAGAAGAAATAAAAAAAAACCCGGAGCCGACCATCAAGGTTGAACAGATTGTCGCCTTCCTTAAAGGAGCGCCGGGCGCAACGGACACGCCGGGCGACGACCTGCAGGAACTGGTTGCCGACCCCGAGAAGCTCGGCCAGCTCATCATGGAATCCGCCGACATCCGGCAATCCGCCCAGTCGATAGACCAGGGCGAATCGCTGGCCGACATCGTGATCGGGTGTCTGCGCAAAACCTACGACGGTCTGCACGAGCAGAGAAAATATAAGTCCCCAACGGGCAAAGCGAACCTTCACAAAGCCATGCTTCTGCTCGAAAAAACCGTCGTCGACAAAATCCGCAATGCCGTTGGAGAAGAACAGCCGGAAATCGACGCACATATTCTCGAAGCCCTGCGCGAGGCCGAAGAACAGCGGCAGGTGGAAATCCTCGCCGCGCGCTTTGTTGAGCAGCAGAAAAAAATCACCAAAGTGGAGATGGATATCCTCCGCTACGTCCGCGAATACGGCGAAGAAAAAGCCCGGCAGATGCTCAGCTCATCGGAAATTCCGGAGGAGGAATGGAACCGTCTGATGATCCAGAACCGCCGCTCCGGCGGTTCGGGTGACGGAGAAGGCGGCGGCCCGGGCGGCGGCGGCAATGGCGGAAGTGGAGAAGGCCTCGATATGGGCGCACTGGCGATCGTGCTCGATAAGCTCGAAACCATTATGGACCTCGACGACATCCCGCCCGAAATCATCAAAAGCACGGTTGAAGAGGTGCGGGAAACGGTTGAAGAGACCGCTGCACAGGCGACCAAACAAGTCGAATCACTGGAAGAACAGGTTGAGCAGCATGAAGAAGATGTCGGCAAACCGCCCGAAGCCCGCAAGAGTAAAAAGAGCCGGGCCGAACTCCTGAGCGAACTCGCCAATCTTGCGCTCACGCTGTCTCAACCCCTGACGGTCATCACCGTATCCATTGAAGCCGCCCTGAAGGACAGCACGCCGCCGGATATCCGCAAAGAGGTGTTGGAGCTCGCCTGCGAAAGCGGACAGCGCATGAAAGAACTGATGAAACGACTGACCCAGCTGGTGGGCTACCCCTCCATGAAAGTCGCCGACGCGGGGATTGAGGAATAATACCAATTTCAGTTTGGTTTCGGGACAAGGCAGGCGGGACGCCTGCGATACGTACCGCAGGCGTCCCGCCTGCAAATACCGAAAGCTATCTGAATTTGGTATAATCTCCGCCGCTACGGAGCCCGCGAGGCGGCGCGTCCATCCGCGGTATCCAGCAATCTGTAAATGTCGTGGCTGTCGCTTGAAATCGAACAAATCAGTAGCCCCTCCGTAATCGCAAAGCGCACCTTCATCCAGGACGGGAGCGACGGATGTTCCACCTTCCAGACCAACCACGCCGCATAGGGCCGCGCTGGCGAGATCCCTTGCGGGGCAAGCAGCATCATCCGCCAGCGCAATGCCACCGCCGCCGGAGCGCCCAGCTCGCTCACCACCACCCAGGTGTCGCGCCGCTCACGCCCGCCGAACGGCACGGCCGCCACCGTCAATGGATAGTTTTCCAATGTGTGAAGACAGTTTTTCCAATGTTTGGGAAATCCAGATCCGGTTTTTCCGAGGTTTGGAAAAACGGTGAGTAGATTATCGGGCGACTGCTTGCTGTAGATCAGCTGAGCATGTGCGGGGATCGCCTGCAGTCGGCTCAATGCGGGCGTAAACAAAAGACTGCTGATTGTCACAGCGGCCAGTACAACACTCAGCCCGATGAACAACCCGCGGCGTTTCACGCCTCAACCGTTCCGCGAAGCTCGGCAACCGAGCCGATGTTCTTGCCCGCCATCCAGCGTTCCAACCCGTCGATCACACGCAGCGCGCTGGACGGGTCGGTGAAGTTCGCGGTGCCGACCGCCACCGCGGTGGCTCCGGCCATAATAAATTCCACGGCATCTTCGGGCTCAGTTATTCCACCCATTCCGATGATCGGAATCTTGACCGCCTGCGCGGCCTCCCAGACCAGCTTGATCGCAATCGGCTTAATCGCCGGGCCGGAGAGTCCACCGGTGCGATTGGCCAGCTGCGGCTTGCGCGTTTCGATGTCGATCGCCATGGCGGGATAGGAATTCATAATCGCCAATCCGTCGGCGCCGCACTCTTCGGCCGCTTTGGCGAATGCTTTAATGTCCGCCACGTTGGGGGCGAGCTTGACAATAATCGGGATGTCCGTTTTGGCGCGCACTTCATCCACCACGGTGCGGAACAAATCGACGTTGGTTCCGTAAAGCGCCCCGCCCTCTTTGACGTTCGGGCAGGAGACATTCACCTCGAGCGCGCCGACTCGTTCCTGCGCACCGAGAATTTCAGCCACACGGCCGTAGTCTTCAACCGTTTTACCCCAGATGTTAACGATCAGTGGAACGTCGTAGTTTTCATAGAATGGGATCGTTTTATCGATAAAGCCCTGCGCGCCGGGACCGGGAAGCCCGATGGCGTTGAGCATGCCGCTGGCGGTTTCGAAGGTGCGCGGGGTCGGATTGCCGATGTGCGGTTCAACCGAAATTCCTTTCACCGTTACCGCGCCGAGACGGTCGAGGTCGATATAGTCCGCATACTCCGGTCCGTATCCAAACGTTCCGGAGGCGACCGTCACCGGATTTTTCATCTCCAAAGACCCTATTTTCACTCTTAAATCCGGCTTGCTCATCTGGTTTATTTAAACCACGAAATACACGAATCACACGAAAGAAAATCGGCTGAAGTTTCGTGTATTTTGTGTATTTCGTGGTTAATCCTTCCGTGGTTCAATCTTCCCAAAGTATTTCTTCCGCGTTGAAGACGGGGCCGTCTTTGCAGCAACGGGCCCATTCCCATCCGGTTTCGGTTTTGCGTTTAATGACACAGGTCAGGCAGGCGCCGACACCGCAGGCCATGTTGCGGTCCATCGACAGCCAGGCGGTGAAGCCTTTATCGAGGGCGCGGTCGCCGACCGCTTTAAGCATCGGGTTGGGGCCGCAGGAGAAAACTTCCACGGCTTGGATAGTTTCCTGTTCCTCGAGCCACGGATCGAGCGCGGCGGTCACCAGGCCTTTGATGCCGAGCGATCCGTCGTCGGTGGCTACGCGCACGTCCCAGCCAAGCGCCTTAAATTCGTCGACGCAGAGGATATCCTGCGCGGTGCGGCCGCCGAAGAAGGCGATTCCTTTCACCGGCAGGGTTGCCGCCTGCAAATAAAGCGCGGCGTTACCGTAGCCTCCGGCAACCAGTACCGGAGTCGTGGTGTTTTTTCCAAGATTTGGAAACCCAGTGCCGAGCGGGCCGAGCAGACAAACCTCTTCGCCCACCTGAACCGAGTTGAGCGCTTCGGTGCCCATGCCGATGGTGGCGTATAAAATGGATAGCCCCTCTGCGTCGGCTTTAAAGACGCTGAAGGGGCGGCGGAGCACAGCATTTTCAAGGCGCGGGATACGCAGGTGGACAAACTGCCCCGGCTGCACCTGCGGGCCGATTACCGGCGCGGCGACGCGGAGCAGACGATAGTCGCCCTGAAAAAGTTCGTGCTGAACAACGGTGGTTTTTTCCTGATTCATCGGGCGCAGATTGTGGGGGCTTTCAAAAGCGAGGTCAAACGCATTTCCAAAAGAGCCGTTTTAAAAGGCGGATGTCGGCTCTGGGGTGCGCCCTTTCAATTTCTGCCGGTGCGCCTCCATAAACTCGAGGATTTCCGTGTGATGCGCCGCGCGGGCGAGATCTTCCACGCCGAGATTCTCATCATCTTTCACATCAATATCCGCGCCGGCATTCACCAGCTCACGAAGTTCATCAATACACCCTCTCTGCGCGGCCAACAGCAATGGAGTCTGCCCGTCCAGATCCCCGGCCTCCAGATCAGCCCCGTTTTCCAGTAGCAAACCAATCAGGTCGATACGCTCAGCGTGCACGGCGTGATGCAGCGGGGTCCAGCCGTGCCGGTCGACAGCATGTACGTCCGCACCATATTGAATAAGAACCCGCGCGGCATCCAACTGCCCTTCGTGAGTCGCATACAGCAACGGCGTGATTCCCGCAAACGAACTGAGGTTCACCTCTGCCCCCCCATCCAGCAGTTGCGACAGCACCGGCAGACACCCGCTGCGCGCCGCGTAAAAAATATATTCATCCCCTGTTTTCTCGCCCGCTTCATCCAGCTCCACGCCCCGCTCAAGCAACAGCACAATACCTTCGCCATTATACTGAATGGCCAGACAAAGCGGAGACTCCCCGGCCCGATCCTTTACATGTGGATTCGCCCCGGCATTCAGAAGAGCTGTGATCAGCTCGGAATTGTCCATAGAAACCGCGTAGTGAAGCGCCGAAGAACCATCCGGGGAAAGCTCATTCACATCGGCCCCAGCCATTAGAAGCAACGCCACCGCATCCACCTGCCCGGCTTTTACAGCATAGATCAGCGGGGTCAATCCCTCTTCATTCAAGACATCAAGGTCAGAATTTGTTGCGACGATCTTCTGCAGTCGCTTGAGATCACCGTTCGCGGCAAGCTCATGAAGCGTCGGCTCCGGACGCACCTCCAGCCAAATCAACAGGGATAGAGTCAGCGCCGACAAAATCAACGGCGGAATCCAGGCAAGTGTTCCCTTTAAAATTGCGGTGTTCATGCTTAAAAGATCCCCCGGAAAACGATCAACAATAACAGCCGCTGCTACCGTTCCACTCATCCTAGAGAACTACATATGTATTACAACCCCATATTTCATGGACTTAACAACTTAAACCCGGTTTCCGAATCGTAACACCGCGCAGAAGAGGGGCTGATGATTTCTGTCAGAATCACCTCAAGCACATGCCATACCTTGACGCCGCTGCGCACACAGCCGGTGACGGTTTTCTCCCCGCGGCCACAGGCGAGGTGCATATGCAGAACCGGGAATCCCTCCTCATCCGGAAACAACGTGCCGGCGCCCGTCACCTCGCAGACATCATCCAGAACATGTTCGACCGGAACAATGGGTTCCGACCGGCCCTCCGCCGGGCCGACAATCAGGCGGCTACCGGCGTCCACGCCGCCGACCGCGGTGAGCGACGCCGCCTGAATTCCGTTTTCAGTGGCAAAGCGTTCAATCTCTTCGTGCAGGATGTCGCCATCCTCCAAACGAATCACAAACACACGACCGGGTTTGGCTTCAGAAAATTTCATTGTCCGCGCTCCTCGTTTTTGACGGCCTGCCAGACGGCTTCGAGCTCAACGATGGAACAGTTTTCCAGCTCACGGCCTTCGGCATGCAGACTGTTTTCCAACCCTTGGAACCGGCGCATAAATTTAGTGATGTTTTCATTCAGAAGCTCTTCAGACTCATGCCCGAGATAACGGCTGAGGTTAACGGTCGAAAAAAGCAGGTCGCCCAACTCTTCACGGATCGCATCCGCATCTTTCTGGGCCATAGCTTCTTTGACTTCCGCCAGTTCCTCTTCGAGTTTATCGACCACGCCGCTGATTTCGTCCCACTCGAAGCCGACTTTAGCGACGCGTTTCTGAACCAGATACGCTTTAGAGAGCGCCGGTAGATGCTTTGGAATTCCGTCGACCAGCGAGCGCGGCGTTTCGCCGCCCTTTTCCGTCTTCTTGATTTTTTCCCAGTTTTTGATCACCTGATCGGGTGTGTCGGCCTGCACATCGCCGAACACATGCGGATGACGGCGCACCAGCTTGTCGGTAATCCCCCTAGCAACATCATCAAAAGTGAAAACGCCCTCTTCGGCGGCAATCTGCGCCTGAAAAACCACCTGTAGCAACAGATCCCCCAGCTCCTCGCAGAGCGCGGCGCGATTGCCGCTGTCCATGGCATCGACCACCTCGTAGGTTTCCTCAATCAAACAGCCGCGCAGCGACTCAATGGTCTGCTCGCGATCCCACGGGCAGCCATCGGGCGCACGAAGACGGCGCATCACATCCAACAGGCGGTCAATTGACGGTTTGTTCATCTGTTTCTCCTGTAAAAAATAAAGGGGCTGAACGAAACCGTTCAACCCCTTCGATTCATCGTCTCTGCGAGCTGGCTTAGTGACGGCTGACCAGATCGAGCAGCTCGGCCGGTTTCATCTCACCCAGCGAGTCGAGGATGAGTTTGGCGCCGGAGAAATCTTCGAAGGAGGTATACTGATCCGGAACCGCGACGCAGGTGGCGCCAGCAGTCAGCGCACCGCGGCAGGCGGCTGCAGAGCTGACCAGAGCGATGACCGGGATGGTGTCCTGTTCACGCTGTTTAAGCAGACGCAGCCAGTGGTCGGCGCGCGGGAAAACCGCTTCTTTACAGTCGAGCGCAACCAGTTCAACACCGAGCTCGTCCAGACCCAGCTTCTTCATCAATGCGGCAGCCTGTTCTTCACCCCACGGGGAAAGAGCAACCACTTCGATACCCTGAGCCTGAGCGGCTTTGATCAAGGCGGGAAGCGCAGCGTTCAGCTCCGCCCCATCCGCAAAAAACTTTTTCAATGCGGTTTCCGCTTGATCAGCGAGCTGATCCCCGGTGGTCAGGTTGCGTCCGGAATCATCGATCATCGCCTGAATGGCCGCTGCCGGACGGGATGTAAGGCCGCATTTTGCAAACAGAGCCTGCGTGACATCCAACTCCTTGGATTTCATCACCTTCTTGAGCGCATCAAACATGGCCTCGCGCCCACTCGCAGCGAACGTTTCGAGTTCAAAAAACAGCACTTCGCGCGCTGTACTTTTCTCAGCGGTCTCTTTGGTTTCTACAGCTTCAGCTTTACTCATTAAATACTCCTTAAAACGGGGACTTTTTTTAAAAACAGGGGCACAGTGTATGCGTCCGCCCCCTTCCCGTCAAGCTCCAGAAAAATATCCACAAGTCGGGGGGCGAAAAGGGTTGCAAGGATGCGGTTTGGTTGTGAAACTATTCGTAATTTTAGCGGAATCAGAACAATTAGTTGGACACGGTTAACATGAAAAAAGCGATGATCGCACTCGAAGACGGCACCTGTTTTGAAGGCCGGGCATTTGCCGGAAACGGCGAATTTTACGGTGAACTGGTGTTTAACACATCGATGACCGGCTATCAGGAGATTCTCACGGACCCCTCCTATAACGGTCAGATCGTCACCATGACCTATCCTCTTATAGGAAACTACGGGGTGAATCCCGAAGATGTGGAGTCGCGCGCGGTCTTCGCCAAAGGGTTGGTCATCGGCGAGTGCAGCCGGATCGCCAGCAACTGGCGCTCCACCATGACGCTGCCCGACTACCTCGAACAGGCCGGCATTGTCGGCGTCGATCAGGTCGACACCCGCGCCATCACCCTGCACATCCGCGACAAGGGCGCGATGAAGTGCATCATCTCCACCGAGGACTTCGATAAAGAAAGCCTTGTCGCCAAGGCCAAAGCCTCCGAAGGCCTCGTCGGGCGCGACCTCTCCACCGAAGTCAGCATCACCGAAGCCTACACCCATCCCGAAGGCGGCAAAGCCGACGCTACATTCCGCGTCGCCGTGCTCGACTGCGGAATCAAGCTCAACCAATTGCGTATTTTCGACGAGCTCGGCTGCGAATGCCGCGTCTTCCCCAACGGTGCCACCGCCGACGAGATTTTAGCCTGCAAACCGGACGGATTGTTCATCTCGAACGGCCCCGGCGACCCGGCTGGCGTTCCGCACATCGTGAAAACGGTTATGGCGCTGGTTGAAGCGCGCCTGCCAACATTTGGAATCTGCTTCGGCCATCAAATGCTCGGCCTCGCCCTCGGCGGAACCACCTACAAGCTCAAGTTCGGTCACCGCGGCGGCAACCAGCCGATTCAGGACCTGCGCACCAGAAAGGTGGAAATCGCCTCGCACAACCACGGCTTCTGCATCGACGCCGACTCCATCGACCCGGACGTCGCAGAAATAAGCCACATCAATCTCAACGACAACACCGTCGCCGGACTCCGGCACAAAACGCTGCCGCTCTTCTGCGTGCAGTATCACCCCGAAGCCTGCCCCGGCCCACACGACCCCTTCTACCTCTTTGAAGAATTCATGGAGCTGATGGAAAAGGAAAAACGCTCATGAAGCATACCGAATGGATCGCCATTTTAGATTACGGCTCACAGGTCACCCAGCTGATCGCCCGCCGTATCCGTGAACAAAAAGTCTACTGCGAAATTATCCGTTTCGACACACCGGCCGAAGAAATCGCGAAACGCGCGCCGAAAGGAATCATCCTCTCCGGCGGGCCGTGCAGTGTGCCGGATGCCGACTCGCCCAAGTGCGACCCCGCCCTGTTTGACCTCGATATTCCAATCCTTGGAATCTGCTACGGCATGCAGCTCACCGCCCACACCCTCGGCGGCAAAGTGCACCCCGGCCTCAAGCGCGAGTACGGCAAAGCGATGATGAAGATCACCGGCGAGAGCCCGCTTTTCCAAGGCTTGGAACCCGACCTGCAGGTCTGGATGAGCCATGGCGACAAGGTGGAAGAAATGCCCGAAGGCTTTGAAGCCGTCGCCGAATCCGACAACTGTCCCTACGCCGCCATGCAGAACCTCGAGAAAAAGCAGTTCGGCGTGCAGTTCCACCCCGAAGTCGTCCATACCCCGCAGGGCAAAGAGATGCTCTGGAACTTTGCATTTGCTATCTGCAAGTGCGCCGGCGACTGGGAAATGAGCAAATTTATTGAAGAAAACGTGGCCGCCATCCGCGCCAAAGTCGGCACCGACCACGTGCTGCTCGGCCTCTCCGGCGGCGTCGATTCCTCCGTAGTCGCCGCCCTGCTCCACAAAGCCATCGGCCCGCAGCTCCACTGCGTCTACGTCGACAACGGCCTCATGCGCCACCGCGAAACCAAAGAGATTGAAAAACTATTCGGCGACGCCTTCGGCATCGACCTCACCGTCGCCCACGAAGGCGATCTCTTCCTTGAACAACTCAAAGGCATTTCCGATCCCGAGCAGAAACGTAAAATTATCGGAGGCTTATTCATCGATGTCTTTGCAGACAAAGCGCGTACGTTTGCTGGAAAAGTAAAATACCTCGCGCAAGGTACGCTCTACCCCGACGTCATCGAATCGGTCTCTCCGATCGGTGGCCCGTCGGCCACCATCAAGAGTCACCACAACGTCGGCGGCCTGCCCGACGACCTGCAGTTCGACCTCATCGAACCGCTGCGTGAACTCTTTAAAGATGAAGTCCGCGAAGTGGGCCGCGAGCTCGGCCTGCCGAGCTACGTTGTCGACCGCCAGCCCTTCCCCGGCCCGGGACTGGCCGTCCGCATCATCGGAGACATCACGCCCGAGCGCATCGAGGTTATCCAGCAAGCCGACCTGCGCGTTCGTGAAGAAATTTTAAAAATGGAAAATCATCTGGATGTCTGGCAGTACTTCGCCGTGCTGCTGCCCATTCAGACCGTCGGCGTGATGGGCGACGACCGTACCTACGAAAACGTCGTCGCCGTGCGCGCGGTCGAAAGCCGCGACGGCATGACCGCCGACTGGTACAAACTGCCCTATGACGTGATGGACTCCATATCCAACCGCATTATCAACGAAGTCAAAGGCGTCAACCGCGTCTGCTACGACATCTCCTCCAAGCCGCCCTCCACCATTGAATGGGAGTGAGAAGGAAACTTGAAATTTTAAACTGGGAATTTGGATCACGAATCACACGAATTCACGCGAATAAAAAAACTCTAAACCA
Source organism: Kiritimatiellota bacterium (assembly GCA_014381785.1). Classification (GTDB taxonomy): domain Bacteria; phylum Verrucomicrobiota; class Kiritimatiellia; order Kiritimatiellales; family Tichowtungiaceae; genus Tichowtungia. The sequence continues at coordinate 53,932 of JACNKZ010000043.1, forward strand.
AAATTCGTGTTAATTAGCGAAATTCGCGATCAACATCATTTTAGTCATTGAGGGATACAACATGCCAAAAAGAACTGACATTCATCATATATTAATCATTGGGTCCGGACCGATTGTGATCGGTCAGGCCTGTGAGTTTGACTATTCCGGAACGCAGGCGTGTAAAGCGCTGCGCGAAGAGGGATACACCGTCTCGCTGATCAACTCCAACCCGGCGACGATCATGACCGACCCGGCGACAGCGGATCATACCTACATCGAGCCGATCACGCCCGAAGTGGTCGAAAAGATTATCATCAAAGAAAAGCCGGACGCCATCCTGCCGACCCTCGGCGGACAGACCGCGCTCAACACCGCGATGAAGCTGGTGGAAAACGGAACCCTTGAAAAATACGGCGTCGAAATGATCGGCGCCACCTACGACGCCATCATGCGCGGCGAAGAACGCGACCTGTTCAAGAAAGTCATGGCCGAAGCCGGCCTCGAAACGCTCCGCAGTTATGAAGTGCACGACCTGACTGAGGCCAGACGGGTCGCCACTGAAGATCTCGACTTCCCGATCATCGTGCGCCCGTCGTTCACCCTCGGCGGAACCGGCGGCGGGATCGCCGACAACATGGACGAGCTGATGGAAATCGCCGAAGGCGGTCTCAAAGCCAGCCTCACCACCGAAGTCCTGCTCGAAGAATCCGTCTTCGGCTGGAAAGAATTTGAGATGGAAGTGATGCGCGACAAGGCCGATAACGCCGTCATCATCTGCGCCATCGAAAATATGGACCCGATGGGCATTCATACCGGCGACTCCATCACCGTTGCGCCCGCCCAAACCCTGACCGACCGCGAATATCAGGTCATGCGCGATGCCTCGCTCAAAATCCTGCGGGTGATCGGCGTTGAAACCGGCGGCTCCAATGTGCAGTTCTGCATCCATCCCGAGACAGGCCGCATGGCGGTGATCGAAATGAACCCGCGCGTATCGCGCTCCTCCGCGCTGGCCTCCAAAGCGACCGGCTTCCCGATCGCCAAACTCGCCGCCAAACTGGCCGTCGGCTACACGCTCGACGAACTGCCCAACGATATCACCAAAGAGACGCCCGCCTGCTTCGAACCGTCCATTGATTATATCGTCACCAAAATTCCGCGCTTCACCTTTGAAAAATTCCCGTCCGCCAACCCGAAACTCGGCGTCAGCATGAAATCGGTCGGCGAAACGATGGCGATCGGCCGCAACTTCAAGGAGTCGCTTCAGAAAGCATTCCGAAGCTTGGAAATCGGTGTCGACGGGCTCGACCTCAAAGCCGAAGCCAAACTCGACCCCGCCCTGCTCGATACCTATCTGACCACCACCTGCACCGAGCGCACCATCGCCGTCAAAGTGGCCTTCAAAAAGGGATACTCCATCGAGAAGATCGCAGAGATGACCAAGATGGACCCGTGGTTCCTCGATAACATCCTGCAGATCGTTGAAATCGAAAAAGAGATTCTCGATGCCGAAGAGCTGGAGTTCGATCTGCTTAAATACGCCAAGAAAAACGGTTTCTCCGACGACCAGATCGCCGCGCTGCGCGGTTGCAAGGGCGACGACATCCGCGCGCTGCGCAAAAAACTGGGCATCATCCCGGTCTTCAGCCTCGTCGACACCTGCGCCGGCGAGTTCCAGGCCTCCACGCCCTACTTCTACTCCTGCTACGGCGAACTCGACGAAACCCGCCAAACGGACAAACAGAGTGTTATCGTTCTCGGCTCCGGCCCGAACCGCATCGGCCAGGGAATCGAGTTCGACTACTCCTGCGTGCACACCGTCAAGGCTCTGCGCGAAATGGGCTACGAGGCCATTATGGTCAACTCCAACCCGGAAACCGTCTCCACCGACTACGACACCTCCGACAAACTCTACTTCGAGCCGCTCACCTTCGAAGATGTCATGAACATCTACGAAGCGGAAAAACCGATCGGCATGATCGTTCAGATGGGCGGACAGACTCCGCTCAACCTCGCCGACCGCCTGCTCGCCGCCGGGGTTCCAATCCTTGGAACGTCGCCGAAGAACATCGCCGCCGCCGAAGACCGCGAACTGTTCCGTCAGCTGCTCGAAAAACTCAACCTGAAATCCCCGCAGTCCGCCACCGCCATGACCATGAAACAGGCGGAAGCCGCCGCCGAAAAAATCGGCTTCCCGGTGATGATCCGCCCCTCCTTCGTGCTCGGCGGCCGCGCCATGATGGTGGCCTACGAGGAAGAAGAGCTCGAACCGTTCGTTAATGCCGCGTTCGCCGCCAGCCCGGACTTCCCCGTACTGATCGACCGCTTCCTCGAACACGCCATTGAAGTCGATGTCGACCTCATCTGCGACGGAACCGACGTCTACGTCGGCGGTGTGATGGAACATGTGGAAGAAGCGGGGATTCATTCCGGCGACAGCGCCTGTTCAATCCCGCCCTACACCCTTTCCGACGACATGATCCGACGCATCAAAGAGGCCTGCACCCAAATGGCGCTCGAGCTCGACGTGCACGGACTGATGAACACCCAGCTCGCCGTCAAAGACGACGAGTTCTACATCATCGAAGTCAACCCGCGCGCCTCACGTACGGTTCCTTACGTTTCTAAAGCCACCAACGTGCCGCTGGCCAACATCGCCACGCAGGTCGCCATGGGCAAAACGCTCAAAGAACTCGGACTGGTCGGCTTTGAACCGAAGATCGAATGGTTCGCCGTTAAAGAAGCGGTCTTCCCCTTCAACCGCTTTGCGGGTGTCGACCCGATCCTCGGCCCGGAAATGAAATCCACCGGCGAAGTGATGGGCATCGATAAAACCTTCGAACTCGCCTTCTGGAAAGCCGAGCTGGCCGCCGGTCAGGTTCTGCCGACCGAGGGAACCGTTTTTGTCAGCACCAAAGACCGCGACAAGGATTGGATCACCGTGGTTTCTAAAGAACTGGCCGACATGGGCTTCAAACTCGTCGCCACCGAAGGCACCGCCAAAGTGCTGAAAGAGGCCGGACTCGAAGCAACCGTCACGCACAAGCTGGCGGAAGACGGAACCAACGTGATCGATCTAATGAAAGCAAACGGCGTACAGCTGCTGATCAACACACCGAGCGGCCCGGTCGCCCGCGTGGACGAAATCAAAATCCGCTCCGAAGCCATTCTGCGTGGACTGCCGATCGTCACCACCCGCTCCGGCGCCGAAGCGACCGTCAAGGCGATTAAATACATCAGCGAAAACGACTGGGATGTGAAATCCATTCAGGATTATCATAAGTGATTTTTTGACCGCGAATCACGCGAATGGACGCGAATTCCAATGGTTGGAAAGTGGAACAGGCATCTTGCCTGTCTATCAAGAATCAGCTTCCAATGTCTGGAAGGGTTTTAGCCGCGCGCGAGCAACGCGACGCATAATTTCCGAAGGAAATAGTGCCAACGGCACGGTTCAAGAGCGCAAAAAACGCAAAAGTTCCGAGCATTGGAAAATTCAGATAGGGATGGACCGCCGGGCCGTCCGAAGTTTCCAATGATTGGAAGATTTGTTTCCAAGGCTTGGAATTTATGACACCGCAGGCGTTAACGTAGATGCGACGCCCTCGTCGCATTACCGCCGAAGGCGGCATGAATTTCCAAGATTCGGAAAAAGTAGAGCCTGCGCCCCGCTTGCTGTTTCAATGGCTGGAAAGTCAGAATTCAAGGACTGACCCCTTTCCGTGAAGAGGAATCGAAGTATTGTCCGACCGGGGACATGGGTTACAAACTATCCGGGTACATGGGTGACACTTTGA
>JACNKZ010000046.1 GCA_014381785.1 Kiritimatiellota bacterium
CTTAAAATCCCTTTTCCGAAAGGGAGTGCGGGTTCGATTCCCGCCCCGGGCACCACGTTAAGGATCAACCTATGGACGTCACCACATTGACCCGCAATGAACCGGAACAGGAACTGATTCAGAAACTGCTGGATGCCGGACAGGAACACCTCTTTGCCGACTGGGACGCGCCCGGCATACAGGATGAAGCCAAGGCTGCATTTCTGGCCACACTCACGCGCATCGACAGCTCGTATCCCGGCGGGCTGACCGGTTACATCACCAATGCCCGCACCCTGCTCGCCGAAGCCCGGAAGGGTGGAAACCCGTTCGACGGCTTTGTGCCGCACCAGCCCAATACGGTCAGCCTCACCACGTTCGATGCGAACTACGATCATTACGAAGCCCTTGGAAAAAACCACTTTGGCCAAACCGCCATTGTGCTGGTGGCCGGCGGGCTCGGGGAGCGCCTCGGCTACCCCGGCATCAAACTCGACATTCCTGTCGAAGTAACGGAAACCACGGCCTACCTCGCGCACTACGCCGCCAACCTCAAAGCAATGGAAGCCCGCATGCAGACCCCGCGCCCCGTGCCGTTCATCATCATGGTCTCCGAAGACACCGACTCCAAAACCCGCGCCGCGCTCGAAACCAACAACTACTTCGGCCTCAAAAAAGAGCAGATTCACATTCTCAAACAGGAGCTCGTGCCGGCCATTGCCGACAACGACGGGCACCTCGCGCTAAAAGAAAAATACAAACTGGTCCTGAAGCCGCACGGCCATGGCGACGTCCACCTGTTGCTCCACACCAGCGGACTGGCGGCCCGGCTTGAACAACAGGGCATCGAACACCTCGTATTCATTCAAGACACCAACGGACAGGTTTTCAACGCCGTGCCCGCCGCCGTCGGCGCCTCCGTCGAAAAAGGCTTCAACTTCAACTCGATTGCCGTCAATCGCATTCCCGGCGAAGCGGTCGGCGGACTGGCCAAACTGGTGAAAGGCGACACCGAGCTGACGCTCAATGTGGAATACAACCAGCTCGACCCGCTGCTACGCGCCACCGTCAGCCCAGAAGGCGATGTGCCGAACGAACAAGGCTTCTCCATGTTCCCCGGCAACATCAACGTACTGGTCATTCAAGTGGCCTCCTATGTGAAAATTCTCGAGCGCACGCGCGGCATCATCGCCGAATTTGTGAACCCGAAATATGCCGACGAAACCAAAACCACCTTCAAGAGCCCGACCCGACTCGAAACGATGATGCAGGACCTGCCGAAACTTTTCGGCCCGAACGAGAAGGTCGGCGTTTCTGTGTTCGACCGGGCCTGGTCCTTCTCGGCCAATAAGAACAACATCGTCGATGCCGCCGCGAAAGCCGCGACCGGCGGCACGCCCGAATCCGCCGCAACGGCCGAGGCGGACTTCTATCTGGCAGGCCGCACAAAAGTCACCGCCGCCGGCATGACGGTCACAGACGCCGCGACCGAATCGATTCTGGATATTCCCATTGTCCCCGGCCCGCGCGTGATCCTGCGCCCCTCTTTTGCGCTCACGCTCGATGAAGTGCGCGCCAAAATCTCCGGCGGCTCAATCGCCGGCAATGCCACCCTCGTTCTCGGCGGAAAAGAGATCTCACTCGAAAACGTCGACATCAGCGACGGCTCCGCGCTGGTTATCCACGCCTGCGACGGCGCGAAGGTGACGGTCAAAGATCTCAAGGTGGACAACGCCGGCTTCGAACTGACTCCTCTGACCGCTGAAGAGATGGAAAGCGCCGACACGCCTGAATATCTGAAGCTGCGCGGCTACCTCATCGAAAACCGCGGCGCGCAGATCGTCAAATTCACCGAACCCGGCGAATACACGCTCTAGCCTTCAGAAGTTGATCTGATAATGCGTACTGCGCCCGCCGCCGCTTGGAATAAGGATCTGTTTCCCAACTAAATCCTGAAGGTCGCGGGTTGCGGTCGGTTTGCTGGTTTTGGCAATCGCGATGTATTTTTTGGCAGACAGGCCGCCCAGGAACCCTTCGGGCCCCTCCTTGAGCATGCGTTGCAGAACCTTGAGCTGCCGGTCGTTCAGCTGATTGCGAATTCGATCAAACAGCTTCACTTTTTTGAGGGTAAATTCGATTTCTGCTTCCGCCTGTTCCTGAGCCTGCAAGAGCATACGAACAAACCAGAAAACCCAGTCGGTTATCTCCATGGAATGCTGGGCTGTCTTGAGCGCGGCATAATAATTGGCCCGCTCCGCATTGATCGCCTTTGACAAGCTGAGCAATGCCGGACGACCCATACTCTGCGACAATGCCTTTTGAGCAATTGCCCGTCCAATCCGACCATTTCCATCTTCGAATGGATGAATCGATTCAAAATACAGGTGCGCGATAGCCGCCCGAACCGGGGATGGTTTTATCTCGGATGTTCCTCCCGGAGCCGATTGATTGAACCACTGGACAAAGCGCTTCATCTCGCGGGGAACATCTTTGGACGGCGGAGCTTCATAATGAACCGTCTCGTATCCGATTGATCCCGAAACAATCACCATCGGTTCTGAGTGCGTCCGCCACCCGCCCGCTTTGACTCGGCGGGTCCCCTTCATCAGCATAGCGTGCCATTCGAACAGCATTTTCTGACTCAGCGGCTTTGCGTAGCTGTTCCGCGCATCAATCATGAGTTCAGCAACGCCCTCTGCCCGGCGATCGCCCACCGGTTTCAATTCTGAATGGAGTCCAAGGTTATTCCTGATCGAGGACATGACATCCGGACGGCTTAACATTTCGCCCTCGATCTCCGAGGTTTTAATCGCCTCGGAAACCATCAAATCAATGACAGCATCGGTTTGCAGAGAATCCGGCAGCGCGGTCAGCAGACCGTCAACCCGCCCGGTTTTCTCAGAAAACTGAGACAACAAATCCTGAACGCCATCCAATTTATAATGGAAGGTCGGCCAATCCTCCCTCTGCCAGTTGTATTTCATGAGCCGTTTATGTCACCTATTCGGCTCAAAAGAAAGGACTATTTGAGCCGATTAGCGCTTTTTATTTGCCTCATATTCGTCCAGTCCCAAATTATTCTGCCTCCAAATCATTCTGCCTGTTTTACTCTTGTTTGATTGCGGCGGAACCCCGAAGGGTCGGGATTAAAAAAGCTGCACCCACCTGATTTTGAGCGCGTTTTGCGGAAGCTCTACCCTGCTGAAGATTAGGCAGAATGATTTTTTAGGCAGAATGATGGCAGAGCAAATCCAGTCCCAAATTATTCTGCCTGTTTTGCTCTTGTTTGATTGCGGCGGAACCCCGAATGGTCGGAATTAAAAAAGCTGCACCCACCTGATTTTGAGCGCGTTTTGCGGAAGCTCTACCCTGCTGAAGATTAGGCAGAATGATTTTTTAGGCAGAATGATGGCAGAGCAAATCCAGTCCCAAATTATTCTGCCTGTTTTGCTCTTGTTTGATTGCGGCGGAACCCCGAATGGTCGGAATTAAAAAAGCTGCACCCACCTGATTTTGAGCGCGTTTTGCGGAAGCTCTACCCTGCTGAAGATTAGGCAGAATGATTTTTTAGGCAGAATGATGGCAGAGCAAATCCAGTCCCAAATTATTCTGCCTGTTTTGCTCTTGTTTGATTGCGGCGGAGCGCACCCCGCCGTTAGCAGAGTAAACATTCAGTATTTTCCGTGGTGAAAAATCAGGCCCAGAGGTTTTCGGGGTAGACGCCGGCGTCGACGAGCGCGCGGATGCCGGCCATGACGTCGGGCTTGTCTTCGGTATAGGTGACGCCCATCCATTTTTCGTTGGAGGGTAAAACGGTGACATTCGCTTCGCCGCTTTGGATCAGTCCGTCGACCAGCTCCGGCAGCAGGTATTCGCTTTTCAGCTCCCCGCCGGCCCGCTCCAGAAAGTTGACGAACCCGCGCTCGAGGAGCTCGAACAGGCGCGGAGTGAAGCCCCAGGTGTTCATGGAGACCATGTCGTCGTCATTCATTTCGCCGCCGGTGTGACGGATGATGCCGTCGTCCCGGCGTTCAATTTCGAAATACTCTTCAACGGTTACCAGCTTGCCGTTGTGCACATCACAATAACCACGCGCCACACTGCCGTTGGGCGAGAGCGTGTTTTTGATGTAGAAGCCAACCATCGAAAAGTCGGTGCTGTCGACGTCGGTGTTCATCAGCTGCCGGGCGATCACCTCGAACGTTTCGCGTCCGTAAAAGTCGTCGGCGTTGATGACGGCGAAGGGAGTTTTCACCACCTCTTTGGCCACGAGAATGGCCTGCCCGGTTCCCCATGGCTTGGTGCGCCCCGTGGGAACAGAGAATCCTGCCGGTATTTTTTCCAAGGCTTGGAAAACATATTCGACGTCGATCTGCCCTTCGAGCTTGGTGCCGATGGCTTCTTTAAAATCGGCCTCGATGTCGGGGCGGATGATGAAGACGACTTTGCTAAAGCCGGCGCGGATGGCGTCGTAGACGGAGTAGTCGAGCACGATTTCGCCGGAGGGCCCGACGGGGTCGATCTGTTTGAGCCCGCCGTAGCGACTGCCCATGCCTGCGGCCATAATGACTAGCGTCGGTTTCATTGAAACCTCCATGGAGTATTGGAATGCTGGATTCGTGGATTAATGGGGTTCACGGCCGAAAATAAAGAGCTGGTTAACGGGAGCTCTCTCCCTTCCAACAATCCAACACTCCGATAATCTATTACTCCAATTCTCACAGGCTCCCCCAAACCAAAACGAGAACTCCCAGCAAGCCGAGAATGAGGGTCCGTCCGTCGCGGGCGGCAAATTCGAGCGGGTCGTCGGAAAGCTCGCCGCTCACGGCGAGCCGCCAGATGCGGGCGATCCAGTAGAGAACCAGCAGGCAGAGCAGCCAGAGCGCGGCGGGGGTGTTGTAGAACTGCACCACTTTTTCGCTGGTGATGTAGAGGCCCAGCACAAGGACCGAAACGATGCCGGCGGCCACCCCGATGCGGGAGAGCCACGGCAGGTGGCGGGCGTGGTAGCCGCGGCCGCGCGCGCCGATTTTTTCGGGGTGCGCTTCGAGGGCTTCGCGCAGTTCGGCATAGCGTTTGACCAGTGCGAGGCTGAAGAAGATGGCGATAGAAAAGGCGATCAGCCATTTGGAGGTGGATACGCCATACGCGGCGGTTCCGGCGAAAATGCGGATGGTGTAGAACCCGGCCAGGGTGAGCACGTCGAGCAGCACCAGCTGCTTGAGCCGCCAGGAGTAGAAGGTGGTCAGCAGCAGATAGACCAGCAGAATTCCGCTGAAGGCTGCCGGAAGAAGCTGCGCCAGCAGCAGGGAGGAGAGAATCAGAAGCGGGACGACGATCGCGGCGGCCAGCAGGCTGAGGTTGCCGGCGGCGAACGGACGGCGGTGTTTGCGCGGGTGGTGCTGATCCGCGTGCAGATCCATCAGGTCGTTCACCACATAGATCGAGGAGGCGAGGAAGCTGAAGGCAAAAAACGCGGTCAGCGCCTGGACATACAGCAACGGGGTGGTCAGTTCGTGCGCGAGCAGCATCGGCAGAAAGATCAGCACGTTTTTCAGCCACTGATGAACGCGCAGGGCTTTCAGCCACGCTTTCCACTTGGGCGGACGATCTTCAAAAATTTGAGCCTTCTTGTCGCGCAAGGCGCGGTACACCTTCGCGCAGGGATTCACGGCGATGATTTGTCCGGCGGCTTCCCATACCGCCAGATCGTCGGTGGCGTTGCCGGCGTAATCGAAGCCGTCCTCGCCAAAGCGGGCGACGAGCGCATCGCGCTTGCGGGAAGATTTCAGGTTGATGATGCCGTCGCTGGCCATCACATCCGAAAAAAGGCCGATGTGCTGCGCGACCGCGTTCGCCGGGCCTTTGTCGGAGGCGGTCACCAGAATCAGCTGGCGCCCCTGCTCTTTCTCCTGTTTCAGGAAACGGAGCAAATCGGGATGATATGGCAGGGCGGCGGGATCGAGCTGAACCTCCTGCGCCACCTTCTGCTTAAAGGAGGCCAAACCGCCCTTCGTCCAGCCGGGAATGGCCGTCAGCGTTTCGGGGCGGGTACGGACGAGCAGGAGCAGAGCCTGCGCGAAGGTATCGGTTTTCACGAGGGTTCCGTCGAGATCGACGCACAGGGGGCGCGGAGTCGTTGTAGAGAATTCAGACATTCGCGTCAGTATTCAGGAGTTGCGGGGGGAGTTCAATCCTGTTTTGGTGAATCAAAAGTCAAACCCGCCGATCATTTCCTGCATCTGGATGGAAAGAATATGTTCATGCTCCGGCAGACTGAAGCCCATCAGGATGTAGTTGTCGCGATTCACGCCGGACACCTTGCACGCCTCATAGCTGAACGACATCCGGCTGCCCTTCGGATGGTCATAATACCAGCCCTTCTTTTCATACGCTGTCCCGGTCGAAAGCGTGGCCTCCAGCCGGGCGCCTCCCAGCCGGGTCTGCCGAACAGTGCGAACGTTATACAGCGGCATCAACGGGTACTGGGTCGCCACCTCATCCTCCAGCCAGGACATATCCATCTCGACAAACCGGTCTTCCTTCACCGTAATCAGCAGAAACGCGGCGCTCTCGGAAAACATCAGAAAGCTTTCATAGAAGGTTTCATTCCCGCTGGGGTGATAGGCCCGGTTCTGATTGTAGATCCGGATCGCCATCTTTTGGATCTCGGTGCACTCCGCCAGACTGATGCGCGCCGGATGGTACAACGTGACCCCGTCCGGAATATCATACGAGAATCCGAAAAAGCCGAGCGCCGGGTTTTCAATGGTCCCGTCACTCACCCATGCGCTGCGCTGTTCCAAAGCGGTACATCCCGCCAGCAACAGCGTCAACAAACTGAAAAACATGATTTTACGCGTCATTCATTTCCCTCGGGTCTGTTTGTACTGTACCGTTCGCCCCCAGTTTGCTCAAATCTCAAATAGGCCGAAGAATAGTGGAAGATTGGAGTATTGAACCCTGAACATTGTATATTGGTTATTCGTTAGTTAAACCCTGAGCCCTGAACTCTGAGCCCTGAGCCCTGAACATTGAACCCACTCGAAAACATCCGAATTGTACTGGTTGAACCGCAGAGCTCCGGCAACATCGGCTCCATCTGCCGGGTCATGATGAATATGGGAATGACCGACCTTGCGGTGATCAACCCGCATGAGCGGCACGACTGGGATGAGGCCCGCCGCCTCGCCTGCCACGCCGACACCGTGCTCGACGCCCGCAAAACTTTCCAGACCTTGGAAGAAGCGATTGCCGACTGCACCGTTGTCGCCGGCACCAGCGCGCGCACCGGCCTCCACCGCGACCACGCCGGTCTGCCGCGCGAAATCGCTCCCATCGTTCTGGACTCCGCCGCGCACCACAAAGTCGCCCTGGTTTTCGGCCGCGAAGACTCCGGATTGACCAAAGAAGAGCTCGCCGTCTGCACGCACATCATCAACATCCCCTCCAGCGAGATCTACCGCTCCCTCAACCTCTCGCACGCCGTCATGATCTGCTGTTATGAAATTTTCCTGCTGGCGGGCGATCCGAGCTACCGGCCGCCGGAAGAACGCTCGCCGGAAACCAGCGTGGAAATGCGCGAGCGGGTTTACGCGCGCTGGGAAGAAATGATGATTGAAACCGAATTCTGTCAGCCGCAAAAACTCGAACACATGATGCTCGGCCTGCGGCGCATCTTCAGCCGCGGCAAACTCACCGACAACGACGCACGCATCCTGCTGGGCCTCGCCCAGCAATCCCTCTGGGTCTGCGATCAGTGGAAAAAAGAAAAGGAACGCGGCGACGAGCCGATATAGCCTTGAACCGCGCCGCCGGTCAGACTATCTTCTCTCCTCTTTCCGGGCCTGTAGCTCAGTCGGTCAGAGCAGGAGACTCATAATCTCTTGGTCGGGGGTTCAAGTCCCTCCAGGCCCATACCAAATAAAAGGTCAGCCATTGTGCTGGCTTTTTATTTGGGAGGACGGGACGGGACGCAGCAACCCCCGAGGGGGTTCATTACCAGCGACCTGTCCCGGCGTAGCGCATCGCGCGAAGACGGAAGCGCAGGAAGAGCGTTGCGCAGCAACGACCTCGAAGAGGTGCGAAGCATCCAGTCCCTCCAGGCCCATACCAAATAAAAAGCCAGCCATTGTGCTGGCCTTTTTTTTTGGTGGGAATGGAACGGGACGCAGCAACCCCCGAGGGGGTTCACCCATTCGGCTCCTTCGCCATGTTCTCTCGCTCATGACAGGCCATTCGACTCATTCGCTCAGGGCAGGTTACCCGTTGACATCCCTGCCTTAAAGAAACACCTCAGCCCAGACTAGAGGAAAAAGAAAAGCCTTCTGCTGAAATCATCTACTATCTCCACATCTCATGATGATTTGGACTTAGTAGATGTTTTTCGGATCCACGAAACCGGATGCTTAAATGCGAGGACTGACCCCTCTTCCTTTGGAACCTTTTTATCTGCTGTTCTATATTAGAACACTCTCTGCGCGCCGTCCTGGTATCTTGCCGGGTATGAATGTGCGAAATAAGAACATCTCTGGCACGCGTATTAAAAAGATGCGCGAGCAATTGGGCCTTTCTCAGGATCAGCTTTCCGGCCGTCTGGCCAAGCTCGGAATCACCATCGACCGCGCGGGCATCTCCAAAATCGAAACGGGGATTCGCAGCATCTACGACTTCGAGCTCAAGGCGCTCGCAAAAATTCTCAACGTCTCCGCCGATTGGCTTCTTGGAGGCAACAAATGATCGAGCCGGGTTCTGTAATTAGCTACCTGACCATGTGCCAAGAAGAGGGGGTCAACTTACAACGGGGCATGAATTTCCGTCTCGGCGGAAGCTACAGCGTCATTTTAATGAGCGTCCGCAGGGGTGCACCATACGCCGACCGTATTGAAGAAAATGGCGCGGTTTTAATTTATGAAGGGCATAATCTTACTAAAGCACAGGCTAAAATACCTGAAACAGAAGATCAGCCTATGCGTAATCCAGGCGGCACACTAACTCAAAACGGGAAGTTTCATGATGCCGCGATGCGGCATAGAGATAAAGGTACAGAGCCCGAGTTTGTCCGCGTATATGAAAAAATCCGGGCCAGCATCTGGGTCTATAATGGTCTTTTTCACCTCGTTGATGCCTGGCAGGAAGACTCCGACAACCGCCAGGTTTTTAAATTTCGTCTCGAAATTACTGATGATGACCTCGAGCAGGTACAACGTGTACAACCAGACCTTGAGCATACTCGCATGATCCCATCTTCCGTTAAACAGGAGGTCTGGGCTCGTGACGGTGGAAAATGTCGGATGTGTGGATCAACAGAGAATTTACACTTCGACCACATCTTGCCCTTCTCAAAAGGCGGCACCTCCTTGACCGCCAAAAATATTCAGCTTTTATGCGCTAAACACAATCTCCAGAAACACGACAAGATTCAATAACCCACCCCGCCCCGAAGTCTCGAGGGCCTAGGGAAACCAGGGGTGCCTATCCTTTAAGACGCAGGAGGATGTCCATCGATTGCTGCTGCATTTCGAGGACGCGCGCCTGGGAGGCGGCTTCGTTGTAGCAGCGGAATTCCGGGGCGTTGCCAGACGGGCGCATGTGCAGAATTTCCTGAGCCTCAAAGGTGACGCGCAGGCCGTCGGTGCGGTCCACCGATTCCACTTTGCCGAACATTTCGCCAAAGGCGGCTTCAATCGCTTCTGTTTTTTCGAACTGCGCCAAAATCTTGGCGCTTTCTTCGGTCGGGAAGTTCTGGATACGGTCGGATACGGTGAAGCGCTGTGGTAGATCTTTCAGCAGGCCGGAGATGGTGGTGCCTTCCTGGATGGAGAGCAGGATGATGCTCAGCACAGGAAGAACCGCGTCGCGCGTCGGCAGTGCCGGCAGGCTGAGCCTGCACCCTTGCTTTTCTTTTCCAGGAACCTGCAAATCACTATTTGTGAGGAATCCGCCGTTGGCTTCGTAGCCAACCACGCCGGTGTGCCCGGCGCGGGTTGCTTCAATCATGGAGGCAACCACAAAGGGCGAGCCGATTTTTGTGCGGCGCACGTCGGCGAACCAACCGGTTTTTTCCAGTGCGGTGTTGCAGCTGACGGGGGTGCTGACGGAGTCGGCACCCAAATACCGAGCGGCGAGAATTCCGGCGATGTCGCCGCGCAGCCATTCGCCGTTTTCGTCGCTGACGAGCGGTCGGTCGCTATCACCGTCGGTGGAGAGGATGGTGTCGAACCCCTGCTCGTCTGACCACTGTTTGGCGAGGGCCACATCTTCTTCGCGGATGGCTTCGGTGTCGACGGGAATGAAGGTGTCGGAACGTCCAAGCGGCACGACCTCCGCGCCGAGGCCGGAGAAAATTTCGACGAGCATGTCGCGCCCGACGGCGGAGTGCTGATAGATGCCGATTTTTTTGCCGGCGAGGCAGTCGGCGGAAAAGGCGTTCAGATAGCGCGCCACGTAGGTGCGCCCTGCGGTCGGGTCTTCGGCGGGCATTTCGTACGGGCTGTCCAGTGTACCGTCGGCGACTTCAACCGCCTGCGAAACAATGCCCGCTTCGTCGGTTTTGAGCACTTCGCCGGAGGCTTTATTAAATTTGATGCCGTTGCGGTCGGCGGGAATGTGGCTGCCGGTGACCATGATGGCCGGACAGCGGTTTTCGATGCCGTAGAGCGCGACGGCGGGCGACGGGATGTAGCCGCAGTTGAGCGGGGTGTAGCCCATGTCGGCGGCGGCCCGGGCGACGGCGGTCATAATGCGTTGGGTCGAGGGCCGCAGGTCGCCCGCGATGGCGACCGTTTCGCCGTTTTTGCTGATTTCGCCGGTTTGTTCAAGATATTGAAGGAAGCCTTTGGTGTAGGTGTAGCAGACGAGGTCTGTCATTTCGACGGCCAGTCCGCGCGCGCCGCTGGTCCCGAACTTCACACCGCTGCTCTGCATCACTTCATTAATTACAAAATTCATATCCGTGCCTCCCAAATAAAGCCGGAGGCATTCAACACAATCCGCTCTGGATTGGCAACCGCGCAGGGGAATAGTTAGGTGTTAAGTGTTAGGAGTTAAGTGTTAGGTGTTAGGAGTTCTCAGTTGAATAATCGGGGGACATTCACCACCCACTCCCGGTGGTCGTTAGAGTAAACAACCGAGGGGGGTCAGAGGTTTTTTGACAGGATTACAGGATGTTGTGGGATGGCTTTGGAAATAAACGGTGCCCCTTAAGAAAAATTTTCACCACCCACTCACTTCGTTCGTTAGAGCAGGCAGCCGAGGGGGTCAGAGGTTTTTTGACCACTAACAAACACTAATCATATTTAGAAACAAGTGGCCCGCTTCCAAACACAGCTTGCAGGGTTTCCCCCACAAAAAACAATTAGTGAAAATTAGCGTGGATTAGCGGTTAAACTTCAGCCGTTTATCTTTTTTGCGCTCTATGCGTTCTTTGAACCGCTCCTTTGTCGCTATTTCCTTTGGAAATTATTTATCGCTTCGCTTTCAGGCGGCTAATAAATATTCAACCTTTGCGACTTAGCGTCTTTGCGAGAAACAATATTTCTCTGTGCTCCTTGCCCCTTTGAAAATTGAGTATTGGATATTGAAAATTGATACCGAGTGTTAGGTGTTAGGGGTTAGCTACTAGACCTTGAATATTGAATATTATTTATCCTCTGTGCCTCTGTGCCTCTCTGCCTCTTTGGCTTTCCAGTAGGCTTTGGCGTAGGGATCGGAGGAGCGGCGGGGATAGCGGCGCTGCCACGCCGCCCAGGAATGACCGGTGCGCTCACAGATCTCTTCGGAAAAGATCATGCAGAAGCCTTCCATCTCCCAGTCGCCTTCGATCGTGGGGTCGAGCAGATGCCCGCATTCGTGGCCGAGCATGGGGTAGAATTCGTTGTCGCCGGGCGGCACGGCGATGTAGATGACCACTTCGCCGGGGCCGATGACCTCGGTTTTCGAAAAGTTCTCGGCAATCCGATAGGCCCGGCCCAACCCGTTACGACGGGCAGTCCGCAGATGCACCGTTTCCACCGGCTGCCGCGGGCCGGCATACTTTTCGGTCAACAGGGTGAGCGCTTCCCGCACAAAGGCATGGGCTTGCGGGTCGGTAATTTCCACATAACAGTCGCGAAACGGCACCTCGGCGGGCTTGTCGACCAAGGTCTGACAACCCGTCAGCAGAACAGCAAGCAGCAGGAGGCGTTTCATGTACGCAGTGTAGCTTGCCACCCGCGGCGTTTCATGCTTTATTCTCCGCCCCTTTAATGGAGCACACGCTATGAGTTTAAGTATCGGAATTCTGGGCCTTCCCAACGTTGGAAAATCAACCATTTTCAACGCGCTGACCCGCGCACAGAACGCGGAGGCCGCCAATTATCCTTTCTGCACGATCGAGCCGAACAAAGCGGTCGTGCCGGTGCCCGACCCGCGTGTCGATAAGCTGGCCACCATGGTCATCCCGAAAAAGACCGTCTACGCCACCGTCGACTTCATGGACATCGCCGGTCTGGTGAAAGGCGCGAGCAAGGGCGAAGGGCTCGGCAACAAATTCCTTTCCAATGTGCGCGAGGCCGATGCCCTGCTCCACGTCATCCGCTGCTTTCATGACGATAACGTGGTGCATGTTGACGGCTCCATCGATCCGGTCCGCGACCTTGAAGTGATTGAAACCGAACTCATTCTGGCCGATTACCAGACCTGGGAAAACCGCCTCGACAGAGTCAAAAAGCAGGGCCGCGCCGACAAAGCCGCCGCCGCAACGGTGCCGGAAGTTGAAAAACTACTCATCCATCTCGGTGAAGGCAAGCCGGCGATCTCGTTCCCCGGCCGCAACAGCGAGCTGTTCAAAAAACTGCTCAAAGAGTGCCCGCTGCTGACCGATAAAAAGATCATCTACTGCGCCAATGTCGACGAAGCCGCTATGGCCAAGGACAATGACATGGTGAAGGCCGTCCGCGCCTACGCAGATGCCAAAGGTGCCGACACTGTAAAGATCTCCGCCAAAATGGAAGAGGACCTTATCGGCATGGACGAAAAGGAAGCCAACGAGTTCCTTAAAGAGTACGGCGTTGAAGAGAGCGGCCTCAATCAGGTGATCCACAAAGGCTACCACACCCTCGGCCTCGCCAGCTATCTAACCGCCGGCCCCAAAGAGGTGCACGCGTGGACCATCCATCAGGGCTGGAAGGCTCCGCAGGCCGCGGGCGTTATCCACACCGACTTCGAGCGCGGCTTCATCCGCGCGCAGGTGATCGCCTACGACGACTACGTCACCTACGGCGGCGAAACCGCCTGCAAAGAAAAGGGGCTGATGCGCACCGAAGGCAAAGAGTACGTCGTCAAAGACGGCGACATCATCGAATTTTTGTTCAACGTCTAACGGCGTTGAGAGATGTAACAAATAAAAAACCGGCTCGTTTTAGAGCAGGCTTTCGCTTGAAAACCAGATACCCAAGCAGTATAGTCGTCTTTTAGGAAAACCAAAACGGGAGAAAACCATGTCCGACAACGTCAAAGAACTGACCGTAGATAATTTTAAGGAAACCATCGCCTCCGGAACCGTGCTGGTGGATTTCTGGGCTCCGTGGTGCGGACCGTGCAAAATGCAGGCTCCAATCCTCGATAAAGTGGCTGAACAGATCGGTGACAAAGCCGTGATCGCCAAAGTGAATGTTGATGAAGCCGCCCCGCTGGCCGCCGAGTACGGTGTGCGCTCCATCCCGACCCTGATTCTGTTCAAAGACGGAAAAAAGGTTCAGGACTTCATCGGCGTTCAGCAGGAACCCGCGCTCATCGAAGCACTGTCCTAGTTTTTTCCAAACATTGGAAAAAACAAAACCGGAGTTTTCCAACCATTGGAAACTCCGGTTTTTTCTTTTGGGTTCACGCCACTGCAAGGAAGGCTTCGGTGGCCTCAAAGCAAGCCATCATCCGGTCGGTTTTTACGGGCAGGACGTCGATAAATTTTTCGAGGATGCTGCGCTCGCGGACGAGGCGCTTGGATGCATCATAGGAGAGGTCATGCATCCAACTGAGCTGAAGCACAAAGCGGTCGGCCATGGTCTTGAGGTTTTTGTAGTGGATGGCTTCCCCGCGATCGAACTGGTCGAGCACCACTTCGGTCGGCGGACCGTCGAATTTAACGCCGATCGCAAGTTCCGGATTTTCATGAATTAACCCGCTGCGGATTGAATCCCAGCAGATGAAGAAGATGTCGATGCGGTCGGCGTCGCGGATGAGACGCAGATGTTTTTCTTCGCGTGCGCTCAAGATGCGCGGCAGCTCTTTTTTGTTGTGATACTGAACCGAGTGCAGAATCAGCGCGCAAGGCTCGTCGTTCAGGCCGTCGAGCAGGTTTTCCGCTTCCAGGGTTTGGAACCCGAGGTCCCCGTGGTCGACGGTGTCGACATCCGAAAAGCTGTTATATTTTTTAAATTGCGGAAAGCGAGCGATGTCGTGGCAGAGCCCGACCGCGTCGGCCAGATTGACTTCCCCCTCCGTCCACGCCATGCCCTTCGCGATGGCGCGGGCGTCGGCAGCAACACGAACGGTGTGCTCCAGTTTGAGCTGATGCATCGGGTGGAGTTTCCCGTCAACGCTAAAACGATCGACATAAGCGCGCCAGCGCTCTTCGAGCCTTTGAAGTTGAGCGCGAGTCATGCTCAGTACACCAGCAGAGCGAGGGCGATGAGTGCGGCGCCAAACAGCGCCTTGATGATGCCGCCGCCGCGAATCACTGCGTCAGACCGCATCCGCAAGGTCATACGCCGGAACCACCACGGCTCCATCAGCCAAAACAGGCCAACACCAATCCAGAGATAGGCGAGCACGGTGATGACTAACCGCCAGGCCGACGGGTTCCAGCGCGCCGCATTGAGCACGGGCCCGGCCGCGAGCAGCAGCAGTCCGCCGAGCGCGCGGACGGAGAGCATCTCGTCGAGATAGATGCATCCGACCACGATCAGCACCGGCGCCAACCAGTAGAGGTGCACCTTCCATGCATTAAATCCGCCGAGGTGTATCTGGGTCACCGCATAGGCCGCCCAGACCATGTCCACGGCCAGCAGGATGCGTCCGGGCCAGATACTGCGCGGATAAGTTTCCATCCCCCGGCGCACCATTGCGGGCGCCCCGGCGGCCAAAAGCCCGCCGCCAATGGCGAAGGTTCCTAGAATCCATGCGATAACTGCTAAAGACGACATTGGCTTTCCTTCCGAAAGAGCTTGATAAAACAGGCACATCAAATAGATTTTCGGGCACAATTTCCACTCGAAACGGGAAATAAAACAAAAATAAGGAGTAGATTCATGGGAAGCAAAATTTTTGATGTCGTAAAACCCGGTGTAGTCACTGGCGATGACGTACAGGCTGTTTTCAAAATTGCCAAAGAAAACCAGTTCGCACTACCGGCCGTGAACGTGGTCGGTTCGGACTCCATCAACGGCGTGCTCGAAGCCGCTGCGGCGGTCAACTCACCGGTCATCATTCAGTTCTCCAACGGTGGCGCAGGCTTCACTGCCGGTAAAGGTCTGAAGCTCGAAGGCCAGCAGGCGGCTGTTCTCGGCGCCATCGCCGGCGCGAAACACGTGCACACCCTGGCTGAGTCCTACGGCGTGCCGGTCATCCTGCACACCGACCATGCAGCCAAAAAACTGCTGCCGTGGATCGACGGACTGCTCGACGCCTCCGAAGCCAGCTTCAAAGAAACCGGCAAGCCGCTGTTCAGCTCGCACATGCTCGACCTCTCCGAAGAAACCCTCGAAGAAAACGTGCAGACCTGCGCGAAATATCTCGAGCGCATGAGCAAAATCGACATGACCCTGGAAATCGAACTCGGTTGCACCGGCGGCGAAGAAGACGGCGTCGACAACACCGACATGGACGAGTCCAAGCTCTACACCCAGCCGGAAGACGTGGCCTATGCATACGAAACGCTGAACGCCATCAGCCCGCGCTTCACCATCGCCGCTTCCTTCGGAAACGTGCACGGGGTATACAAACCCGGTAACGTCAAACTCACCCCGACCATTCTGCGCGACTCGCAGAAATACGTGGCTGAGAAATTCGGAACCGAAGCTCAGCCGATCGACTTCGTGTTCCACGGCGGATCCGGTTCTTCTCCGGAAGAAATCAAAGAGGCCATCAGCTACGGCGTCATCAAAATGAACATCGACACCGACACCCAGTGGGCCTCATGGGAAGGCATCCTGAACTTCTACAAAGAAAACGAAGCCTACCTGCAGAGCCAGCTCGGCAACCCGAAAGGCGCCGATCAGCCGAACAAGAAGTTCTACGATCCGCGTGTCTGGCTGCGTAAGGCTCAGGAAAACATGGTTGCCCGCGTTAAGCAGGCCTTTGCCGACCTCAACGCCCTCGACCGCAATTAAGAATGGAGTAGTGGAATAACGGATCGATGGAATATTTGAGGTTCCATTCATCCCGCAATCCATGATTCCAGCAAGAAGCCCCGGCACCACGCCGGGGCTTTTTTAGTTTTCGCCCAAATTAGAATCGGGTTATTCCTCGCAAAGGCGCAGAGCCGCCACGTTCACTAAAACCCTCTGCGGCTTTGCGGCTTGAGAGAGCAAAGCGAACGGGTGAGAGAACCTTTTGTCGATGCGGGGCTTTTCCTTTGTGTAAACCGGAACCGCGTGGTAAAAGGCTCCCCATGAGCGTGAGTCCATTCCATCTGAACCGACCGGTTCATCTTGCCCGTCGGGATGTTTTTTATGAGCAGGCCGAACAGCTGATAGAACAGCTTCCCACCCGCAAGAAACTGCCGGATCAGCAGGAGGTTGCCGAAAAAGCACTCCGCCTTTTCTACACCGCCAGACAGCATGCCCAGGCGGCCAACCGGTCCGAAAAAACCTCAGCCGAAGATCAGTTCTTTCTGGACTTTCTCAACACCGCTGTGGACAACACGCAGTCGATCACCCGCATGCTGCGCCGCCAGCGATCGGTGGAGTCGGAAGACTGCCCGCTCGGCCGGTTTCTGGGCTCGGAGGATGTGGGGTCAAAAATGAGCGCCCACTACCGTCGATGCGCCGCGCACATTCTTAAAGGACTGTTACAGGTTCTAGAGCAGGCCGCCCAGCCCTATCAGGAACTCCAGCAAACCGGTCTGACCAAAATGAGCCCGACCGATCAGCTCCGTTACGAAAAAGCGCGCACGCACCTCACCCAGCTGCCGGACGCCTAACCTGCATTTGACGCTGCGCTTCTGCCTTTTCAAGGCAGCCTCACGTTGTGTCTCGCCGAAATGCGGGCTAGCTTCGTCCGAACTTGCGGTTGAGCTCCGTGAAGCTCTGGAAGATCAACGTCGGCCGACCGTGCGGACAGGTGTAGGGCATTTCCGTTTTCGCCAGATCGCTCACCAGCTTTTCCAGTTCTTCAATGGAAAGATTGTCGCCCGCCTTCACCGCGGCGCGGCAGGCAGCCTGCGCCACCGTTTCGCGCAGCGCCTCGCGCGTTGCGCGCACTGAAGCCCCGCCCTTGTCGAGCGCCTGAGCAATGCCGCTCAAAATCACAATCGGCGATCCCTCCTGCAAATGCACCGGCAGCGCATCCACCAAAAACGTGTCGTGCCCAAAGTCGGAAAGGCCAAAGCCCATCTCCTCGAGCGCGGGAAGCTGGCGGCGCAGCGCCTCCGCATCGGCGGGCATCAGTTCAATCGTCTCCGGGGTCAACAGCCGCTGCTGTGCGGGAGAGCCGGAGGTGATGTCGCGCACAAATTTTTCGAACAGCACCCGCTCGTGCGCCGCCTGCGGATCCATCAGCACCACGCCGTCTTCGGTTTCGAGCACGGCGTAGGTTCCGCCCGCCTGCCCCAGCACCCGGCACCACGCCCATGGGGCAGAGGTCGGAAGTCGAAGGTCAGAAGTCGAAGCTGTTTTCTGTCCGTTGACTTCCAGTCGCTGATCCATGACCTCTGGCCTCTGACTTCTGATCTGTGTCCTCTGTCCTCCGATCTCCAGCTCGTGCTGTTTTTCCATGCGCGGCGGCGGAGCCACGCGCGGAGCATCGAATTTAAACGACGGCTCGCGCCTTTCCTCCGCCGGGGCATTGAGAGCCAGCGCTTTTTCGATCGCGGCGATGACACAGTCGCGCACCGCCGCCGGACGGCGGAAACGAACCTCTTTCTTGGCCGGGTGCACATTCACATCCACCGCGTCGGGAGCGGTTTCAATAAAAAGAAAGGCCGAGGGATGCCGTCCGCGCGCCAGCACGGCGTGATAGGCCTCGTTGATCGCATGATAAATCACCGGAGCCGAGGCGGGACGCCCGTTGATGAAGATGTACTGATCGGAGCGGTCCTTGCGGCCCGTCTGCGGCAGCCCGGCAAAGCCGGTCACTTTAACGGCGTCCGCTTCAAAATCGAGCGCGCGCAAATGGCTGAAAAAGGAGGGATTGTAAATCTCGGCAATGCGGTCGGCCAGCGCGCCGCCGGCGGGCAGGTTGTAGAGCTCGCGCCCGTCGGACGTCAGCGACAGCCCGGTTTCGGGATGCGCCAGCGCGTACACGCAGAAGAGCTGGCGGATCTGCGCCAGCTCGGTCGATTCCGTCCGCAAAAATTTACGGCGGGCCGGAACATTAAAAAACAGATTGCGGATTTCAAAGCGCGTACCGGGCGGACAGCCCGCATCGGCCACATCCTGCAGTTTGCCGCCCGCCACACGAATTTCCGTGCCACTCACCTGATCGGCCGGGCGGGTGATCAGCGTAAAGCGCGACACCGCGCAAATCGACGAAAGCGCCTCTCCGCGAAAGCCGAGCGTGGCGACGGCCTCCACCTCTTCCGCCGTGCGGATTTTACTGGTCGCATGGCGCTCGATTGCCAGCAATGCGTTGTCTCGATCCATCCCGAAGCCGTTGTCGGAAATGGCAATCAGTTGCATGCCGCCGCGAACAATCTCGACGTCAACCTGCGTCGCTCCGGCATCGAGCGCGTTTTCCATCAGCTCCTTCATCACGGAAGCCGGACGCTCAATCACCTCTCCCGCCGCGATCTTATTGATCACATGATCCGGAAGCATCTGGATGGGTTTATTCACAGCCGAATATCATAACGACTTTTCCAATCATTGGAAACTCAGCTGGATCATTTTTAGCCACGAAAAACACAAAACAATTCCAATACGGGGCGGCCTGTAAGCCGCCTCTTTTTTGTGTTTTTTGTGGCCATTCCTCTTCCAACCCCTGGAAGGGCGGAAGTTCCGCCAGCCAATTATTTTCCAATGGTTGGAAGAATCGGAGGGAAAAGTTCCAGGCATTGGAACCTAGACGTTCCGGCGGCCGGTTTTTCCGGGTCATGTTGTCTGATGTTATGATCTTATGCGCATATGCGCATAAGATGATTTGTTGAACCCAGCGGATCCCGACATAAAGCGATCATTGATTCAACGAGAAAGAAGCTGGCGGACGTCTTCTGCAGAGAGGAAGTGGTCGGGGCCGGCGGCTTCAAGAAGCGCTTTGGCGGCGTTGCCGTCCGGGTTGTGCCGCATGTATTTGGCGGCGATGTGCGCGGCGTAGGCGGTGGCGACGGAGGTGCCCTGCGAGCCGCCAGCGGAGCCGGGGGCGATGAGGTCGACGAAGTCGCCGCGATTGGAGTACTCGGTGTACTGCCCGTCTTCGGTTCCGGCGGCGACGCCGATGACGCCGGGATAGGCGGCGGGATACATCGGCCGTCCGGTGTTTTCGTTGCCAACAGCGGCGAAGACAGGCGAGCCGTGGTTGATGGCGTAGTTTACGGCCTGCTCGATAAATTGACTGCGCGTTTCGGAGCCCCAGCTGAGGCTGACGGGGCCGGTGCTTTTTTCGACGGCGTAGGTCATGGCGTTCATGAGGGTGAAGGCGTCGGCGGAGCCGTCGTCAGCAAACGCTTTGATGGCGACAACGGGCACGCCCTCGCCGACGGCGGTGTTATAGGGGTCGACGAGTCCGGCGGCGAGCTGCGCCATGAGCGTGCCGTGGCCGACGGCGTCAGTGGAGAGCGGGGCGTCGGGGTTGGTCGCGTCGAAGGCGCTGAGCACGGCGGCGCTGAGGCCTTCGTTGTAGAGCAGGCCGGAGTCGAGCACCGCGACCGAAAGCGTCCCTTCCCCGGACGGCGGGGTCCACTCTTTGGGCGCGCCGGTGGCGGTGTCACCGGGAAGCAGGCCGGGCAGATCGTAGATGTAGTTGGGTTCGGCGAGTGCAATCTGCGGGTCGTTGGCGAGCTGCGCGGCAAGGTCGGGAACGTTGACGCCATCAGGCAGGAGAATGCGATAGATGCCGAGTTGCGTGTTGGCTGTGATAACGGTACCGCCGGTGCGGGCCAAAAAGGCGTTCAGGTCGTCCATGCTCGATCCGGGTCCGAAGCCGATGAGAATTTCGCGGGCAAGGTAGCGGGTGCGCCCGTCAATGGTAGTGGCGATGCGGCGCAGGGACTTCAGCGGTCGGGCTGCTTCGGCGAAGCCTTTGCGGAAGACGCGGATGCCAGTAAGCGTAATGCGGCTACCGAGCGGACCGGTTTCGCGGCGCCAGTCGAGTCGGTAGTCGTACGGGGCGAGCAGCAGGTCGAGTGTTTTCTCTACATCGGCATCCTGCCAGAGCCCGCCAACGGTTTTCTGTGCGGCAGGATCAATCTGCACCTGAACGCCGGCGGTGGCGAAGTGCTCCAGCAGCCCGGGCAGCGGTTCCCCTGCGGCCCGTAGCCAGAGGCGATCCTGATCCATCCGGAATTCGCGCACTTCAGCAGGCGCAACCAGCGCGGCGGTCAGCATAAACAGCAGGATATAAGCGGTGCGAAACATGGAGGAAACGGTAGCAGGCAGATGAACAAATGGCAACCGGCAGGGTCTAACTGTGCGATTGACGGGTCTTAGACGGAGGCGTATGTTCCGATGGCTATGAAGCAAACAGCAATTCTATATGTGACGCTGGCATTGGGATCCGCCCTTTCTGCAGGGGCGGACGATGTGCTGGATGCCAAGCTGAATGCGCTGAAAACGAAAGCGACGCAACGTACGTATTCATCCCGGGCGCTTCTGGATAATCAGAGTTTCATCGTCCCGAAAGCCGCCACCGATGAGGAAAAGACGCTGGATGCAAAACTTCGGGCAATGGATAAAAAGCTGGATCAGGCATCATCCGTACTTGCGGGACCAGTTTCCCTGAGCCCCTATATGCCGCGTCCTGCGCAGGAAGAACCTGTTAACTGGTTGACCCCCGCCCTGCTCGATGACGCCGCCTCAAAAAACAACTCATCTGAAGGGGATGAAGATTCATGGATTACAATGGAGCTGCTCCGGCAAAACAACATCAAGCTAGAAAAAATGGAACAGGCAGATGGACGGGCAGCGTTTGATCAGCGACTGCGGGGCGAGGTGCCAGACAGGTCGATCACCCCATACAACCCGTTGAAAGGGGATAACGACACCCTACCAAGCATGTATTCAAGCGGCCCGGTCACGCCGGCGACCCGGCAGGCCTCGCCAAAAGACTCCAACTCCACCTACACCCGCTCTCAAACGCCGACACCGGACACCTTGCGCTCTGCCCCTGATTCGCCGTCCGCCCTGCCCGGCTCCTGGCGGTCAAGATCGACCGCTCAAGGGACGTTTCCAGAGCGGTCTCGACCGTTCGGAAAAACGCAGACGCCGGCGCCCTCCAGCCTGAGCCCCTCTTGGACGACCCCGAACTCCGAAACGCCGGCGCCGTCTAAGAGAGTTCGTCGGACATTACCGACTCATACCGAAAATCCGTTTGAAGACGATTTCATGCCGACGATAAAAAAAAGTATTTGGGACTGATTATTCATCTTCGTCGCGCCCCTCAAGGATCTTCAAGGCCTCTTGCGCGCGACGAATTTTTGAAATCTGCATCTGAAACGCTCGTATTTTTTCTTCCTCGGGATTCGTTCCCTGAAAAAGCTCTAGCGCATGCTCAGCGGAACGGAGCGCCTTCTCATAATCCCCCGCCAGGTAATACGCCTCTGCCAATGTGTTCCACGCAGAGGGGAAGGCCGGGCCGCCCAGAATGGCCTCACGGGCGTGACGTAGCGCCAGCTTCATGTTCTTAACGCCGGACCCCGCGGCATAACACCAGGCCAGATTGTTGTGCACCTTGGGGTTGTTGGGAAACCGTTCAGCGAGCCCGTGAAACACCTCAACGGCATCCTTATACCGTTTCATTCTGACGTAGAGCGTTCCCAGCCGGAAGAGAAGGTCTTCGTTCTCGGCATCCACCTCAAGCGCCCTCAAATACGCTTTCTCGGCCTCTTCATACTCCCCCTCATCGGTATACTCCACTCCGACAGACATTAAAAACCCGACATTGACGCGTTGCACCTCGTTGGTTTCGGCGGCTTCTTCTTCGTCCTTGGCCAACTCCTCAAAGCGATTGGTCGTGATGTTCACCGGCATCGCGGCATCCTCATCCTGAATCTGATCAACCCCGATGCTTGGCCCGGAGTCCTCCTCGGTCAGGCTCTGCGGCGCATCATCGGCGGATGAAACATTCAACAGCTCCTGCGCCGCCGCCGACCAGGCTAAACTCATCCCCAGCAAAATAAACAAAATGTATCGCATCATAAAACTCACATGGTTTTAACCGTCACCTGCACCACGGACGGTTCAATTTTTTCAACCTGAACACCCGTCGGGATATCCACACGCACCGGCACTTCATAGTCTGTCGGTTCAGTCAGTTCAGTGCAGTCGATATAGGTGTACACATCCCGCACGTTCAACTTTTCGATCCGCTGCGGACTGCCTTTCAGCACCACATCCACCCGTTCGGGGCGGATTCGAACCACCCGTGTATCATCCGATGCCAACAGCGGCCGAACCAGATTTTTTTCAACCCGGCGGGTCACGAACCGTTCCACCAAGGAAAGCTCCACCGACACCCGGTCGGGATCGGACTCCCAGGGCTGCCCGCTTGCTGCAATATTCACATGGGTTTTAAATGAGTTATAGCGTCCGTCCAGACTGACCGGAACCGTATGAACCTGTTCGAGATCGAGCAGCCTGCGTTCCGCACCGTGAACACGAACTACGGCAGGCACACACACCACCTTCTCAATCTGAATCCCCTCAGGAAGCATCCCCTCCAGCGCCACCTTCACCGGCAGATCGCGCTCCACCTCACGGTCGATCGTCACGGTGATCTCCGGTGGATTAAAAACAACCGCGTGCGCGCGGGACGGCGCTTTCACATAGCGCGGCGTGAACTTAACGGTCTGCCGCAACCGGTCGGTCCGATCTGAAATATCCATTTCGAGCGCAACCTGATCGCGGCTGAGAAAACGAATGTCGTCCCGCGAACCGCGGAAGCGGATGCTCACCACATCGGTCGACTGATCGAGCACCGCAAGCCCGGCCCCCGCCGTAATCGCCACCGGCACATCGGACACCACCACCTCGTAGCTGGTGCTTTCACGGATCCCCTGCCAAACGGCAAACGCCAGCAACAGGCAGACCAGCTTGATGGTCCAGTTGCGGCTCACCGTTCCCCACAAAGGGGCCAGATTAGAACTGACCAGCCGCTGGACATTACGCTTCATCTTATCGCTCACCGGAGTCCTCCCCGAAAATAAAAGCCATCTGCCCGCGCCCGGAGTTTTGCCGGCGGGTCATATTCCGGAGTCCACTCGTTTCGCGGCCCAGGAATCTTGAAAGAATCCGGCGCAGGTGCGCCCCATCGAAGCCACGCTTCAGCCGGCCGTTATAGGCAATAGAAATCACCCCGGTCTCCTCGGAAACCACGATCACAATGGTGTCGGACTCCTCTGTCATCCCGATCGCCGCACGGTGGCGGGTTCCCAGGTTGCGGGCGATCTCGTCGTTCTGCGTCAGCGGAAACACGCAACCGGCGGCGGCGATGCGATCCTCGCTGATGATCACCCCGCCGTCGTGCAAGGGGGTGCCGGGATAAAAAATAGCGGTTAACAGCTCGGCGGTCACTTCGCTGTGAAGCGGCGTACCCGTATCCTGGATGCCCTTTGTCTCCACCTCGCGTTCAATCGCAATCAGCGCGCCGATTTTGCGGGCCGCCATCAGCTGCACCGCATCGGTGATCGGGTCGGCCAGTGCTTTACGCGACTTGGACACCATAAAGTTATCCTGCCTCCCGATCCGCGCCAGCGCCCGGCGGATTTCCGGCTGGAAGATCACCACTAGCGCCAATGCCAGAAAGGCCATTAGCTTCTGTAGCAGGAAATTAAGCACCGGCAGGTTGGAAAATTTTGTCACCCCGATCAGCGCAACAAACAGAATGACCACGCCGGTCAGAATGGCGGAGCCGCGCGTACCGCGAAAAAACCTGAGCAGAAAATAGAACGCCGTCGCGAGAATTAAAATCTCGAGCCCTCCGGTCCAGCCGGGATTTTCTATGCTGTTTAACCAATTCATTCGTGCAATCCTTGAAGGCGCAGTGTATCCACAAGCTTCACGGCATCGCAAGATTCCTTTACATCATGCACCCGCAAAATGCGGGCGCCGCGCATCACCGAGAAAACCGCCGCCGCCAGCGACCCCGCCAGCCGGTCGTCGATTTCCCGTCCGAGCAGCCGCCCGAACAGACTCTTCCGGCTCACGCCGATCAGCACCGGCCGACCCGCCAGCGCCAGCTTATCGATCCCGTTGAGCAGTGCCAGATTGTGCTCATCGGTTTTGCCAAACCCGATGCCGGGATCGAACGCAATCTGCAGGGGCGAAACGCCCTTCGCAACCGCACGTGCCAGGCGCTCCTCTAAAAAGCTCCGCACCGTGGAAACCACATCGGCGTAGCGCGGATCGTTCTGCATGGTTTCCGGCGTTCCCTGCATGTGCATCAGCACCAGCCCCGCGCCGGTCTCGGCGGCGACCGCCGCCATCTCCGGATCGCCCAGCGCCGATACATCGTTGATAATATCCGCGCCGGCCGCAATGGCCGCACGCGCCACCGCCGCCTTTTGGGTATCTATCGAAATCAAAACGTCGGATTGTTCGCGGAGTTTTCCAATGATTGGAACCGTGCGCGCAATTTCTTCCGATGCCTGGACGGGTTCCGCGCCGGGACGGGTCGATTCGCCGCCGATATCGATAATGTCCGCGCCCTCTTGGACCATCTGCAGCGCGCGCTCCACCGCTTTTTCCAAACCTTGGAACTTTCCGCCGTCGGAAAAGGAATCGGGCGTCGCATTCAGGATGCCCATCACCAGCGGACGGGCCTCGCAATCGACTTCCCGCCCGCGGCAACTCCAGACCTGTTGGGGTTTTCCAATCATCAAAAAAACATACTCTGTTTTACCAAAGGTTGGAAGCCATAGCATGGCGGCTTCTTTTTTATTTCCAAAGATTGGAAACTCCATCGTCTGCGCTTGTATTTCAGGGCGGAGGCTTTAATTTTGACGGCTTGAACAAACCACCCGTCAGTCTGAAACACTATCTCGCGCAGCACAAACGCAGTATTGCGCTGACGGTGCTGTGCGCGCTGACCACGGTGGGAATCAATCTCACCATGCCGTACATCATGCGGCTGGGGATCGACGGGCTGACCGAAAACACGCTGACACGCGACGAGCTGACCCGTTATGTGCTGATCTATCTGGCGCTGGCGGGGTTGGCCACCTGGTTCTCGCGGCAGCTGCGCCGTCTGCCGCAAAAAATGTCGCATCAAGTGGAATACGATGTGCGCCGCGACCTGTTCGACCATCTGACCCGTCTCGACCTCGACTATTTCCGTGGCGAGCGCACCGGCGATCTGATGACCCGTATGTCGTCGGATCTCACCGTCGTGCGCAACGCCATCGGCCAGGGCTTTCTGCAGGGCACCCGAACCCTCATCGCGCTGCTGTTCGCCTCGATTGTCATGGCGTGGATCGCGCCGAAACTGGCGCTGCTGATTTTCGGACTCTACCTGCCGGTCGGCTTTTTCTTCTTTCTGATTTTCAATGCAATGCGCCGCCGCCAGAAGGAGCTTCAAGAGCAGGTGTCCGAACTATCGAACTTCGCGCAGGAGAGTTTTGCCGGAATCCGCTGCATCAAAGGCTTCGCGCTCGAACCGCGGCGCAACGGACGGTTTGAAGCGGCGAGCCGCGATCTGGCAAGCAAGGAGATCCGGTTGCAGGCGATCCGCCAGTTCCTTTGGCCGCTGATGGCTTTCTGGTTCAGTCTCGGCACGCTGATGCTGCTCTATTTCGGCGGGCGGCAGGTGGTCGCCGGAACCCTGAGCGTCGGGGTGGTCGTCCAGTTCCTGCAATATCTGCTCTACCTGCAATGGCCGCTGCTTTCGCTGAGCTGGATGCTCGGCCTCGTCCAGCGCGGCCGAGTCAGCTGGCAGCGAATTAAGGAGCTCTTTGAGAGCGAACCGCAGATTGCCGACACGGAGCAGACCGATCCGTCTATCCAGCATCTGGACGGCGCGCTCGACTGGCGGGATGTCTCGCTTGCCATCGGCGGCACGCCGTTGCTACACGACATCAACCTGCAGGTTCCCGCCGGCAAAACCCTCGGCATCACCGGCCCGACCGGCAGCGGCAAAACCCTGCTGGTCTCGATGGCCGCGCGCCTGACCGACCCGACCGCCGGCGAACTGTTCGTCGGCGGGCATCCGACCCAAACCATTCCGCTCGACGTGCTGCGCCGCCACATCGGCTTTGCCGAACAGGAACCGGTTCTCTTTTCCCAAACCCTGGAAGACAACATCGCGTTCGGTCTGGATAAGCCGGACGAGTCCGTCATCCCCTGGGCGGCGGATGTCGCCCACCTGCGGGCCGAGGTCGACGGATTTCCAGACGGCTACCAGACGATACTCGGCGAGCGCGGCGTAACCCTCTCCGGCGGACAGCGCCAGCGCGCCTCCATCAGCCGCGCCGTCGCCCGCCGCCCGCAGATTCTGATTCTCGACGATGTCCTCTCGGCGGTCGATACGCACACCGAAGCCTCCATTATGCAGAAACTGCAACCCGTGATGCAGGACCGCACCTGCCTGTTTGTCAGTCACCGTATTTCGACGCTACGCTACACCGACGAAATCATTGTGATTGAAGCGGGGCGCATCACGCAACGCGGCACCCACGACGAGCTGATTGCGCAACCCGGGTACTACTCGGAACTGAACACTCTGCAACAGATTCAGCAGCGGCTGGAGGAGGACGAATGAGCGCGCCTGCTCCAAAACGCGGACTGGCCGGGCGCCTGCTGCGCTATGCCCTGCCGTACTGGCCGTGGTTGATTCTAACGCTGATACTGGTGCTGGCGGTCTCCGCCTCCGTCAACTATCTGCCGGTGCTGATCAAACACCTGATCGACCGCTGCCTGCTCGACACCGCCGCCCCGGCCGCAACCCGGATCGATCTGCTCGGTCAGATCAGCCTCACCTATCTGGGCATTGCCATCATTGGATATCTCTTGCGCTACGCGCAGGGACTGCTCACCGCATGGATCGGACAGCAGATTGTCTACGACCTGCGCGTCGATGTCTTCCGTAAAGCGCTGCGCATGCAGCAGGCGTGGTTCGACCGCACACCGGTCGGCACCCTGCTCACCCGCGTCACCTCCGACATTGAACGCCTGCAGGCGTTCGTCACCGAAGGCGTCGCCGGAACGGTGGCCGATCTGTTTATGCTTTTCGGCATCATGGGCTACATGTTTTTCATCAGCCCGCGTCTCGCGGCGGTGCTCTGCGTGCTGCTCCCGCCGCTGTTCGCCCTGCTCTTTCTGGTGAACCACAAGCTGCGCAACGCCAACCGGATGATCCGCAAGCGGCAGGCCGCGCTCAATGCGCTGACGCAGGAGGACATCACCGGCATCACCACCATTCAGCTGTTCAACCGCGAACCCGCCGCCCGCAAAGAATTCGACGGGCGCAACGACGACCTGCGGCAGGCCTACTTCGAAGAAGTCCGCTGGTTCAGCATCTACTTCCCCGTCATCGAAACCGGACAGGCCGTCACCGTCGCCATCATTCTCGCGGCCGGCGGCTTCTGGCTGCTGACGGGCGGCAACCCGCTGACCGTCGGGGCGCTGATCGCCTTCATCGCCTACATCCGCGACTTCTTCGGTCCGCTCGGCTCGCTCTCCGATAAAGCCGGCTCCTTTCAGGTTGCCATGGCCTCCGCTGAACGGCTCTTCGCGCTGATGGATACGCCAGAGGAAATTACAGACCCCGCCTCCCCGGTGCCCGCGGATCAACTTGACGGAACCATCGCCTTCGAGAGCGTCTCGTTCGCTTACACCGAAAACAATCCCGTCCTTAAAAACATCAGTTTTACCGTCGAACCGGGACAGGTGCTGGCGGTCGTCGGCGCGACCGGCGCGGGCAAAAGCACCCTCATTAATCTGATCGGCCGCTTCTACGATGTGCAGACGGGCCGCATCACCATCGGCGGCATCGATATCCGAGCCTTCCGCAAAGAAGATCTGCGCAAATGCATCGGAACCGTCTTTCAAGATCCGTTCATCTTCGCCGCGACGGTGGCCGACAACATCTCGCTACTCAACCCCGACCTGACCCGCGACGACATGATCCGCGCCGCGCAAGCGGTCAATGCGGACTCCTTTATCCGCAACCTGCCGAAAGGCTACGACACGGAGCTTAACGAACGCGGCGGCGGGCTCTCGCTCGGCCAGAAGCAGCTGCTGGCCATGGCGCGCGCCCTCGCCCAGAATCCCGCCCTGCTCTTCGTGCTCGACGAGGCCACGGCGAGCATCGACACCGCCACCGAGCTGCTCATTCAGGACGCACTCAGCAAGCTGATCAAAAACCGCACCAGCATCGTCATCGCGCATCGGCTTTCGACCATCCGCAATGCCGACCGCATCCTGGTCATGCGCCACGGCGAGCTGATCGACTCCGGCACCCACAACGAACTCATGGCCCGCGACGGCTATTACCGCAACCTCTACGAGCTGCTTCAACACTAGGTGATTCAATATGAAAATAAACTTTTGGAACGGAAACAAATCGAATGCGCGGCAAGTGTATGAACTCCAGATTCTGGAGGCCGCTTTGGCGGCTACCGAACAGGAATTTGGCGCCTGGACGCTAGAGAGTGATTGTACGGATTTCCCCACGATCGAAGGGGAAGCGAGTGTGTTTCGATCCAAAGGGTTTGATCTGTTCGCGACGGTTGCGGGCAACCCAAAGCTGGCCAACGAGCGCAAGATTGTCATTAACACCCCGCTCATGAAGGGATTGCTTGGCTATCGCCTGCTGATCGTTCGCGAAAACGATTTGCCCCGATTCGCACAAGTCGACACGGCCAGTCAAATGCAGAAGCTGGCCTTGGGGATTCCGTTTAGCTGGGCCGATGCCGACCTGTTCCGCTTCAATGGGTATACCGTTGTGGAAGGAGGAACCTATGACGAACTGTTCGACCGGCTGAAGTCAGGTGAATTCGACTATGTGACTCTTGGCGCCAACGAGATTGAGGAAGCGTTCGAGGCGCGAGCGTTTCCGGTGGGAGGTCTGAATCTTGAGGCCTCCCTGTTGATCTATTATCCTTTCCCGCTGCTGTTTTACGTCAACCCGGACCAGCCTGAATTAGCGAAGCGGATCGAAGAGGGGCTGGATCGCATCATTGAAAACGGCGCCTTGGATCGCCTTTTCGAAGAGCAGTATGGCGATCTGGTGGCACGCCTGCGCTTGAAGGAGCGCAAGACGTTCCGTCTGGAAAACCCGAATCTATCCGACGAATTGGCCGTGGTCATGCGCGCCTGCTAGCAGAAACGGTGGTTACTTTACGATGCGAGCTACCTCGGCACCCTATTTCATGGGGCCCACTGGAACCTTCTAAACGCGAGCTCCGGCGTCCAACCCTTGGAAGCAGGCTGAGCCCCGAATGATCGGGATTAAAAACCTGCACCCATAAAATTTCCAACCTTTGGGAAAAAGTTCGATGCGGAAGTGGTTGGTTTTCCAAGGGTTGGAAAAATCGGCGGCGGATTTTCCAAGCATTGGAAAAGTTCGGTCTTTTTCCGCGCGGGCGAATGGGTAGAATGACGTTTCTACTGCGATAATTTCCGAGAAACAATATGACGCTTTTATTATTCCGCCCCCCTGTGATAAGGCAGGGAAGATACGAGATCCATGATACGGGATTCGAGAAAAGATGTTCCCGCATCCCGCATCCCGCATCCCGCATCGGGAGAGTCTCGTGAAGAACATCCCGTTCTGCCATCTTCATTTCCACACACAATACAGCCTGCTCGACAGCACCTGTAAGGTGGGCGAGGTGATGGAGACCGCCAAAGCGCTGGGGCAGGAGTATGTGGCGATTACCGACCACGGCAATCTCTACGGCGCGGTCGATTTCTACAAAAAAGCCTATAAAGAAGGCATCAAGCCGATCATCGGCTGCGAGATGTATGTCGCCCGCAACGGGATGGACGAAAAATCCTCGCAGGCTGACAATATGCATCTGGTGCTGCTGGCCGAGAATAACGAGGGCTACCGCAATCTGATGCATCTGGTTTCGCTCAGCCATCTGGAGGGCTTCTACTACAAACCGCGTATCGATAAGGCCCTGCTTCGAAAATACACCGGCGGGCTGATCGGGCTGTCGGCCTGTCTGAAGGGCGAGGTGACCGAGGCCGCCGCCGAGGGCGCAGTCGACAAAGCGGTTGAGCTGGCCAATGAATATTCCGAAATTCTCGGCCCGAACAATTTCTATCTCGAGTTGCAGGATCACGGCATGACGGAGCAGAAGCAGGCCAATAAGCATCTGCTGGAGGTGGCGAAGATCACTGGCCTGCCGCTGGTGGCCACCAACGATGTGCACTACATCAAGCAGGCCGACCACGAGGCGCACGATGTGCTCATCTGCCTGCAGCAGGGCCACCTCTTATCCGACGAGAACCGGATGCGCTACTCCGGCGACCAGTTCTATATGAAAAGCGGCGCGGAGATGCAGCAGCTCTTCCCCCATCAACCGGAGGCGCTGACCAATACGGTTGAAATCGCCCGGCGCTGCAATGTGGAGTTCGAGTTCGATCTGCCTGCCGAGCGCCTGCATTTCCCGACCTTTTTCCCGCTGCCCGAAGGCGTTTCCAAAGAAGACCATCTAATGGAAATCGGTAAACGCGGGCTCGAGAAGCTCTACAAGCTGGACGACTTTGACAACCCGGTCGATGCGCTCGGCGAAAAGGTGAAGGCGCAGTACGAGTACGAAGTCCGCATCATCAAACAGACCCATTACGTCAACTACTTCCTGGTGGTGGCCGACTTTATCCAATGGGCCAAAGACAACGGCATTCCGGTCGGCCCGGGCCGCGGATCGGGTGCCGGCTCCATTCTGGCCTACGCGCTGGGCATCACCGCCATCGACCCGCTGAAGTACAACCTGATTTTTGAGCGGTTCCTCAATCCGGACCGCGTCTCCCCGCCCGACTTCGATATCGATTTCTGCCCCACCCGCCGTCAGGACGTGATTCAGTACGTGCGCGATAAATATGGCGAGGACTGCGTGGCGCAGATCATCACCTTCGGAACGCTCGGCGCCAAAACGCTGATGCGCGACATCGGGCGCGTGCTCAACCTGCCGCTTTCCGAGTGCGACCGCATCGCCAAGATGATTCCGGACATGACCAAAAACCTGCAGACCGCGCAGAAGGAGAGCCCGGACTTCGCGCGCGCCTGCAAAAGCGATGAAACCGCGCGGAAGATCATGAAATACGCGCCGCGGCTCGAGGGATTGCCGCGCCATACCGGCATGCACGCCGCCGGAGTGGTGATCGGTGAAAAACCGCTCATCGATATTATTCCGCTCACCAAAGAGCGCAAAGAGGGCATGATCGTCGTCCAATTCGAAAAAGGGCCGACCGAGGAAATCGGCCTGCTCAAGATGGACTTTCTCGGCCTCAAGAACCTGACGATCATTCAGGAGGCCATTGAGCATATCGAGCGCAACCATGGCATCAAACTCGATCCGATGGGGCTGCCGCTCGACGACGCAAAAACCTTCGAGCTGTTCTGCAAAGGCGACACCGCCGGCGTGTTTCAGCTGGAAAGTCCCGGCATGCGCGACACCCTGCGCCAGATGAATCCCGACTGCTTTGAGGATATCATCGCCGTACTCGCACTTTACCGTCCGGGCCCGATGCAGTTCATCCCGACCTACAACAAACGCAAGCACGGCCAGGAAAAAGTGGTCTACGACCACCCGGTTCTCGAGCCCATTCTAAAAGAGACCAACGGCATCATTGTCTATCAGGAACAGATTCAGCAGGCCGCGCGCGACCTCGCCGGCTTCTCGCTGGGCGAAGGGGATATCCTGCGCCGCGCCATGGGTAAAAAGAAAAAAGAGGTGATGGACGAACAGCGCGGAAAGTTTGTGGATGGCTGCAAAACCGCCAACAATATTGCCGCCAAACTCGCCAACAAAATTTTCGACAACATCGCCAAATTCGCGGAGTACGGTTTTAACAAATCGCACTCGACCGCCTACGGCTTCATCTCCTTCCAGACCGCCTACCTCAAGGCGCACTATCCTGAAGAATTTATGGCCGCCCTGCTCTCCGCGGAAATGGGCAACCCCGACAAGCTCGCCTCCGTGCTGGCGGAAACCCGCGAAATGGGCCTCGAAATCCGCCCGCCGAGCGTCAACGAATCCATCGCCCGCTTCCGGCCGACCGACGGGGCCGTTCACTTCGGCATGACCGGGATCAAAGGAGTCGGCGGCGGCGCAGTCGAAGCGCTCGTCAGCGAACGCGATGCCAACGGCCCGTTTAAAGGGCTGATCGACTTCTGCAGCCGCGTCGATTCAAAGTCCTTCAACCGGAAAGCGCTCGAAAGCCTCATCAAATGCGGTGCGTTCGACTTTACCAACATTCACCGCGCCCGCCTGTTCGAAGGCGTTGACATCGCGCTCGGCCGTGCCGCCGAGGCGCAAAAAGACCGCGACAGCGGACAGGGCAGCATGTTTGACATGATGGGTGGAACCGCGGCAAAAACCGTCGGAGACGAGGAACTGCCCGATGTCGCCCCGTGGCACGAAAACGAAATGCTCGCCGCCGAAAAAGAACTGATCGGCTTTTACGTTTCCGGTCATCCGCTCGCCGCGCACGAGTGGACGCTAAAAACCTTCGCCCTGCAGCGAATCGGCAAACTCGATGAATATGTTGAGCGCGTGCAAAAAGGCGAGAAGGATCTCCACGTCCGGCTCGGCGGCATGGTTGACCAGTACCAAAAAGTATTCACCAAAAAAGATCCGCCCCGCCCCTACGCCCGATTCGTCATCGAGGGGCTCGACGGCACCATCAACGCCGTCATTTGGCCGGACGACTTTCAGGCGCTGGACCCCTTTCTCGACGATGGGAAGGCGATCATGGTCGGGGCCAAGCTGGCGCTCGACTTCCGCGAATCACCGGAAGTGCAGGTTTCGGAAATTATTCCGCTGGCCGAAGCTGGCATGCGCTACACCAAAAAGGTGAACATCCATCTGACCGAGGCGGCCGTTACTCAAAAACATCTGGCTGATGTGCGGGCCATCCTCGCGCGCAACCCCGGCATCACGCCGGTCTCAATTTGCGTGCTACTCGACAGCGGCGAGAAGGTTTTCGTAAAAACCCACCGCGATATGTACGTCGAAGCCACTCAGCACCTCGGCCACGAGCTCGAACAGCTTCTCGGCGAGGACTGCGTTTACATCGAATCCCGCCAGCAACCGCTGCTGAAGCCCCCCACCAAACGGCGCTGGCAGAAACGGGCAGGCTGAGCCTGCACCCGCCTTTTCCAAGCATTGGAAAAATAATCCGCGCCCTCACGCAGTGAGTTCCAAGCATTGGAAACCATTCTGTGCTACCCAACGCTCCAATAATCCGGTATTCCATTACTCCATTCTTTTATGAAACACCGCCCTAAACATATTTTTGAATACGCGATGCTTCGCGGACTGCTCGGCATTGTCAATGTGCTGCCGCTGCGCGCCGCGCTGGCGGTCGGCTGGCTGATCGGGGCGTTTTTCTTTTATGTGATGCGCTTCCGCCGCGACAAGGCCCTCTCCCGTCTGGAAGAGGTTTTCGGCGACCACTACACCGCCGCCGAGCGCAAAAAAATCGCCTGGCTTTCCTTCCGCAACCTCTGCTTCAACGCGATCGAGGCCGCCCGTTTTCATAAACTGACGCCGGAACAACTGAAGCGCATGCCGCTCTATACGCAAATGGAGCAAGTGCAGAAATTCCACCGCGAAACTGGTCCGCTGATCTTCACCACCGCGCACATGGGCAACTGGGACCTCGCCGGCGTGGCGGCTAAACTCGATGGCCTGCCGATCTTTTCAATTGCCCGCCGCCAAAAAAATCCGCTGACCGATGAGATGCTCAATAAAATGCGCAACGCCACCGGCATGGAAGTGGTTCTCAACGACTCGCGCATTCTGCAGAATGTCGTGCGAAAACTCAAAGCGGGTGAAGTGCTCGCCATTCTGCCGGACGTCCGCTCACGGGAATCGGATCTGAAAGTCCCCTTTCTCAACGGCACGGCCAGCCTCGGCGCCGGAACCGCCATCTTCGCACAGATGGCCAAATGCCCGATTCTGCCGGTCGTGGTCATCCGCAACGGTTGGACCCGCCACGAAGCCAAAGTATTCGACCCCATCATTCCAAACCCCGCGGCAAACAAAACCGAAGATCGCCACCGGATCATGCAGGAATTAATTTCTGTGCTCGACGCGGAAATTCAAGCGCACCCGGAGCAGTACTTCTGGTTTAACAAACGCTGGGTGCTCGATCCGGTTGCGGCTGCGCCGCAATCTGAATCGGAATAACGAATTCCCGAAATACCCCATTCTTGAATCGCGTATCCCGTTAAAAAACCAGATAGCGGATCGCCGAGGCAATCACGACGATGATGAGCAGCCAGCGAATGAACGGCGTGCCGCGCTGGGCGGCCTCATGCGTTGCCGTCCATGCGCCGAGCATATTGCCGCAGGCAAGCGTCAGCCCCAGATCCCAGCGCACCAGGTCGTTCATCACAAAAATCGCCAGCGCCGGCACGATGTAACAGAGAGCAATCAGCAGCTTCACCGCGTTGGCGCGTACCAGGTCCAGTCCTGTCGCCAGCACCAGCGCGGTCAGCAGAAACACACCCACCCCGAGCTGAACATAACCGCCATAGATGCCGATCAGAAAAAAGGTAACCATTTGAACCAGACCCGCTTTTTTCTTTTCCCGCTCCGGATTGCCTTCAAGCCAACGGCTCGGTTTGAGAAAAAGAGGAATTAGCGTCAGCGCCATGCAGACCCCGATGGAGCGGCGCAGCACCATACTGCTCACCTGTCCGGCAATCAGCGCGCCGAGAATTCCGCCAACCACCGCCGGCAGAATAATGCCGATATGCGGACGGATCTCCAGCTTACCCTGTTTTCGGAACCGGCCGACTCCGACCGCCGCCTGACAAAGAATCGCCACGCGGTTCGTTCCGTTGGCCACATCGAGCGGAAGCCCCGCCAAATTCAGCACCGCCAGCGAAATCACCGATCCGGCGGCGGCCAATGTGTTAATGAACCCGGCGCAAAAGCCGGCCAGCACCAACAGAGGATAAATCAACACGTCCATAGGATAAGTGGAATACTGGATTAGCGGGTCTATGAATAGAAGAATCGCTCAGCCCCTTGTTCCCGTGTCGCGTGTCTGTTCGCGCGCCAACGAGGCAAAGAAAAAGGGGCTTGCGATTAGCAAACCCCTCAAAAAGGTGGCGAGGATGACGAGACTCGAACTCGCAACCCCCAGCGTGACAGGCTGGTGCTCTAACCAATTGAGCTACACCCCCACCAAAGAAACGAAGAGAATAGACAGACCGCTTTTTAATTCAAGATGAATTTATGCAAATTTCATCAGGTTTTTCACAGCCTCATTCAGGTCAGGCTGGCGGAGGAGGCTTTCGCCGACGAGAACGGCGGCGATACCGGCTTCCTGGAGGGTTTTGATGTCCCCGGCGGTGCGGATGCCGCTTTCGCTGATGAGGGTGCAGTCGGCGGGTGCGAGCTCGCGCAAGGCCAGTGTGGTTTCGATTTTTGTCTCGAAGGTCTTCAAGTTGCGGTTGTTGATGCCGATGCATTTGGCCTTTGCCGCCACCGCGCGCTTCATTTCCTCTGCAGTATGCACTTCAACCAATGGCGTCATGCCGGAGGCTTCGATCAATTGAATGAACGAGATCAGTTCCGAATTCGTGAGCGCGGCGACAATCATCAGCACCGCGGAGGCGCCGAGCGCTTCGGCGTGGAAGATCTGACGCGGATCGATGACGAATTCTTTGTAGAGCATGGGTAGCGTTGTTGCCGCGCGGACTTCGCTCCACTGCGCTTCGCCGCCGCCGAAATATTTATTGTCCATCAGGCAGGAGATGGCCTGCGCGCCGGCGGCGGCGTAGGCTTTGGCAATTCCGGCGGGCTCAAACGGAACGCGGATCGGGCCAGCAGAGGGCGACTGTCGCTTGACCTCGGCGATCAATCCCATTGGAACGGATGTAAGCGCTTTGATGAAGTCGGGTGTTTCGCTGCGGGCCGGTTTGCCGTCACAGCCGTCGCAGGAGCCTCCGGCGTGCGGAAGATTTTCGACCACGGTTTCCAAGGTTTGGAAATAGCCGGGCTGCTCAATCTCGATGCGCTTGTTGGCAATAATCTCGTCGAGGATGTTCATTTTAAATTTGGATTACTGGATAATGGGATTAAGGGATTATTGGGGAGAGGTTATATCAGTGGCCGTTGTGTAAGCAACATTGCTTTCTTTGACTAAAAACGTAATTCAGGTGCTGTATGTATTCTTTCAGGGACCGACGACAATATCCCTCTGCGATATTCCGATGAACCGAGTCGATTGAGGCGAGTTGCTGGCTTTTGAGTCGGGCAACCTCATACGGTAATTTTTTAAACACCTTCCAGGTTAGAACAAAAAGTGTTTTGGTATCCTGCCGCACGCGCAGTTTTTTGTATCCGCGCATGACCCCTTTCCGCTCTTCTTTCATCCCGACCTCCAATTATCCAACAATCCTGTAATCCATTACGCCTCTTCCCTCTGCTTCATTTTGAGATAGGCTTCGATGAAGGGGTCGATTTTGCCATCGATGACGGCCTGCACGTTGCCCACTTTTTCCTCGGTGCGATGATCGTTCACCATGGTATAGGGCTGCATGACGTAGGAGCGGATCTGGGAGCCCCAGGCGATTTCCCCTTTGTCCCCGTAAAATTTTTCAGCGGCTTTGCGCTGTTTATCGAGCTCGTGCTCGTAGACTTTGGCTTTGAGCACCTTCAGGGCTTTGGCCCGGTTTTTGTGCTGCGAGCGTTCGGCCTGACACTGGACGACAATGCCGGTCGGCAGATGGACAATGCGGACGGCGGAGTCGGTGGTGTTGACGTGCTGACCCCCGGCGCCCTGCGCGCGGTAGGTGTCGATGCGCAGGTCGCTTTCTGGAATTTCCACGTCGATGTCGTCATCGAGTTCGGCGGTGACATCGAGCGCGACGAAGGAGGTGTGGCGGCGCGAGGCGGAGTCGAAGGGGCTGATGCGCACGAGACGGTGGACGCCGCGCTCGCCTTTGAGGTAGCCGTAGGCGTAGTCACCGGAAATCTGGAACGAAACAGACTTGATGCCGGCCTCCTCCCCAGCCTGGTAGTCCATCACATCCACTTTGAATCCGTGGCGCTCGGCGTAGCGGGTGTACATGCGATAAAGAATGTCGGCCCAGTCGCAGGACTCAGTGCCGCCCGCGCCGGCGTGCAGGGTGAGGTAGGCATTTTTGGAATCGAGCGGACCGCCGAGCAGCGACTGCATTTCCAATGTTTGGAAACTTTTTTCGCACCCCGCGAGCATCTGTTCAATTTCTTTGGCGGCCTGCTCCTGCCCTGCCTCATCCTCGGCTTCAGCGAGCTCGAGCATCATTTCGGCATCCTCGAGAAGCGATTCAACATTTTCGAAAGGATCGATGCCCGTTTTTAAAATTTTGGTGGCGGCAATATTGGCGTTGGCGGCGGTCTGATCGTTCCAGAAATCGGGCGCGGCGGCTTCTGTTTCGAGTTTTTCGAGCGCGGCACGTTTTTCCACGATACCGAGATACCCACTCATTTCATTCAGGCGGTCACGGACAGCGGCGATTTTCTCTTTCAGTTCTTCAAGCATTGGGTTTCTTTCGGGGTGTAAAGCAGAGGGAGATAAATAGCGCAACACTGCCGAGCAGGCAAGCCTGCGCGAAACGGTCGCCATGACGGGTGTAGAAGGTGAGGGGGCGGTCGGGGTCCGCTGGAGTCACCGCCACCGTCTGAAATCCTTCTG
Source organism: Kiritimatiellota bacterium (assembly GCA_014381785.1). GTDB lineage: Bacteria > Verrucomicrobiota > Kiritimatiellia > Kiritimatiellales > Tichowtungiaceae > Tichowtungia. The sequence continues at coordinate 38,187 of JACNKZ010000046.1, forward strand.
TGCGCGGGGCGAGCGTCTGCGTGATGTTCCCTTTGGCGTCGATGGCGCAAGTGACTCCGGTGTTGGTACAGCGCAGCAGCGGCAGCCGGGTTTCGACGGTTCGAAAGACGGCATGCGCCAGATGCTGAACCGAGCCGCAGTCCGGATCGAACCACGAGTCGTTGGTCTGGTTGACGAGCCAGGTTGCGCCGGCGCGCGCGGCGCGGCGCGCGAGATATGGTAGCGTATCTTCAAAGCAGATCAGAACCGAGAACGGCCGCTCGTCGTCGGGCAGACGGAGCAGGGTTGTTTCTTTGCCGGACTGGAAGCTCGAGTTAATAGGCGTGAGCGCATTGATCAGCGGAATTTTTTCTTCGAACGGAATGTATTCGCCGAACAGGACCAGGTGCTGTTTGCGGTAAGAGCCGAGCAGTTGACCGCGCGTATTGAAGAGCATGGAGGCGTTGTAGTAGTTCTGTCCGCCGTCGGCCAGCCAATCCATATCCATACTGCCGACAAGTAGCGGAACACCCGCGGCGGCAAAACGCTGAACCAGTGCGGCGGAACGGGGGCTATAGCGGACGAAGTCGGGCAGCGCGGTTTCGGGCCAGATAATCAGATCCAGATCGAGTGCATGCGTCGTGAGTTCTGTGAGCTGCTCAAGGCGCTGATAAATCAACTCGGGGTCGGCGAGTTCCCAGTTTCCGACCTCTGGAATATTAAGCTGAATGAGCGCGGCGCGAATCGGCTCCGCCAGCGCTTCGGGCGCCAGCAGAATGCGCAACCCAAAGGAGGAGGCCGCCGCCAGCACAAACAGGACGGTCATAAACTCGACGTGTATTTTATAGCCAGCGCGGCGCAGACCGGAGGTGTATTGCAGAATCGTCACCGCAATCCCGGCATTAACCAAAATCATGAGCGCCGACAGCAGGTAGACCCCGCCCAGCTCCGCAATCTGAATCAACGAAATTTGGTTGTACTGACTGACGCCCAGCAGATTCCAGGGGAAGCCGGTGATCAGTGTGGCGCGCAGATATTCCGATGCGGCCCATACGGCGGCGAGCGCAACCATCCATCCGAGGTTTTTCATTCGGGCCATGCCGCGCCACCCGCCGGGCCGCAGCGCGACCAACAGCGCGAAGGGAATAAAGTAGAGCGCGCAGTAGGCCGCCAGCGCCAGATAGCCCGCCCAGGTGACGTGGCGCAGCCAGTAGAGACTGCCGACAAAAAAAACCGCGCCGGCGAGCCAGCCGATAAACGCGGCGCGGCGCGGCGCGGCATTCGAACAGGCGAGAATGAGCGGCACCAGTGCGACCCAGCCGAACACGCCGATTCCATGAGGCGGAAAACTCAGAATAAGAAGCCCGCCCGACAAACCTGCGCCAAGAACAGGGGTGGTCTTCCTCAACGACGCCAAACGTGCTTTAAAATTTAAGGGGGCGGCGGTCATGTTATTCATTGTTGGTTATTCGTTATTCGGGACCGATCATTCTCAATGTCGACATCGCACCATCTTAAAGACCCATAACGAATCTCCAACAACAAATATCGGGAACCGCCTGCAGGCGGTTTTCTACAGATCGAGCAGCAGAACGGAGGGCGTCGAGGACCAGCCGTTGCGTTCGGCGCAACGGCTGAGAACATCCTGAAGATAGTCGATCATCTGCGGCGCGATGCGACCGGCGCGCGGCCGGATGAAAGAGGCCAAATGCGGAAGACCTTTGACGACCAACGTGCCGCAGCCATCCGGCTTTACCGCCTTTGGCGGCACAGACTTCCAAACATTGGAAGCGCTTTCCGTCAGCACGCGCAGGGTCCGCCACAGAATCATTTCATGCCGGTCGGCTTCCGACAGATTTATTTTCCCGAGGTCGAGCACCCAGGTGGCTTCCCGACCAACGGTTTGAAGGCGCAGCGGGCGCAGAGCGCGCGAGCTGAACAGCGGGTAGAGTTCGGGAAACGGATATTTAACGGAGAGAACCTCGAGCCAGGAGTCGGCATACCTGCGATGTGCGCGATCATGGAGAAGAACACGGCCGGCGGCATAAGAATCTCCGGCGACGCAAAAAGAGCGAGCCATCAAGAGAGACAGGGTGTGTTCGGGCATATGCGGGTGCTGCTCGCAGAAAACGGCAAGACTCTCTGACACGTCGGAAGCTGTTTCGCGCTCATGCAAATCCAGCGCCTCAACAAGATGCTGGACATAGCCGGACCAGAGCTGGCGGGCAGAGGGTGCACGGGTTGCATACGGGTCGATCATTCGCGTCCAATCAAGCGTTCCGCTTCGTTCATAAACTGGTTCACATCTTTGAAGCGCCGGTAGACCGACGCAAAGCGGACGTATGCCACTTCATCGAGTTTTTCAAGCATCACCATCACCTTGGCGCCGATCGCGGTGGAAGGAACTTCCCGTTCATACTCCGCTTCAACTTCCGTGATGATCGTGTTGGTCATCTGCTCAATCTGCTGAACACTGATCGGACGTTTCTGACAGGCAATCACCAAACTCTGCATCAGTTTTTCGCGCACAAGAACTTCCCGGCGACCATCCCGTTTAATGACCTGCAAGGCGGAGCGCAACACCTCTTCGTAGGTGGTGAAGCGATGTCCGCAGTTCAGGCAGAGACGGCGGCGGCGAATGGCCGCGCCCTCGCGGACCTCCCGGCTATCGATCACTTTGTTTTCGCGATGTTCACATTTGGGACATTTCATACGGGGAATCTCCGCTCTTCTAAATGCGGGAGCATAGCCTGCCCCCTAAGCAAAAGGAAATTAAAAACCGGGGAACCACAAAAAAACAGCCTCGGATTTCCGAGGCTGTCTTCAGAAAGAATCCATACGGATTTATTTCTTTTTAGCAGCTTTTTTCTTAGCGACTTTTTTCTTGGCTGGAGCTTTTTTCTTAGCAGGCGCTTTTTTCACGGCGGCTTTTTTCTTGGCCGGAGCCTTTTTAGCGGCTTTTTTCTTGGCGGGCGCTTTTTTCGCGGCAGCTTTTTTCTTGGCTGGAGCCTTTTTCGCGGCAGCTTTTTTCTTGGCCGGAGCCTTTTTAGCGGCTTTTTTCTTGGCCGGCGCTTTTTTCGCTGCGGCTTTTTTCTTGGCCGGAGCTTTTTTCGCTGCGGCCTTTTTCTTAGCCGGGGCTTTTTTCGCGGCGGCTTTTTTCTTAGCCGGGGCTTTTTTTGCTACTGTCTTTTTCGCTACTTTTTTCTTCGCGACCTTTTTCTTCGCCGCTTTCTTTTTAGCTGCCATGTTTCGCCTCCTTCTTGAGCTAGGTTCACCTTAACTAATTTAATAACACCGTAGTACGTTCGGGCTGAAGCAATCATATAACGATAAAACCATTTTCTTGCAACAACCTTTCACGCAAAGTGCGCGTTTTTTTAAGCGCGTTTTTTGCGTTCCGCATGAATGACCTGAACTAAATTTTCCAACGCGGCGTCCAGTTGATCGTTGATGATAAGGTGTGCGTACGCATCGCGTTCGCGCATTTCTTTTTCTGCGTTGCGCATTCGTTTTTCAATCGTCTCTTCCGAATCGGTGGCGCGGTCGCTGAGCCGGCGGCGAAGCTCGTCCATCGAAGGCGGCGCGATGAAAATGTCGACGAAGCTTCTGCGCAGCGGATCGTCTGCGGGCAATGCGGCACAGGCGGATCGAATTTGAGCGGCCCCCTGAACATCGATGTCCATGATCAGATCGCGCCCTTGCCTAAGCGCTTCCCTCACAGTACTTTGCAGCGTTCCATAAAGGTTGCCATGCACGTCGGCGTGCTCCAGAAATTCTCCGCGAGCCACCTTCGAGTCAAATTCTTCGCGCGATAAAAAATGATAGTGCTCGCGATTTTTTTCTCCGCCGCGCGGTGCGCGCGTGGTGCATGAAACGGAGTATTCCATTGCGGGAAATTTTTCAACCAGCCGGTTACAGAGCGTCGACTTGCCCGCGCCGGACGGAGCGGAAACGACCAGAAGAAGCGCGTTGTTTTTTTCAGCCTGCATACGGGAAATCTTTCACACGCACGGCGCAAAGGCAACTGCGTTTGCGGCGCAGATTTTTTCCAACCATTGGAAGCAGGCAGTGCCTGCACCCAACTATTTTTTATCCGCCTTCGTTTTACTACGACGCGACACATGGAAAATGACCGGCCGTAAAAAACTTTTTCCGTTCGTCTTCGTTGCGCTTCCTCCTTCGCTAAAACTACGGCGCGACAGGAGAGTTGAAATGTTTTTGTTTCCCGTCCGCCTTCGTTGCGCTACGACGGGCGATTGAAAAACTCCGCGCGTTATTGGCGATCGAGCTTTTCGCGGATTTTACGCAACAGCGCCTGCGCCGGATACGGCTTGTCGAGTATGGGCAGATGTTTTTCTTTTGCGAATCTGGCATACGCCTCCCTGCCGATATATCCGCTCACAAAAAAATGCGGAAGCCCGGGGCGGCGCTTAAGGATCGTCTCCATGGCCTCGACCCCGCCCATGCGCGGCATAACGACATCGAATACCGCCATATCGATTTCGTCGGCACGCTTCTCAAAAAGCCGCAGGGCCTCTTCCCCGTCTTTGGCGGCCAACACGGTGTATCCGGCTGCACGGAGGGTATGCTCCGCCAGCGTCCGGAGCGCGGCATCATCTTCGGCAATCAGAATGGTTTCCGAGCCGCCTTCCGCGGCGGACTCGACTCGCCCGGACGGAGCGGAAACGACGAGAGGAGGCGCGTTGTTTTTTTCAGCTTTCATGCAGGAAATCTTTCATACGAACGGCGCAAAGGCAACTGCGTTTGCGGCGCAGGTTTTACCGCCTTTGGCGGTAAAGTCCGGGCGTTATTTGAGGTCGAGCGCTTCGCGGATTTTCCGCAACAACTCCTGCGCCGGATACGGCTTGGCCAGCATGGGCAGATTTTTTTCTTTTGCGAATCGGGCATATGCCTCGCTGCCGGCATATCCGCTCACAAAAAGATGCGGAAGCCCGGGGCGGCTCTTAAGGATTACCTCCGCGGCATCGATCCCGCCCATGTGCGGCATGATGACATCTAACACCGCCATATCGATTTCGCCGGCATGCTTCTCAAAAAACCGCAGGGCCTCTTCCCCGTCTTTAGCGGCCAGCACCGTGTATCCGGCATCATGGAGGATGTGCTTCGCCAACGCCAGGAGCGTGGCATCATCTTCGGCAATCAGAATCGTTTCCGAGCCGCCTTCGACTGCGGCCGCGGCCGGCCGGGCCGGCTCTTTCGATACCGGATCCTTCGCGGGGAAATAGAAGTTGAAGGCGGCCCCCTGGCCCTCCTCGCTCTGCACATCCACACATGCGCCGCTCTGCTTCAAAATGCCGAAAACGCTGGCGAGGCCGAGGCCGGTGCCTTTGCCCACCTCTTTGGTGGTGAAAAACGGCTCAAAGATGTGCCCTTTCGTTTCTTGGCTCATGCCGGATCCGCTGTCCGTTACGCTAAGCAGGACATAGCGTCCCGGCATGATCTGCAGATGGGACGGAACATCCCCCTCGGAGAATGAAACATTTCCGGTTTTGATCGTCAGCCTCCCCCCGTCCGGCATCGCGTCACTCGCATTCACACAGAGGTTCATCAACACCTGTTCGATCTGCCCCCGATCCGCGCGGATATGGCCCGGTTCGTGCGCGGGGATAAACTCGCATTCAATGTTTGCGGCCAGTGTTCTCTGGAGCATTTTCAGCTCGTTGGCGACCACCTCATTCAGGTCGAGATCCTCCGGGCGAATGACCTGCCGGCGGCTGAAGGCGAGGAGCTGCCGCACCAGCGCGGCGGCGCGCGCCGCCGCCGCAGCAATTTCATCAAGCTGTCCATGCACGGCGTCCTGTGGATCTGTTGCCGCCAATCCCAATTCGGCAAATCCGCTAATGGCTTGTAAAATATTATTAAAGTCATGCGCAATGCCCCCTGCCAGATGACCGACTGTCTCCATCTTTTGCGCCTGCTGGAGCTGCTCCTCCATCTGAATTGCCTTGGTAATGTCCGTGGCGTACAGATTCACGTAGCCCTGATCGATTACGGGCCTCAGCTTTACCGTGAACACTTGATCCCCGACCTTTAACTGCGTCTCCATCGGGTGTACCGCCGCCACCGCCTCATCGATCCGCGCCTGCCATTCGGGATTGACCCTGCCGCCAACGTCGGCCCCCAGCACTGCGATGAAATTGCACGAGGCCTCGTTTGCGTATTCCAGAACGCCCTCAGTCAACACGCGCAGTACCGGGCTCGGGTTTTCCAAAGGGAATCGCGCGATCCGCTCTTTTTCTTCCTCGGCCCGCTTGCGCTCGCTGATGTCGCTTACCGTTGTGCGAATCTGGTTGCAGTCTTCATCCATCATGCTGTCCAGCCCGACCCAAAAGTTCTCTTCCCTCAGCACTCTCAACCGCAGCTCGCAGGTCTGTCTTTTTTTCGCCTCGAGGAGCTCCCTTTTGTGCGAGAAATAGATGTCCTGATCGTCCGCCACAATATAATCCGACAGGGGCTGATGGATCAGGCGGTCTCCAGAGACCCCCAGCATGTTCGCCATCGTGAGGTTGGCCTGAACGATCCGTCCTTTTTCATCCAGCGTCAGGTATCCCGTCGGGGCGAAATTGTAGAGCTCAGCGTACTGGTCGCGCGCTTCGGCGAGAGCGGTCTGCGCTTTGCGCAACTCCTCGTTCTGCATCTCCAGCTCAATCTGATGTGTCTCCAACTCGTGAACCGCCACGACAATCTCTTCCGGGGACATCTTAGAGACGTCCCTCTTGCCGCCCCCGGCCGCCTGGTGTTGCGCACGCTTTCGCAGCGTCTGTTGCTTATCTTTTTTCTCCATGGCTCTTCCCCCCTATCTCTCGAACGAAGATAACAACCTTCCGGCTTCCTGCATCACAATAGGCGCTACTCACCTCCACGTTAAGGAGTGCACCATCTTTCCGGCGCTGGCGGGTCTCAAACCGATCATATTCTTTTTTCTGCAAGCGCTCCGCCGACACGCCGTCTTCCGCCTCGACATCGGTAATCGACATCGCAAGCAGTTCCTCACGCGTGTACCCGATCATCCGGCAATAGGCATCGTTGGTGTTCACAATGTTGCCCTGATCGTCCAGAGCGACAAACCCATCCAATGCACTCTGAATGATTGTCTGATAGAACACTTCACTCTGCATCACCCTTTCCTCGGCCCGCTTGCGCGCGGTGATGTGCTCGAACGTGATCACCACGCCGTCGATCACATTATTGACTGTGCGATACGGGCGGACTTTCATGGCATAAATCTCGTCTTCTTTGCTTCGAACCTCCGCCTCCCGAACGGCCAGCGTCTTGAGCACCTTGTGCCCGTATTCAGCCAGATCCACATCCATCAGGCGGGTCGAAAAATGGTCGATCGGCCGTCCCTCATCGGTGCTTGTCAGCGGGATGATGTCCGTAGCCCTTGGCGTAAAGCGGCGCACACACAGATCCAAATCCAGAAAGACGGCTGCAATCTCGGTACTGTCGAGCAGGTTTTTGATGTCGTCGTTAATTTTGGAAAGATCATTGATGCGGCTTTTAAGCTCCGCGTTCACGGTGGAGGCCTCTTCGTTCAGCGACTGCAGCTCCTCTTTCGAGGTTTCCATTTCTTCGTTGGTGCTCTGCAGTTGCTTATTGGTGCTCTGCAGCTCCTCATTCGCTGATTTCAACTCTTCGTTGGCCATTTCCAGTGCTTCGATGGTTGTTTGCAGCTTTTCCTGCGTGTGCAGCAGGTCTTGCTCAAGCTCTTCAGCCGTTCTTCTTTCCTTTTTGCCTGCTGCTGGCGCTTCCTGAGCCCCCTTCTTCGGGGCGGTGCCCCCCTTCTGGAAAACCACCATCATCAATCCGCGCATGGCGGTTTGTTCCAGAATCGGTTTCACCACTAAGTCCAGATGTTGGCGCTTTTCGTTGCGGCCCACATGCAGACCGCGCTGAACCACCTCCTGCTGATGCTGAGCCACTTTATGAATGGCGGCGACCAACGCGGATTTCAACTCGGGGCGCACCATCTCCAGGATATTCGTGCTCATCTTGCCTTCGGCTGGCTCAACAAACTGGCCGATGCGCCCGTGAACGTAAACGACGTTACAGGCCTCGTCGATGATGACGCAGGGCGGCATGTGACCTTGGTGCAGGATGGTTTCAACCAGCTGCATGGCGCTGAGCTCTTCCATTTTGCGAATGCCTTCCGGGCCGGCGGGCTGCACGGGCTCGATCTGGGAAAACTGCGCGGTCAGGCTTAGAATCGGATTAACCCCGTCGGGCAATTCCGTCCGCTGGAAGATATTCTGTTTTTTATCCAGCGCAGAAAACGAAGGGTCCGCCAACCCAACGGATTCGGACTGTCCGAGAAACAGAAGCCCCTGCGGCCTCAAACTGTTATGAAATGTTCGGAGCAGTTTTTTCTGTAATTCCGGGCCCAGATAGATCAGCAGGTTGCGGCAGGAGATGAGATCCAGCTGTATAAACGGCGGATCATTAATGACGTTCTGCACCGCAAACACCAGCATGTCACGAAGCGCCGGTTTGATGCGGTATCGCCCGGTGTCCTCTTTTATGAAATAGTGCTTGAGGCGCTCCGGCGACACATCGGCCTGAATGCTCTCGGGATAGGTCGCCGCGCGGGCCTGATCCAAGGTTGCTTCATCAAGGTCTGTTCCGAAGATTTGCACGTTGAAGTGGCGATGCATTCGCTCCATACATTCCTGCAAGATGATGGCCAGCGAATAGGCCTCCTCGCCGCTACTGCAGGCGGCGACCCACACGCGAATGGTGTAGTCGTCCGGCTTCCCTTCCAGCAGCCGGGGAAGGCATGTATCCCGAAGTGCATCGAACCCCTCACGGTCTCTGAAGAAACTGGTCACGCCGATCAACATCTCTTTAAACAGAATATCAACCTCGCGCCCGCTACTCTGAAGATAATTCACGTAGTCGGCGATGTCATCGATCTGATGCACGCTCATGCGCCGTTCGATCCGCCGGCAAATGGTGTTTTTCTTATAGAGGGAAAAGTCGTGGTTGGTCTGTGCCCGGAGCAGGACGTAAATTTTTTGTAATGCATCGGCCTCTTTTCCGAGCGTTGAAGAGCTGTCGAAAATCTCTGTTTTGGCAATGTGCCGAATATATTTCATCAGCTGTTCGGGCATCTGCCCGGGCGGCATCACATAGTCGGCCAGTCCGGTGGAGATAGCGCTGCGCGGCATGCCGTCGTACTTGGCCGATTCTTCGCTCTGAACCATCCCCATACCCAGCTCACCCTTAATCGCCCTGAGCCCCAGTGTTCCGTCGGCACCCGTGCCCGAGAGAATGATGCAAACCGCATGGGGCCCCTGATCTTTAGCCAGTGCGCGAAGGAACAGGTCGATGGGGAGGTTCAGCCCCCTGGACGCAGGCAAATCCAGCAACTGAAATGTGCCGTTTAAGATCGTCAGGTTTTTATTGGGCGGGATGACATAGACGCAATTGCGTTGCGCCCTCGTTCCGTCTTGAGCCTGCTCCACCGGCATGGCGGTTTGTTTTTGCACCAACTCCGGAAGCAGACTGACATGGGTTGGATCCAGATGTGACACCAGGACAAAGGCCATGCCGCTATCGGCGGGCATCGCTTTGAAAAACTCCTCAAAGGCTTCCAACCCGCCCGCTGAAGCACCGAGCGCAACGATGGGAACAGCGGCCTTTGTTTTTAAAAGCGCCGACTCGGCTGATGACATCTCTTTGGATGCGCTTTTTTTAGTCATGGAGAGCCCCCTCTCTCTCTCACGGAGCCCGTATTCTGAACCTTTATTTAAAAAAGCATACAAAAATATGAGGGTTTATCCCCCACGTCAGTCAAATAAGCCGCGTGTATGGGGAATTCGGCCGTCTTCGTTTCACTCCGTCGCGACAGGATGGTTGGGGAAGATCCGGCGCGTTATTTTTCGTCGAGCACTTCACGGATTTTCCGCAGCAAGGTGTCGACCTGATACGGCTTGTTAAGCAGGTGCAAACCGCGCTTCTGGACGAAGTTGGTGTGCACAGCGCCTTCGCTGTAGCCGCTGGCGAACAGGTGCGGCAGCCCCGGGCGCAATTCGAGAATGCGGTCGAGCGCCTGTTTGCCGCCGAGACGCGGCATGACCACATCGAACATCACCGCATCAATTTCGTCCGCATGTTCTTCAAACACCCGAATGGCGTCTTTGCCGTCAATGGCGGTCAGCACGGTATAGCCCGCCGCAATGAGCAGGTGCTCCGCCAGTGCGAGAACGGTTTCGTCGTCTTCCGCAATCAGAATGGTTTCGGTTCCGCCGACAACCGGCTCGCGCGGTTCGCGAGAGACCACGGCGGCTTTGCGCTCCACGGTCGGCAGATAAATTTTAAAATTGGTGCCCTTGCCGACCTCACTGTACGTGTTGATATGCCCGCTGTGCTGTTTAATAATGCCAAAGACGGTGGAGAGTCCGAGGCCGGTTCCTTTACCCACTTCTTTGGTGGTAAAGAAGGGTTCAAAAACCCGCTCGAGGGTCGGTCCGTCCATCCCGCAGCCGGTGTCTGTTACAGTCAACATGGCGTAGCATCCGGGCGTTGCCCAGGCGTGAGTCCGGGCATAGTCCCCTTCGATCAGAACGTTTTCTGTTTTAATGACCAGCCTGCCGCCGTCTGGCATGGCGTCGCGCGCATTCACACAAAGGTTCATCAGCGTCTGTTCAATCAATCCGCGATCGGCGTGAACCGTGCCGAGCTCACTGCAGGCGACAAAATCGAGCTCGATGTGCTCACCAATCAGGCCGCGCATCATGAACAGCAATGGATCAATCACATCATTCAGGTTGAGATCTGTCGGTTGAATCACCTGCCGGCGGCTGAAGGCCAGCAGCTGGCAGACAAGCCCTCTCCCGCGCTCCGCCGCTTTGCCGATTTCCTTTACCGCCGGGACAAACTCATTGTCCGGCTTAAGGAACATTTCGGAAAGCTCGACATAGCCGCTGATCACCTGAAGCAGATTGTTGAAGTCATGGGCGATCCCGCCGGCCATCTGTCCGACGGCCTCCATCTTCTGCGCCTGCCGGAGCTGCTCCTCCAGCGCCAGTTCATGCGTCGCATCCCGTTTGGCAGCGACATAGTTGACAATCTTTCCGGCGCCATCCATCACCGGCGAAATGGTCGCTTCTTCTGTATAGACCGTGCCGTCTTTTTTCTTATTAATCAGCTGTCCGCTCCACGGCTGCCCGTCCGTAAGCGTATCCCACATTTTCTTATAAAACCTCCCGGAATGCTCGCCGCTCTGCAGGATGCGCGGATTCTGCCCGATGACCTCTTCCCGGGAATACCCGGTTACTTTTTCGAAGGCCGAATTTACATACTGTATATTCGCCTCCGCGTCGGTGATCAGCACAATATCCGCCGCCTGCTCAATCGCCAGCGTCAGCCGCTCACGCTCTTCCTCCGCCAATTTGCGGCCTGTGATGTCCTGTGTGAATCCAACGGCGTACATCGCGGCTCCGCTTTCATCCAGCTCGACATCCGCTTTCTGGCGAACCCACTTGATCTCCCCGTCGATCAACAGGCGGTGTTCAATATCATACGGCAAGCCGGCGAGCGCATCGGTCCACCGCTTATCGACCATCTCCCGATCATCCGGATGAACTATCTCCAGGAATAGTTCATAGTTCACCGCCGTTCCGGGCGGAACCCCGAAGATCCGGCAGGCTTCGTCCGTCCAGTGGAGCTGGTTCTGTTTTGGGTCGAACTCCCAGGTTCCGATCTGTCCCAGTTCCTGCGCCTTTTCTAAAAAGTATTGCTGTTGAATAATTTTATCCGCAGCCGCCTTGCGCTCGGTAACGTCTCTGAACACACCGAGTAGATGCATTCGCCCATGGAGCTCCAGCGGCGTGGAACTGACATCTGTGAAGAACGTGCTCCCGTCCTTACGCAACATATGAATATCCGGCGCCAATAAGATTTCCTGCCGGAGCTGCTTCTCAACTTGAGCCTGTACGTAATCCAAATCCTGCGGCGGATGAATGTCGCCGATTTTCAGTTTTTTAAGCTCTTCAGCCGAATACCCCAGCATGTGACAAATAGCCGCGTTCGCCGCCACAAAACACTGCGTCTCGACATCCGCCACTAAAAGTCCATCGCCCGCCGATTCAAAAATGGTCTGCGCCATTTTTTCAGCCTGCTTGCGTTCCGTCAAATCCCGCCAGACCGTATGCAGCTGCGCGCCCTTTTCGCTTTCAATTGCGGTGAGTGAAACCTCGATTGGAATTTCCGTGCCGTCTTTGCGCAGATGCATCCATTCGAAACAATAACTTCCCTGCTCGCGCGCCAATGCCATTATTTTTTCGGCCTTTTCAAAAGAAGACTGCCCGTCTGGCTGTGTCTCGGGTGACAATTTGGATGGGTGCGTGTTTAACAGCTCCGCTTTTTGATCATATCCCAGCATCCTCGCCGTCGCGGCGTTGCAGTCGATAAACCTATCCCCTTCGAGAATCAACATGGCATCGGTTGAGTTTTCAAAAAAAGTGCGATATTTCTTCTCGCTCTTGCGGATCGCCTCTTCTTTAGCGTAGAGTGCCGTCACATCGCGGAACACCAGCACCACGCCGATAATTTCGCCATCCAGGTTGTAAATCGGTGATGCGCTGTCGGCAATCTGCGTTTCTGTTCCATTGCGGTTGATCAGCACCATATGATTCGCCAGCCCGACAATCGTTCCTTCACGCAGCGCCCGCAGCCCCGGATTTTCAACCGTCTGGCGAGACTCCACATTGACGATATGAAACACCTCGTCCATCGGATGCCCGACCGCTTTATCAAACGTCCAGCCGGTTAATTTTTCCGCCACCGGATTCAGCCGCGTGACCCGTCCCTCCGTATCTGCGGCAATCACTCCGTCGCCGATAGAGTCCAGCGTAATCGAAAGCTTCTCCTCGCTCTTTTGAAGGGTGCGCAGGTGAGTTCGTTTCTGCCGTTCATACACATGCAGCAAAACGGCCACCAGAACGCCCAGCGCTATCGCCAGAACCATCAAGGCGCCCTGTAATTTCTGAAAATGGCGGAGCTCTTTGCCGATGGCCTGCTGCAGTGCGAGCCCCACCCGGTTCGCGGCGTCGATCAGCGTCCGGGAAATCATATCAAAGCGCTGATCCGCCTCTGTTCCAATCCCTGACTCCTCCCGAAAGCTCCAACGTTCCAGCGCACTCGAATCAACCTGTTCTAGAATCTGCAGAACCTGCTCAATTTCGCTCCGCAGCCGGGGGTCGCTTAACGGAATAAATTCGCCGTGATAATCCTCCCCGCCTTCCATCATGGCCCGGGCGTACCACTTCGCTTGATCCAAATGATCCCGGAACCTGTCCAGATCCGCCGGGTTGCCATCCGTGACAGCATGTTCAAGCCAGAGATGCGATTCCGCGATGTGATATTTAATCTCCATCGCCGCATCCACCAGCGGCGCTTGATGCGCCGTTATGCGAATGGTGGAGCTCATCGAAAAGCCCAGAATAACAACCGCCGTCAGCGCAAGGCCCACGACCCAAACTGCGGGGTGCCGCCGTTTCGGAAAAACTCTTTTTGATGAAGCACTGCCGTTTGTCATAAGGCCCTCGTCACGCTAGCGGCTTTCACTTTAGCATTTTGACAGAAAACCCCCAGAAAAAGGTGAGTCTTTGTGTGGCTGGCCCGGCGGGTTGTTTTTCCAAGGATTGGAAACTTTTGGCCCGTTTTTTCCAAGGGTTGGAAAAGGCCGCTACTCGACGTTTTGAACCTGTTCGCGAATGCGCTCGAGCTCGGTTTTGAACGCCACCACCTGTTCGGTGATCTGCAGGTCGTTGGCCTTGGAGCCGATGGTGTTGATCTCGCGGAAAAACTCCTGCGCCAGAAAGTCGAGCGGACGTCCGGCGGGTTCCGGTGAGCGCATCATTTTGCGGAACTGCTGAATGTGGCTCTTCAGCCGCGTGATCTCCTCCGAGATGTCGGCCTTTTCGCCGAACAGCGCGATCTCTCTAATGATGCGCTCGTCTTTTTCGATGTTTTCAATTCCGCAGTTTTCCAACCCTTGGAACAATTTTTCCCGATGATTGGAAACCACCGCGGGCGCGAGCCTGCTGATTTCCGCGAGCATCGTTTCGAGCGTCTTCAGCCGCTCACGAAAATCGGCCCCCAGCGCTTTGCCTTCGCGCGCGCGCATCGCATCCAGTTTTTTGAGCGCGGCGGTCAGCGCTTTTTCCAAGGGTTGGGAAAATTCCTCGGCGCTTTTTTCCACCGCCGCGGTCTGGAACAGATTGGGAACGCGCAAAAGATCCGAAGCACTTAAATTATCCTCGAGTTTCAACTTTTTGGCGGCGGCGCGTAGCTGCTTCACCGCGGCTTCGGCTTTCTTGAGATCGAGCTGTGCTTCGCCCTGCCCGCTGGCCGCTTCGAGCTGAACCACGCCGGTGATCCGTCCGCGCGAAACCGTCTCTTTGATGATGTTCTGTGCGTGGGCTTCCATCCCCGCCAGCGCGGTCGGCAGGCGCAGCGACACATCGAGCTGCTTGCGGTTCACACTGCTCAGCTCCACGCTAATCTGCACCCCGTCCGCCTTCGCGGTCGCCGCTCCGAATCCGGTCATACTTTTAAGCGCCATATAAACCTCCATGGATTACTGGAATATTGGAGTAACTGGATGAATGAACTTCTTTCTCCAGCCTCTCCCGCAACACTCCACCACTCCTTTACTCCAAACCTCCGCATCCCCTCTGGGATGCACTCAACTTCCTCGCCGCCCAAACCACGCCCTCTAGCCCGTGCGGAATGTATTCATGCCCGCCGGGCGTTTCTTCATACACGTGCGGACTATGATTAGCCAAAAGAAACTGATGCAACGCGCGGTTTTCGCGCACGATGCGCTCCTTGTCATTTTCACCGACGGTGATGCGCAGTTTTAAATCATCCCGCAGCAGTGCATTTAGAAAATCATCGGGAAAGGCCGCGCGCAGCTCGTCGTCGCTCATCAGATCTTCAATGTAGCTTCCATGATGATCGCCCGGCATAAAGCGCAGCGACGCGCAGTGAATGGCACCCACCGAGAACAGTTCGGGGTAGCGGCACAACAAATTGATCGCGCCCATCCCACCCATACTATGCCCGCTAATTCCTTGTTTTCCAGACATTGGAAACTTTTCTTCCAACCATTGGAAAAGTTCGGTGACGATGTGCGACTGGTACTGAGAGTTTTTGATGCGCGGGCTGTCGATGTACCACCCGCGCCCGCCGTTCGCGCGCACAATGGCGACGCCGGTTTCGTCCGCGATGCTTTGCAGTTTGCGGAAGGGTTGCTTTTCAAAATAGGCGCGGTCGGTCGGTGCGGGGTCGTACGGTCCCTCATCGCTGAGCAGTCCGTGCAGGTCGTAGAGCACCGGAAACGGCCCGCCCCCGTCCGGCAAAACCACGGCGAAGGGAACGGATGCCTGAAGACAGGTGCTGTTCAACGTTTCGACCGTTGCACTCATGGGTCGTGTGCTTCGATTTCCTCTTCGGAGCGGACTTTCTTTTCGATGCGCTTCAGCTCGCGCGCCCAGAACGCATCATCCATCTGAACATCGCCGTATTCCTGAACCTCTTCGTAGACCCGGTCGCAGTGCGCCGTTTCCGCATTCAGCCGGCAGACGGCGAAGTGCAAGGTCAACGGATCGTTTCCGTGCTCATGAACAGCAATTTCATGATGCAGCCCAAGGCAGATAAATTCGCCGGTGCGCAGCATGTTGTCGCTTGGCGAGTCAGTCAGTGCGGCGCGTTTATTCTTCCACTCGGCGATCTGCTGCACGTCTTTGTCTCCGCGGCCGGAGACGTTGATGATGAGCAGGTCGTCTTTGGAAAATTCCTGCGTGTTGTTCACCACCCACGCGACGGCGTGCGAGCTTTCGAGCGCGGGCAAAATGCCTTCCCACTGCGCGAGTTTGTCGAAGCCGTCGAAGACCGCGGCGGTGTCGTCCACCCAGGTGTACTCCGCGCGCTGGAGGTCGTGGAGTAGCGCGTGCTCGGGGCCGACGGTGGCGTAGTCGAGTCCCGCGCTGATGGAGTGCGTCAGCTGAATCTGTCCGTCGTCGTCCTGCAGCACATAGCTCTGGGTTCCCTGAAGGATGCCGACTTTGCCGCCGGCAAACCGCGCGGCGTGCTGCCCGCTTTCCACTCCGAGGCCGCCGGCCTCAACGCCGATCATGCGGACACCGTCATCTTTAATAAAGGGATGGAACAGCCCGATGGAATTGCTGCCGCCGCCGACGCAGGCGACGAGCGCGGTCGGCAGACGGCCTTCCGCTTTCAAAATCTGTTTGCGCGCCTCTTTGCCGATGACGCTCTGGAAGTCGCGCACCATCATCGGGTACGGATGGGAGCCGAGCGCGGAGCCGAGGATGTAGTGGGTGTTCCGAACATTGGAAACCCAGTCGCGCATCGCTTCGTTGACGGCTTCTTTGAGCGTCTGCTGTCCGGCGGTTACGGAAACCACTTTGGCGCCGAGGCTTTCCATGCGGAAGACATTGAGCGCCTGGCGCTCCATGTCGACCTTGCCCATATAGACGATGCATTCCATGCCGAACATGGCGGCGACGGTGGCGGTGGCGACGCCGTGCTGCCCCGCGCCGGTTTCGGCAATGATGCGCGTTTTGCCCATGCGTTTGGCGAGCAGGATCTGGCCCATGGAGTTGTTGATCTTGTGCGCGCCGGTGTGGCAGAGGTCTTCGCGCTTCAAATAGATTTTGGGGCCGCCGAGCTCGCGGGTCATGCGTTCGGCAAAATAAAGGGGCGTCGGGCGGCCGACGTATTCGCGCAGGTAATAATCGAGTTCTTTTTTGAACTCCGGATCTTTGCGCGCCGCTTTATAAACTTGCGTCAGTTCGTTGAGCGGTTGCATGAGGGTTTCGGGCACAAACATTCCGCCGTACGGTCCGAAGTGTCCCTGTCTATCTGGTTGAGTCGGTTTCATAACGCCTGAAGATAGGCGATCCCGCCGCCCTTTTCCACTAAAAGGAGCGAGGAAAGAGTTCAAAAAACCTCCGCTTACTCCGGGCCCACTTTCGCACTCCGCAGCATGTCGTGAACTTTATAAAGGAGCTCTTTGAACTGATACGGCTTGTTCAGGTAATTAACGGTGTCGCTTAACCGTTTTCTGCTCTCGTCGCTGAGGGCAAATCCGCTCGCTAGAAGTACGGAAATGTTCGATCCGCTTTCCCGCAACTGATCCAAACATTCCAAGCCGCCCATGACCGGCATATTCAGGTCCAGAACGATTAAATCAATCTCTTCGGCCGCAACCATATTCAAGGCCTCCTGCCCATTGACTGCCGCCAGAACACGGTAGCCGGCGCGAAGTAGAATGTTTTTTGCGATATTTCTTATGTCCGCCTCATCATCCACCAGCAAGATGGTTTCATCTCCCCCGACCAACATGCTCTCTATCGAATCGTCCGGTTCCAAAATCTGCCCTTCCTTTTCGATGGCGGGCAGGTACACCTTCACCGTGGTCCCGACCCCTTCCTCGCTGTAAATCAGGGTGTGCCCGTTATGCTTCTGTACAATCCCGTACACCATCGTCAGACCGAGGCCTGATCCCTCTTCGGAATCGCGGGTTGTGAAAAACGGCTCGAAGATCCGCTCCCGAATATCCTCGTTTATACCGCAGCCGGTATCTGTAACGGATAGCATGACGTAGGGTCCTGCAGTCATGTTCGGTCGGATTCTGCAATAGGCTTCATCGAGCTCTATATTCCGGGTCTCAAAATAGAGCTTCCCTCCCTGCGGCATCGCGTGTTTGGCATTAACGGCCAAATTCATAAGGACCTGTTCGATCTGAGCGACATCTGCATTCACCCATTGGATCCGGGGTGCCAGATCCCTTTCGATCGCGATCATTTTCGGGAAGGTGCGCTCCAACAGGCTGGCGACCTCCTCAACCGCCTGGTTCAGCTTGGCCGGAATCGGCGAACTCTCCACATTGCGGCTGACCGCCATCAGCTGCTTCGTAATCTCTTTGCCCCGGGCCGCCGCCTTGTAGATCCCGTCCAGATTTCTAAAGAGGTGTTCTTCCGGAGCCGTCTCTTCCAGGCCCATCTCGGCATAGCCAATGATGATCTGCAGCAGATTGTTAAAGTCGTGCGCCAGGCCGCCGGACAGCGTGCCAATAGCATCCATTTTCTGTGCGCAGCGCAGCTCATTGTCCATCTGTTTGCGCTCCGTAATATCTTTTGCCAGACAGACCGCCTGAGCTGGGTTTTCCCCGGAATCGAATATGGGAATCACCGAGACCAGAAACGTTCCATCAAAGCAGGCCGCCGGCCACTCCATCGTGATTTTCTCACCGCGTCGAAGCGCCGCCTTTATCGGGCAGGTTGCGCACTCGGTTTCGCTGCTGCAAAAAACGTCTGCACAGTTTTTGCCCCGTATGGAGCGGGAGCCGGTCTTGGTTGCGGCAATCGCCGCATGATTCGCCTGAACGATGTTCATGTCCGCATCGTAGACAATCACCAGTTCGTCCAGCGCATTAAAGGTTCGCTCCCATTCCTGCCGGGCCAGCTCGATCTGCCGGGATGCCTCCGCAAAGCGAAGCATGTTTTTCAGGCGGTAGGACTCGACCGTCCAGTTAACCGGTTTGGTGGTAAACTCAGAGGCT
Organism: Kiritimatiellota bacterium; assembly: GCA_014381785.1. Classification (GTDB taxonomy): domain Bacteria; phylum Verrucomicrobiota; class Kiritimatiellia; order Kiritimatiellales; family Tichowtungiaceae; genus Tichowtungia. The sequence goes on from JACNKZ010000046.1 coordinate 56,776, forward strand.
CCGGCCATGTACGCTTCGTTGATGGATTCCTCATCCTCCAGGGCCGTCATCATCAGAATCGGAAGGCTTTCATTGCCGGGAATTTTCCGAATGGCACGGCAGACTTCGTAGCCGTCAATTTCCGGCATCAACACGTCCAGCATCACGGCATCGGGCTGCGTGGCGAAAATCCGCTCGATGGCCTCGCGCCCGTTGCCCGCCTCTTCCACATCAAAGCCAAGCGGCTCCAGACACTCGCGCGCCAGCATACGAACTGTGACGTCATCATCGGCCACAACAATTCGCGGTTTGTTCCGTTGCCCTGTTTGCGTATTCATTCTGTCCCCTATCTCTATTACATACCGTTTGAAAAGTAATCCTGAATGCGAAGAATTTCCATGTGCAAATTTTGGATTCCTTTGATGGCCTTTGCCAGGCGGCCCGCGCGGGCATGTCCTTCGATCCCCGCAGCCGCCTTGCTCAACCGCAACATAGACAGATTGGCGGCCGACCCCTTGATGCGGTGCGACGCGGTCGCAATGCCGGTAATGTCTTCCGCGGAAACCGCCCCGCCAAGGGTCTCCAGGTCCTCCACCACTTGGTCCATGAATTTTACGACCAGCTTGTTGACCAATTCTTCTTTGCCCATGCACCGCGCCAGCAGGCCTGCGCGATCGAATAGCGGCGGGACAGCCGCGTCGGCATCCCCCCCCTGTTCACCCGCCGATGCGGGCTGTCCGGGGCGGGGGGGTATTGGCATCCATTTCCGCCGCGGGGGTTCCCGCGGTTTAATCTGGATCGGCCTGGGTTGGGGAACGGCCCTACACGCAGCAAGACAACGAAACCCGGGTCCCCCCCTGGCCCGGGGGGGTAGGGGGACAAAGGGGGGGTGCTGGTCCCTCGG
>JACNKZ010000060.1 GCA_014381785.1 Kiritimatiellota bacterium
ACTTTGCATTTGACCGAAGCCTATTTCAAAGAACCTCTATATGGTTATCAGTCCTCGCATTTAAGCAACGGCAATATCAGATTATTCCGGCTTGGCGCAGGAAGTAGGCAATCAGCACAAGCATCACCGCGATGACGATTATTTTCAGTGTTGCTTTGACGGCTTTGGCAAACAGGATGAGTCCGATGATGGCCGCGGCGGCTAAAATGACCATCCACGCTGTGGGATCCAAGGATTGAAGATTTTCCAGAAGGTTTAGTTTCATGATGTGTTTTCGGTTTGTTGTTGATGGATAACCTCAGATGGCGGGTTCGATTTTCGTTTCATGCTCATGTTTTTTTTGACGGGATAACAGGATGAACAGGATTTAAATTCCCCATCCAGTCGATCCTGTAGTCCTGTCTAAAATTCTCTTTCTAAACCTCGGAACATTATTAGCCGCCAAAGCTTGCCACGCTATAAGCGTGGAGCGCCCCGAACGGTCGGGGTCTTCGACATAGATCGCAAAAAAAAAGCCTGTAAACGCGCCATCGGCGGTCTCTACAAAAAACGCCTCAACCTTCGAAAAAACGGGACAAAACTGGTTAAATAAGACCGAATCCGGTTCGGCGTTTCCCGCGAGAGAGCGCCGAAAAAATCTGTACAAATGACCCCGGCGTATTAGTCTCTAGTTGCACAGCGATTGAGCGATCAAAGCAGGGGGTGAGGGCTGTGAGGATTCATGCCAAACTGGTTAGTTTTGTTGTGGGTGCGCTGGTTGTTCCGTTCCTTTTGGGGGTTTTCTACATCCGCCATTCCGGCAGATCATATTATCAGGAACAGCAGGGAATTGTGCATTTGATGATTGCCGAGGAACTGGCGGGTACGCTGGAAAACAGCATCCGGCAGAAGTTTCAGCAGGTTTTAAACTGGGTTGCGGTCAGTCCGCTTTGCTCGATGGCCGCTGAGGATTCAGTTTCTCCGTTCAATGTCGAGGACGTGCAGCAGGTGGAGTCGCGCTGGTCGCTTCCGTTAGAAACAAACGAGGTACTGCGGTCTATTTTATCAAACCCTCTCTCGGAGTATCTTTGCGCATTTCGACGTGTGAATCCCGAGTTCGCTGAAATTTTGATGACGGACCGGCATGGTCGGCTGATCGGGGCAACGAATCCGACGACCGATTATTGGCAGGCGGATGAGGGTTGGTGGAAAACCGGCTCGGGCCTGGCGGCCGCGACCGGAGCGACGGAGGGGCTTCTGTATGATGCCAGCTCCGATGTGCTTGCCATTGATATGGTTTTCCCCGTTTACAGTTTGAAATATCCTGCTGATTTCATCGGCGTACTGAAAGTCAGCTTGCATGCACGCCGGTTTTTGAAGGGCACAGCCTCCCATCCGTGGAATAAAGAGATCTCACGGGATCTTATTCTTCCAGACGGGCGTGTACTGGTCCATCTGAATTCCGAGAGCGCGCCGGACGTTCCGCAGATTCCGGAAGCGGTTCTCCGGCAATTACTGACATCACGGTATGGATGGGAAACGGTTGAGCTTGAGCCCGATGTTTTGTCGTTGTCTGCGGTGGCGCCCGTGCAGATTATGGACAGGCCATTTGCCATTGGCGAAGGGACGAATGATGTCGGCGAACTGTATGTTCTGGTTTCCCATGGCTTACGCGAGACCATGATGCCGGTACGAAGTGTTCTCCGGCAGCTGACGGTTTGGGGCGTTGTGATGGCGCTGCTTGTTGCTTTCGCCAGTTACCTTCTGGCAACGCACTGGTTTGCGCGGCCGATTAAAAAGCTGAGGGGAGCCTCACAGAGTCTGGTTGACTATATTAAGCTCGGCGAGCAGGGACGCTTTGAAGACTTGTGGGAAGGGCAGCAAAAAGCCACACGGCGGCTCGACGAGCTCAAAACCATACGAAGTGGTGATGAACTGCAGGATTTGTCCCGCGACTTTATCCGAATGGGCGAGCGAATGATCAGCTTCCTGCACCAGCTTCAAGAGAAGCTTGCCGGCAAAAAAAGGAATAGAACGTAAGCCGTCCGGCTAATTGAGACACCGTAACGGCTTCCATCCCGCTGAGAAATCAACTACCGTGTGCGGAATATTCAAGTTCCGGTTAATTGTTACAGGTTAATGGTTATCGGGGCGTGACGACCTTAGACATTTAGACCCTATCTATGACTGAATCCATTCACATCTATACTGACGGCGCATGCAAAGGAAACCCCGGACCCGGTGGTTACGGCGCGGTGCTGATTTGCGACGGTCAGCGCAAGGAGCTTTCGGGCGGTTTCCGCAAAACCACCAACAACCGCATGGAGCTGATGGCTTGTGTGGAGGGACTTCGAACCTTGAAGCGCCCCAGTACGGTGACGCTGACGAGCGATTCGAAGTATGTGGTGAATGCGATGGCACGAGGCTGGGCGAAGCGCTGGCGTTCCAAGGGCTGGAAACTTTCGCCCTCCAAGCCGGCTAAAAACCCCGACCTTTGGAGAGAATTGCTGGAGCTGTGCGAAAAACACACCGTTACCTTCCTGTGGGTGAAGGGGCATACCGGACATCCGGAAAACGAACGCTGCGATGTGCTGGCGGTGGCCGCTTCGGAGCAGAAGGATCTTCCCGCCGACACGGCCTTTGAAACGCCGAAGCCTCCTGAAGCCGATCTGTTCAGCCTGTAAGAGTTTTTCACCACGAATAACACGAATAGGCACGAATTAGAAAGTGAACCGAAGCAGTTCGGGAGAAAACATCAAAATGAAAACGTGTTCTCATTTTTGCTGTTTAATCCCGAACCCGGTTCCGCGTAGCGGAACTCCGCCGCCGGCGGGTTGCGGTTCCCTTCAGATTTCGGATGGCATCTCCACAGAAGGTAACTAAGGGAACAAGTTAGGCAGAATAATTTGTGGGCAGAATGATGGGTACCAGACGCCTTCGGCGGAGCCAAAGAGAAAAGATTTTTTGACCGCACTTGAGCCATAGGCGAAAGAGGCTGGCTTGTGAAGCAAGACGGCAGTGAGACGGCAAATTAACACTAATGGCCACTAATTTTTAAAAGCAGAGAACATCTGTCGTTTTGTAGGACTAGAACGGTCAGCGACCTTCCCGGCGAATTGAAAATGGGAAGTTTGACAAAATAATGGATAACAAAATTATTTTCCAACAACTCCAGTTTGAAGCAGCAGAGCTTCCCATGATTTTGTTATCAATGATTTTGTTAAAAACAGCCCCTGTTTAGTTGAACGGGAGCAGCTCGTGGTCGAGCATGGTTTTGTTGTCAAAGGTGAAGTGGCCAATGAACTTTTTTCCGGCAATCATTTTGGGATACCAGACGGGATCGTCCGCCCACATGTTGTGCCAGGGCAGGTTGTCGATGGAGAACCAGAAGGGGACCGCTTCGTCGGTTTCAGTCGGGGTGCCTTCAAATTCGGTGGCGATGTAGACTTCGCCGTGGATGCTGTGGCCGTCGATAAAGTGAAACATCAGGGTGCCGACATGTTCCGGAACGAGCGGGGTGATGCACAGTTCTTCCTGCGTTTCGCGCACCGCGCATTCCAGCCAGGTTTCGCCGGCTTCGAGCCGTCCGCCGGGTGCATTAAAGTAGCCCGCGCCGAATCCGCGCTTCTTTTCGATCAGCAGCAGTTTGCCCTCCTGCTGAATAAACATCAGGGTGGCTTTCTCTTGGGGATCCCATGTGGCCCAGTCAATGTCGGTTACTTTGCTCATACTTGTTTTTACCACGAATTACCCGGCGCAGCAGAGCCACAATCAAAGAACGTTTTACAAAATAATGGATAACAGAATGATTTTTTAATAACTCCAGTTTGAAACAGCAGAGCTACAATCAAGAATTCTAACCACTAATTAACACTAATTAACACTAATGAACACTAATGGCTGCGAATGGGAAAGGGAACCGAAGCCGTTCGGTTCCCTTCAGATTTTACAAAAAACTATAGCCGTTCGCTTAGGGGAATAGGGATTTCCACAGAAGGTAACAAAGGTAATGAAGTAGAATGCCGTTAAAAGGAATGGTTGCATGCCCCCGAACCCCTTCGTTCTCTTCGTTTCCTTCTGTAAAAAATTTGCCTGTTTTCTTTCCTCCTTCGTGCCTCAGTGGCTCTGTGCGAGATAGTTCCCTCTCTATCTCCGAACACTCGGAGCCCGACCCTTCGGGCCGGGTAAAATAGATCAGTCGAACGGGAGCAGTTCGTGGTCGAGCATGGTTTTTCCGTCAAAGGTGAAGCGGCCCGAAGGATCGGGCTGCAAGCAGGTGGTGAAAAAAATCTCCCGTCCCACTAAATTCTACGAATAACCAATAATGAATAATCAGTAACGGAAATCCAGTAACGGAAATCCGTTAGTACAAATCAATTTTGCCGAGCACGCCTTCGAGGGAGCCGTTGTTCAGGTCATGCTTCCATTCCGGCTTGAGGCCGACTTTTTTGAGCAGTTTGCGGTCGCCGGTATAGACATAGGCGGTGCAGCCGGTGCAGCGCTGCTTCAGGAAGTCGCCGAATTCTTTGGCCAGTTCTTCGGCGCTTTCGCGGCTACCGAGCCGTACGCCGTAGGGCGGGTTGACGACAATCGTTGTGTTCTCAAGCTTTTCGATCTGCCGGAAATCTTTGGGTCCGCACTCAAAGGCATTTTTGCAGCCCGGCAGGCGGTTGAGGTTGCGGCGGGTGGCGCGCGCGGCCGCCGGGTCGATGTCGGACCCAATCAGCAGACCGTCGGGCAGGGGGCGCATTTCTGAGTCCGCTTTTTCTTTCACTTTGTTCCAAATCGCGGTGTCAAAGTCGGGCAGATAGAAGAAGCCCCATTTGTCGCGCAGGTGTCCGGCGGGCATGCGGCAGTAGCTCATGGCGGCTTCGCACAGCAGGGTGCCGGAGCCGCACATGGGGTCGAGCAGCGGGCGTTCCCCGTCCCAGCCCGAGAGACGGATAATGGCCGCCGCCAGTGTTTCGGCCAGCGGGGCTTCGACGGTTGCCGTGCGGTAGCCGCGTTTGTGGAGCGAGCCGCCGGAGGTGTCGATGCTGATGGTGGCGCGGTTTTCGCGCACGTAGAGATGGATGCCTAAATCCGGATTCTGCACATCGACGCTGGGACGTTCGCCGGTTTGTTCGCGGAAGTAGTCGCACACGGCATCTTTCACCTTGAGGCCGGCATACTGCGAGTGTTTGAGCGACGGGGTGTTGGAGGTGACGGCATTGACCGCAAAGGTCTCGCGCGTGCCGATGAATTGCGACCAGTCGATTTTCTTGGCCGTGAGATGCAGGTATTTATCGCTGTGGCAGTCGAAGGTGATCAGCGGGGCGAGCACACGGATGAGCAGACGCGAGGTGTAGTTGATGCGATAGAGCGTTTCCTGATCGGCTTTAAAGTGGAAGCCGCGGTAGTCGGGCCGGATGGCCCGCGCGCCCAGTGCGTTGAGCTCCGCCTCAGCCAGCTCCTCGAAGCCGCCGGCGACCTGTGCGAAATATTGATTGCGTTGTTGGTATTGGAACATAGAAACAGCCTATTCAAAAATTCGAAGCACGAATATCGAAATACGCAACAATTTCAAAATCCAAAATAAAAGATCTGGTTTTGGTGTTTAAAAATTATGTATTCGAGTTTGTTTCGGATTTCGGGTTTAGTATTTCGAAATTACTTATGAGTACTCGATATAAGATCACCATTGCCTACGACGGGACGGACTATGCGGGCTGGCAGGTTCAGCCGCGCAAAAACACCGTGCAGGCGGAAATCGAGCGGGTGCTGGAGACGTTGGCCGGTAAAAAGGTGCGTATTCATCATTCGGGCCGGACAGACGCCGGGGTGCACGCCAAAGGGCAGGTGGCTCATTTCGATCTGGATGAGGCGGTCGATCCCCAGCGTTTTCAAACCAGCCTCAACGCACTCCTCAAGCCCGATGTGCGCGTTATGAAGCTACAGAAGGTGAAGGACGACTTTCACGCCCGCTTCAACGCCACCGGCAAGGAATACCGCTATTTTATCTGGAACGGCCCAGCCGTTCCGCCGGAGCTGCGTCTCTACCGCCTGCACGAGCGCCGTCCGCTCGACATCGATGCCATGAAGCGCGCCGCCGACGTGCTGGTCGGCAAACACGATTTCGCCGCGTTCACCGCCAACCCGAACCGTGAAATCGGCGGGACGGTGAAGACCATCACCAAAATCACCGTCACCCGCTCACGAGAGGGGGATGTGAAGATCTGTGTGGCCGGGAAGGGCTTCCTTTACAAGATGGTCCGCTCCATCGCCGGCTTCCTGCTGCGCGTCGGTCTTGGCGAGCTGGACGTGAAAGACGCCCGCCGCCTGCTCAAGGCCGCTGAACGCACCAACGAAATCCCCACCGCCAAACCCCTCGGACTGTTTCTTTGGAAAGTGGATTATTGATTTGTATTAGAGAGACGTTGAAATCGTTCAAATGCCCTGATGGGCTCGTTAAAACCGCTAAAGACGGTTGGTTGCTCTGTTTTCCTTGATCCAATTAATCACAGATGATCCTGTTATCCGGTCAAAAAAAACATGCTCGACCACGAGCTGCTTCAGTTCAACTAAACAGGGGCTGTTTTTTGCCCGCCAAAGAACGCTAAATTTTCGCGAAAAGGACTTCTTTTTTTCGCGCTTCTTTCGCGTGTTTAGCGGTCAAAACCTCTTACGCACCAAGCGGCGAAGCAGATGGGGATTTTCTATATACGAAGATTTCTCATCTGGTCCATCTTGTGGATGCCGTCAAAAAATTAACTGCCATATGTGTAAGTGGGACATAGGCAGAATGATTACCTATTCATTTGCAGTTGGTTGTAAAAATTATTCTGCCCCTAATCATTCTGCCTAAATATGTGATCGCACAGGTTTTCGGATGTCCTGGTTTTTTTTAGAGGTTTTAGGAGCCGGTCCGTTTATTTAGGTAGCGGGCAGGTCCCGCCGCCGCAACCGGCACCTGTTTTGGCCGCATCCAGCTTGCAGGCCGCTTCCGCGGTGGAGCAGGCCGCCGCTTCTTTCACTGCGCAGGCTGTTGCGTCTGTCGGTGCTTTGCCCATTCCAAAAACGATGGATGCCAGGGCAACCGCGGCCGCCAGGGTGATGAACTTCTTCCTGTGATATTTCCTTGTGTCCATAGCTAAACATTACTTGTGAGCTAACTTTTAGCCAGCCTTCGGGGGATTTCATTCAATTAGTATTTTGTTGGGGAAATCGGTTGACCAATGTGGGGCGTAGTGACATAAAAGGGAGCATATAAGAGCGAGGTGGAGTATGAATACATTAGAATCCATAACAGAAGAGTTGTTCGTAGGTTCATATCATCATTCGCTTGATCCCAAGCGCCGGCTGATTATCCCCTCCACATGGCGCTCAATGCTGGGCGAAACACCCCGGCTTTATGTCCTGCCGCATCCGGACCGCAAATGCCTTTTCCTCTACACCCTGCAGGAGATGAACCGCCGTTTAATGAAACTGCGCGAGGCCGCGACAGTGGATGCGAACGACGAGCAGGCCGTGCGCGCCATTACGGCGGCGGCAGATGCGCTGACGGTGGACGCGCAGGGGCGGGTTCGGATTAAGGATGAGCTACTGGCTCACGCGGAGGTGAGCAGCAAGGTGGTGCTGGTCGGCACCATGACCCGCATGGAGCTGTGGAGCGAGGAACAGTTTGATATGGCGCTGCCGGCGGATTCGTCGCTGGCGGAGAGCACATTTTTTGGAAGCTATTAGGAGGAAACAACCATGAGTATGACCGGTATCGCTAAATATATGCATCTTTCGAAGGCCATTGATCTGCGCCGGGAGAGCGAGCGCTATCTTCGGCTGCCAGACGGACGCTCCTTTCGCACCGTACTGATGACCGAAAAGCAGGCCGCGACATTTTCCGCGGCCTGTTCCCGCCGGGCGCTGGTCAGCGGGATGATGGGTTAAGGATTTTATGCATGTTCCGGTATTACTGAACGAGACGCTGGACCTGCTGGTAACCAATCCGGCCGGGACATACATCGATGGCACGCTGGGGCGCGGAGGGCACTCGCGGGAAATTTTAAAGCGGCTTTCTTTGGCAGGCAGGCTGATCGCGCTGGACAGAGATATAGAGGCGATTGAACGAACAGAGAAGATGTTTAAGCCATTCGGAGAACATGTGCAGCGGTTACACGGAAATTTTGCGGATATGAAAGAGCTTTGCGGACAGATCGGCGTGACAGAGGTGGACGGGGTGCTGTTCGACCTCGGCGTTAGCTCGCCGCAGCTCGATGTCGCGGAGCGCGGCTTCAGCTTTGGCAAAGACGGCCCGCTCGATATGCGGATGGATCAGACCCAGGGCCGTTCCGCCGCCGACTGGGTCAACGAAGAAGATGAACAGATTTTGGCGGATGTGATTTACCGCTTTGGAGAAGAACGCGACTCCCGCCGGATTGCGCGGGCGATTGTGCAGGCCAGAGAGGACCAGCGGATCGAACGAACGCTGGAACTGGCTGAAATCGTTGAAAGAGCCAAGGGCGGGCGTCGCGGTCCTACGCACCCGGCAACTAAAACATTCCAGGCACTGCGCATAGCGGTCAATGCGGAACTCGAAAATCTGGAGGCGGGGCTTGAGGCGGGGCTGTCGATGCTTCGGGAGGGCGGCCGCATGGCGGTCATTACGTTCCACAGTCTGGAAGACCGCATGGTGAAGGAATTTTTTAAACGCCACATGGTGAAGCACGAGTCGCTTCAGCAGGGGGGCGAACGACTGATTTATGACGAACCGGCGGTGCGGCTGGTGAATAGAAAGCCGCTGACTGCCACGAAAGACGAATGTTCACAGAATCCGCGTTCACGTTCAGCCAAGCTGCGCGTGGCGGAAAGGGAGACCGCTGTATGAAGAAAAAGCAGAAGAGAAAAAGCCGTAAAGCTGAAGTCCGGATTCCGTTTCCGAATGTGCTGGCGATGGTTCTGGTCTGCGTGGCGGCTTCCGGTTTGTCCTATGTCTGGCTCTGCGCCCGGTGCGACACGCTCGGTGACGAAATCCGGCGGTTGGAGTCGGTGCGCCGCACGGTTCGCCAACAGTCGATCGCCGAGCAGGACCGCTGGTCGAATATGCTGGCCCCGGCCAACTTTGAGCGCGCGCTCCGGCATCATCGCCTGGCGATGACGCTCCCGGACGAGCGGCAGGTGGTGCGTGTGCGGCGCGGCAGCGGAGAGCAGGGGCTGAAACTGGCTTACAACAAATAATCTCATGAACGCTCATGAATTATAAGGGCAGAACCATTTTAGCGTCCGTGCTGATCGCGGCGGTTTTTGCAGGGCTAGGTGTTCGCCTGGCCTTTTTGCATTTGAGGCCCTCTGCGTCAACGCTGGCGCGGATCGAGAAGGGGCGCCATATGGAAGAGGAAACCCGCGGGCCGCGCGGGCGGATTCTCGACCGCGGCGGCAACATTCTGGCGGTGGATATCGCCGCGCGCCACCTCTGCGCCGATCCCAAATTTATTCTTGAAAACGGCGACATTCAGCAGGTCTGCGAAGCGGTGACCAAAGTGGTTCCCTTGAGCCGTTCCGAAGTCTGGAAACTTTTGGATCAGCCGGAGCGGCAGTATGTGCGGATTAATAAATACATGCGGGAGAAGACGCTCGAGCCGTTGATGGCGATGAAGCTCAAGGGGGTGATATTTGAGGAAACCTCCATGCGCAACTATCCCAAAGGGGCACTCGGTGCGCATGTGATCGGTTTTTCCAATCGCGAAGGCGTCGGCAGTGCCGGCGCGGAGCAGCGGATGAATTCCTACCTGCAGGGAACCACCGGGCTGCGGGTCAGCCAGAAGGACGGCCGCCGCCATGAAATTTACAGCCGCCGCACGGTCGATATCGAGCCGCAGTCCGGCGCGGATGTCTATCTGACGATTGATCAGCAGGTGCAGCATTTCGCGGAGCGTGCGCTCGATGAGCTGGTCGAACAATATCACCCGCAGGGCGCGTGGGCGATTGTGCAGAATGTGCGCACCGGTGAGATTCTGGCGATGGCCTCTTTGCCGACCTATAACCCGAATTGCTACGGTGCCGCTCCCGCTGAATGGATGCGCAACCGGACGATGAGCTACGGGTATGAGCCGGGCTCGGTGATGAAAGCCATGATTGTCGCCTCCGCGCTGGACGCAGGAGCCGTTACGCCGCGCGATGTGTTTGATTGTGAAAACGGCCGCTGGATGTACGGCGGCCGCGCACTGCACGACTCGCACGGCGAAGGGCTACTCAGCGTGGCCGACATCATTAAAAAATCGAGCAACATCGGCGCCGCGAAAATCGCCCTGCAGATGGGGAACGAAAAGGTCTACCAGAGTTTAAGAAGCTTCGGGTTCGGTTCCAGAACCGGAATGGATCTGCCCGGCGAAGAGGCCGGGATCCTCTGGCCGGTGAGCAACTGGTCGAAGATCAGCATCACCCGTCTGGCCATGGGGCACGAAATCAACGTGACCGCTCTGCAAATGCTTTCCGCCCTCAGCGCCATTGCCAACGATGGCATCCGCATGCGGCCTTATATGGTTCAAAAAGTGGTCGACCCGGGCGGTGAGACCATTTTTGAAACCCTGCCTAGCGAGCTGAACCGTCCGATCCGGGCGGACACCGCGAAAACGATGCGCCGCCTGTTGGCGCGTGTCACCCAGCCCGGAGGTACTGGCACCAAAGCGGCGGTGCGCGGCTATCCGGTGGCCGGCAAAACCGGAACCGCCCAGAAGGTGCGCCCGAAAGAGGAGGGCGGCGGATACTACGACCACAAATACGTTGCCTCTTTCGCCGGTTTTCTTCCTGTTGAAAACCCCGCCATCAGTATTATTGTTGTAGCCGACGACCCGCAGGGCGCACACTACGGCGGAACCGTTTGCGGACCCGCGTTTCAGCGCATTGCCGACCAGACTGTGCGTTACCTGCGGATTTCGCCGCAGGGTTTTCCAACGGAATATGTGAGTGAAATAGAAGAATGAATTTTAAACCCCTGTCCTTTAAGCAGCTTCTGTGCGGTATCGACACCCTCGACACCTCCGGCGATCTCGATTGTGAAATCTCATCGATCGCATATGACTCCCGTCTCGTGACGCCCGGCGCGCTGTTTGTGGCCCTGCCGGGGACGCAGGTCGATGGCGCGGTGTACATCGAAGAAGCGGCGCGGCGCGGCGCGGTGGCGATTCTCTCGCAGAGCCCGTGCGCACTCGGCGGACGGTTCCCCTGTGTGCAGGTGGCCAATGCGCGCTTCGCGCTGGCGCAGATCGCGGGCACGTTTTACAACCATCCCGCCGCGCGGCTCTGCTCGGTCGGCATCACCGGAACTAACGGGAAAACCACCGTTAGCTTTATGCTGCGCGAGATTTTTAAAGCCGCCGGACGTTCTCCCGGACTGCTCGGCACCGTGCGCTACGAAATTGGCGAGCGTGTGCTGCCCGCCTCGCGGACCACGCCTGAAGCGCCCGACGTTCAGTCCATGCTGGCTCGGATGGATCGTTCCGGATGCGACAGTGTGATTATGGAAGTCTCCTCGCACGCGCTCGATCAGTACCGCGTGTCGGGTATTGCGTTTAATGTCGGGATCTTCACGAACCTCACGCAGGATCATCTCGACTATCACGGAACGCTGGAAGAGTACTTTACCGTAAAAGCCCGCCTGTTTAATCAGGTGAAGGATTCAGCGGTTATCAACATGGACGACCCGTGCGGGAAGCGCTTGCTGGTGGAGGACCGGTTCGGTGCAAATGCCGTATCGTACGGATTTGCAGAGGGCGCACTTGTGCGCGGGCTCAACGCCGAAAGCGGCGAGTATGGCTCGCGCATGCGGGTGGAAAGCCCGTGGGGCGGCGCGGGCATCTCCCTGCAGCTGATTGGACGCTTTAATTTGTACAATGCGCTGGCCGCTTTCGCCGCCGCCGCGTCCATCGGCATTTCGGTGGATGTGATTCGCGAAGCGCTCGCCAAGATGGAAAATGTGCCCGGCCGGATGGAGTCGGTTGGAACAAAAAACAAACGGGTGTATGTCGATTATGCCCACACCGACGATGCGCTGCGCAATGTGCTGACCGCGTTGCGCGAAATCACTCCCGGCCGTCTGGTTGTGGTGTTTGGCTGCGGCGGAAACCGCGACACCGGCAAACGCCGCCTGATGGGCGAGGTCGCCTCGCGGCTGGCCGACTACTCGATTGTAACCAACGATAACCCGCGCAACGAGGTTCCGGAAAAAATCGCCGCCGACATCGCCGCCGGGTTCGATTCGGAGCGCAAATATGAAATCTGCCTCGACCGCGCCGCCGCCATTGCCCGCGGTGTGAAGCTGATCGGCAAAAAGGACGTTCTGCTCGTGGCGGGCAAAGGCCACGAAACCTATCAGGAGTTCGGCGGCGCTATCTTCCCGTTTGATGACCGCGAAACCGTCCGGGAGATTCTATAATATTTCAACTGCAGGAATTATCGCCGTGAATAGATTTAACCAACGAATGAAAGAAAGCAGCGAATAGGAGGCAAAGATTCAGCACGGTTAAATTCGTTGCTTTTTGTCATTCGTTGGGTTGTAAACAGTTTATGTATACATCATCCGAATTTTCAACATGGGTTTCCAGGCCTTGGAAAACAATCAGGGTGCAGGCTCAGCCTGCTTCCAATGATTGGAAAATCTCTGGTATTTCACATGACACCCGGACGCTGAAGGCGGGCGAGGTGTATATCGCGATCCGCGGCGAGAACCACGACGGGCACGATTTTGTCGAGCAGGCGGTTGCCAAAGGCGCGGCGGGTCTTATTGTTGAAAAAGATTTCCCGAACATTCAGGTGCCACAGCTGGTCGTGCCGGATACGCTGAGCGCGCTTTGGCAGATTGCCGCCGGCGCGCGTACAACCTGGCAGGGAACTGTGATCGGCGTCACCGGCAGCGCGGGCAAAACCACAGTGAAGGAGATGATTGCCTCGGTGCTGTCGCAAAAGGGAACGGTTTCCAAAACACTCGGCAATTGGAACAACGAAATCGGCCTGCCGCTCAGTATGATCGCCGCCGACCGTGCATCGGACTATTTTGTTTTTGAGCTGGGGATGAATCATCCCGGCGAAATTGATTTGCTGGCCGGACTGCTGAAGCCGGACTGGGCGCTGATTACAAACATTGGAAAGGCGCACATCGGCTTTTTCCGAACTCTGGCGGAAATTGCCGACGAAAAAGCGGCCATCTTGAACCATGCGAAGCACGGAGTGCTCGATGCGGACTCCGAGTGGTTCGGGCGGATGAAAGAGCGGTTTGACGGGCGGGTCGTGGCGTTAACAGACGAACCGTTCCGTGTTTCGCAGCCCGGCGCGCATATGATGCAGAATGCGCGCTTCGCCGCCACGCTCGGGCTGGAGCTGGGGCTGTCTAAAGAAGAGGTGCAGGCGGGTCTGGATGAATTTAACCCGGCTCCCATGCGCTGGGCCACCAGTCTGTATCACGGCATGGTGTTTATTAACGATGCCTACAACGCCAATCCGCTTTCCATGCGCGCGGCCATCTCCACTTTTGCGGAACTCCCCTGCGCGGGACGTAAATTTCTGGTGCTCGGCGGCATGCTCGAACTCGGTGATTGTGCAGAGGAGGAGCACCGGGAGCTCGGCCGATTTGTCGATTCATTCGGTTTTGAGCGCGTCATTACAATTGGCGGGCTCGGCGCACAGATTGTCTGCAACGGCCTGCCGGGTGTCGAAAAAGCGGTCGCGGCGCAGGTTTTGCGTGACGAGTTGCGTGCAGGTGATATGGTGCTTCTCAAAGCATCCCGCGGCGAGCGGATCGAGACCATTTTGGCAGAGCTAAAAAAAGAACTTTAGCGACCGTAAGAAGGATAGGCATGACAAAATTATTTATCGACAAAATCATTCTAGATCAGGCATTCGGAATCCCGGATGTTGGGAAAATGATTTTGTCGGCCATAATTTTGTCATCATCTTATTACGGCAAGTTCGTTTCTAATTTATCCATTAATCCAATATTCCATTAATCCAATATTCCATCATTCCAAGGACTTCTCATGCTGTACTGGCTTCATCAATTCAGTGATGTTTTTTCCCCGTTGCGGATGTTTCGCTACATCACCTTCCGCACCGTCATGGCGGCCGGCACGGCGTTTATCCTGAGCCTGATTATCGGCCCGTGGCTGATTGAAAAACTGCGCTCGGTCAATTTCGGGGAACAGCGCGAGGATGAGCGGGTCGGGGCGCTCGACAAGTCGAAAAAAATCGGCACGCCGACGATGGGCGGACTGTTAATTCTTTTCACGACCGCCGCCGCGACGGTGATGTGGTCGGAGCCGGGTAACTTTTATGTGCTGTGCGCGCTGACCACATTCGGGTTTATGGGGAATCTCGGCCTGACAGATGACTACCTTAAAATTCGCACCGGCAAGGGCCTTTCGCCGCGCGTGAAACTGGCGGGGCAGTGTTTTTGGACCTGTGTTCTGCTGTTTGCTCTGATGGTCAATCCGGATACCTTCCTGCGGACACAGGAACTGATGGTTCCGTTTTTTAAAGAGCCGGTGATCGCCTCCATGGGGGTGATCGGCACGCTGGTTTTTCTTGTGCTGGTGCTGGTGGGCGCTTCCAATGCGGTCAATCTGACCGACGGACTTGACGGGCTCGCCATCGGCTGCTCCAACTCCGCTGTGGCGGCTTATTTGGCGATGGCCTATGTGGCCGGTCACTTTGCCTTTGCCGAATACCTGCAGGTTCCATTTGTGAAAGGTGCCGGCGAGCTGGCGGTTTTCTGCGGCGCACTGCTCGGCGCGGGACTCGGCTTTCTCTGGTTTAACTGCCATCCCGCCAAAGTGTTTATGGGCGATACCGGCAGCCTGGCCATCGGCGGCGCCGTGGCCGCGGTGGCCATTCTGATTAAACAGGAACTGGTGCTGATTCTGGTGGGCGGCGTCTTTGTGATAGAGGCTGCCAGTGTGATGATTCAGGTCGGATACTTTAAGCTGACCCGCAAAATCTATGGAGAAGGGCGGCGGGTGTTTTTGAACTCGCCGCTGCATCACCACTTTGAATATCTGGCGATAAAGCAGGGCACATCGGTCGAGGCCTACGAAAACCGTATCACCATCCGCTTTTGGATTCTTTCCATTATCTTCGCTCTAGTCGGCGTTGCTTCCTTGAAGATCCGGTAAGAGGTCAGGATAGATCGTTTGACACAGAGAGACTCTGCTGAACCAGTTCAAGCCCTTCATTCGGGTCAATTTGAAGAGCGTTGCAAAGCCGCAGGTATTCAATGATATCTAGTCGTCGCTCGCCTTGTTCAATTTTGCCAACCCAAGAGTGAATCACACCCAGTTTTTCCCCCAGCTCACGCATGGTTAGACCCTGCTGTTTTCGTTGAGCACGAAGCCATTTCAGCAATTCGGAGTACTCTTTAGAATGGATGGTTTTATTCACTGAGTCCCGATTTTAGGGACATCGGCTGTTTTACCAAAAATAGGTACAAAGCTACTTGATGGTTTTGTTTGCATGCGATACGGTCTTGCTGATTTGTGCAAGGAGCGTTATGAAAAGAAAACTATTTGTGGGGGTTTTCGCCGCAGGAATTGGCTTTTTTCTGTTGGGGGCAATTGCGGTTGATGAGTTAACGCTGGGCAGCGGCCGTGAAGATCTGAGCGTGTATGTGCCGGACGGATTTACTAACCGGGTCGAAATTTACACAACCACGAATTTGATTTCCGGGGTTTGGAGTATTGTTACTCAGAACCTGACTCCTGTTAGTACCAACCCGGCAACATGGGAGTCGTCGCTGACGGCATCAAAAGCATTTTTTCGGGCGGGGAACATGGATATCGACAGCGATAGCGATGGCCTTCCTGATGCCAGAGAACTGATTGTATATAAAACGAATCCAGACGACTCAGATACAGATAATGATGGATGTTTGGATGCCGTGGAGATTGGTTTGGGGGCTGATCCTAACGACTCTGACACAGATGAGGATGGCCTTCCTGATGGGTGGGAAGTCCAGAACAGCCTCGACCCTCTAGATCCTACCGACGCTCTCGAAGATCCAGATCAGGACGGGTTCATGAACAAGTATGAATACATTCACAGCAGTGATCCGGTCAGCAGCAATTCAATTCCATTGGCAACAAGATATGTTTCGCTAACCGGATCGAATACGCCGCCGTTTGATACATGGGAGTCGGCCGCAAACACCATTAAGGCGGCATTGGATGCTGCCACAAATGATTACGAAATTATATTGGTGGCAGACGGAACATATCCCAAAAGTGGAAATATTCCGCTCGATTTTGCCGGCAAAAAACTGATGCTGAAATCGATGAACGGCCCGTCGAACTGCATTATAGACTGTGGCTGGGGATATCCGGGGTTGATCTTTGATGACGCCGAAACAAGAGAAACCATAGTTTGGGGCCTGCAGATTTATCACGCGTATAGTTCGTGGGATTTAAAAACCGGCGGAGGGATTGTCTGCGATAATTCCGGCCCAACGATAGAAAATTGTATTTTTAATTCAAATGATCCCGCTGTACATGCCACTGACAGCTCAATCCTGTTGAATAATTGCAGGTTTGTTGACAATGAGGCTTATTCCGCCACTGAGACAGGAAGCGCAGGGTTCTTTTCCGGAGGGTCTCCTGAAGTTCGCAATTGTCAGATTTTTGATGGCTGGGGCTTCGCAGGCGGTGCTCTTTCCTTCACTAATGTGGATATGGCGGTGGTTTCTGGATGTGTGATCTCGAATAACGCACGAGGGGCCATGCTTGCCAAAAACAGCACAGTGATAGTGGAAGACTGCTTAATTACAGCTAGTGACAATCAGGGGCAAACCTTTAGCGCCGGAGCCGTCTTTTTGAATTCCGATGTAACCTTGTCTCGATGTGTTTTTGAGAATAATGAGAACGAGATAGGTCCAATTTCCCGAACTGGCGGCGGGTTGTATTTAAATAACTGCACGTCCGTCGTTGAGAACTGCTTGATGGACGGGAACACCTCTGAATCTGGTGCTATCGTGTTTGACGGGGGGCAAGGTTGGGTACAAAACTGCACGATTGCCGACAATTCGGGTTGGGGCGTATACGGCATAAGCAATGCGCAGATAACCGTTCGGAATACTATTTTATGGGGGAATAGCGGCGGCGCGTTACAAACGGACATTCCTGCGGATGTGGCTTTTTGCTGCACGCCTTCAGGTGAGGGCGAAAACAGCGTGACGAATGCCCTCGTGTTTGTTCCCGGCGGATACGAACTGGCGCCTGTGTCTTCTTGTATTGATCGCGGGACATTTGACGGAGCACCAATGATGGATTTGTTAGGGTCATCACGCTGGGATCACCCTTTCCGGGACAATGGAGTGGATCAGTCCGATGTGGACATCGGTGCATTTGAGTTTTCCGATTCCAGTGATGATGGGGATGAAATCGGCGATGCGTGGGAAATTTACTGGTTTGGCAATACGGACGCACTCGCTAACAGCGATGATGATAATGACGGACTAAATCTCCTTGAGGAATATCAGCTCGTCACCAGTCCTTTAGCAACAGACAGTGATGGCGACGGACTTTCCGATGGCGATGAAGTGAACGTGCACTACACCGATCCTCTAGGTACAGACAGTGATGGCGACGGACTGTCTGATGGGAGCGAAATCATCACGTATGGAACGTTCCCGGCCAATCCCGATAGCGATGGCGATACCATGCCGGACGGATGGGAAGTTGATGCCTCTTTAAGCCCGACCAACGCTACGGATGCAGTCGGCGACGCAGATACCGACGGGCTGAATAATGTCGGTGAATATCAGCAGGGAACCGATCCGCAGAATCCGGACTCAGATAATGATGGCCTTTCCGATGGCGACGAGATTGATCATTTTTCCGACCCTCTTAATCCGGACAGTGACGGGGATGGGCTTCCCGATGGCTACGAGGTTAACACCAGCAATACCGATCCTGCTGATGCCGACAGCGACGATGACGGTTTGAGCGATGGAGAAGAAGTTGATACATATCAAACGGATCCGAATGAGGCAGATACAGATGGCGATGGCGTAGATGACCCTGAGGAAATCGACAACAACAGTAGCCCCCTGCAGGCTTCGGATAACGGCGAGCCGAATACATATATTCAGGTTCGGCTAGGTGTGGGTGACACAAGTTTGAGTTATTCAGAAAAATGGGGCTTATACATTCGCCCTGAAGAACGAACCACTCTTTCTGACCCGAGCAATGCAGTTGTGTCAGTAGCCAATACAGAATTCGGCAAAGCAAGTAGTGTTATTGCTTTTCTGGAGAAAGGAAAAACATACTATTACGACATGAAGCATTTGGAGTCCACTCAGCAGAAGCCGGACTATGACTACTTCTCTTATGTGAATGGGAGAATGGCTTCCGGCACGTATGAAGCACTGAACGACAGCGGTTTTTTTATTATTGATGACTATGACGACCTGCTGGGCTTCAAATATGTCGATGAATTTGTTGAGACCAATAATCCGACCCTAAAAAACAACGGAACCGCCCCTAAAACCGGAAAGCTGACCGTGCCCAAAGTCGAGTTTGATAACGTCTGGGATCGGAACCTTCAGCATGCAGAGGACTCCTATCCTGACTACAAGAAATGTATTGCGATTGAACATACTCTGCCTAGCGAGGTGAATCTGACAAACTATCTGAGCATCGCACCATCCTCATTGACCTTCGATGACATCAAGGATCATGTGTCATTCAATATCGAGCATCAGATTTTTGGTAGCGCATCAATCAATAATGATTCGATTTTGGACTATGATGGCTTACTTGGCCCAGATGACGTGAACATCTATGCTTTCGGTGTGCAATTACTTTATGGAGGTTGTGTTGTTGATAGGCTGATCGTTGTCGTTTACTCATCTCAGTCGGCAACAGAGTGGAATACATGGCTCACCGACGCCGACATGGGAAATGCTCCCGGAGACAACTGGCTAGATGAGTTGCCTCCGGTTTATTCAGCACTATCCACCAATAACACGGATCCAGAGCCTGCGAACTGCGCTCCACAACAATGGGGAGAGGTGAACAATAGCCTGCCCGAATACTACCATTTTAATGCTACTTTCGAAATGCGTTCGGAACGCACGGATGGCAGACATGGCCATCAAGCTTGCTATAATGGGAGCGGAGTTCTAATTAGGCCTGCTGGCGGGAATCTCGAGGTGCTTGCATCATCCGGTACCGCAGACTTTGGGCATCCCAGCAATAGAGTTGCTCCGTTACATCTTACAACGGATGTCCGTCCTTTTCTTCGTGCCGCACAACTTGACGGCAATCCCGTGGAGGGGCTGGGGCTCCTAGGCTCTCTTATCCCTGAAAATATGAGTCACCCGCTGGTGAGAATAGGCCCCCATCTCCAAGACTATTATGCCCGAAGACCGGCTCATGCTACGAATACGGTTGCACACAATGCTTGTTGTGATCCTGTAGAATGCTCGGCACACTAACAGAACATGAGGACGACAAATATGAAATATAGTAGGTATATTGTGATTTCCGCGCTTTTGCTCTTGTTGGCGCTTATGGGTTCTATTTTAACGCGGCAGAGGGGCGTCCAAGAGGGGGCGCACGAGACACAGGAGCTTTCGGTTCAATTCGAACCCTCTAGCGCTATTGTAAATTCCCAAACGCAAAAAAACGCTTTCACTATAAAAGAACCAGTGCTGGTTGAAAGTATCCAGTCAGAGGAGTCAACTACCCCTCCCGCGGGATCATCAGATTTTAATGTAAACATAGGTAATGAAAGTTACCCCATTTTATTTGAAGGTGAAGATGTTGTGCTGGAAATGAAGCAGGCAATTATTGACGATCTTAACCTTAATCTATCCCATTATGAACACATGTCTTTTATGAAGATTCCGCCAGAAGCGGAAAAAGAACCTGAGCTTCAGATGTATAAGACAAAAGTTACACACTGGCTAGATGACGGCAGGCAGAAGAATTTTTTTCCTGACGTAGTAAGAAGCAGTTTCGGAGGGGCAGTTAAAGTAGGTGATAGCTACCAGTTGATAATTAATCAGAAACTGATCAATGCGTATGAGCAGGCGTTTCAGTTTAAGGAAAATCACCTAGATGCATTCAGTAATGCAAATGATTTTTTAGGATTATTGGCGGATAAAAAAGCAATTTATGAGGTCGGGAGCGGAAACCAACAAATAGCGAGATCTATCTTTCTTTTCGAAGACAATGAGTCCTATGACGATTCGCAAGAGCTCGCTAGATTTTTGGATGAAATAGAAATTAGAAAACCAAGTATACTCGATTTTGAAGCGGCTACTTACGAGGGACAGGAGGTTATACGTTTTACTACATTGGTTGATTTTGGGGAAGAATCAGGAGAGCCGCTTTTAAAAGGATACCCCGAATTCATTTATATGGATGAAAAATGGAGAATCCACTTTCCTTTACTACCGTAAATCATAATGAACCCTTTTCCTTCTAATCCGGCATACATTCCATAAGAAAGGTGGTTTTCTATGAGACTTCAAATCTATATTAGCTTGTTCGTATTTCTACAGATCATACCAACTGCTTTTGCGGGGGAACGGTATTTGCAGGTTCTCGACAATAACTATACCGGGGTCATCTGTGCGCGTGCGGAGAAAACCAGGTTCAATGTTACCGAAGCAACGCGTCCCGATTTAAGTTCTAAATGGCAAACCACCCGAGAACATGTACAGATCACACGAGATGGTCGGTGTCAGTCCTATTATTTAATCATTTTACTGGCTGGGATTGGGTGATTTGTGTAGAAAAGAGGCATGGGAAGAGCGCCTAGAATTGAGTATGAGGGAGCGGTTTATCATGTGATGTGTCGCGGGAACCGTCAGGAGTCTGTGTTCCGGGACAACCGGGACAATGAGATGTTCATGGATACGCTGGAAGAGGCGTGTGGTCGCTGCGGATGGCAGGTGCACTCTTTTGTTTTGATGGGGAATCACTATCACCTGCTTCTGGAAACTCCGCACGCCAATCTGGTGGACGGAATGCGTTGGTTACAGGGAACCTACACAAAGCGCTTTAACATTCGCCATAAGGTGTGGGGGCATTTGTTTCAGGGGCGGTATAAGGCGTTACTGGTTGATCCGGCAGAGAATTATTTCCAGACGGTGAGCAGTTATATTCATCTGAATCCGGCGCGGGCAAAGCGTTTTGATCTGAAAACAGGAGAGCTCGCCGATTATAAGTGGAGCAGCTATCCGCAATATTTGACCCCGTCGAAAAGACCAGAATGGTTGGTTGTTGAGCGATCGCTCGGAAATTTCGGCTTGAAGGATAATGTGGCCGGTCGACGTGCCTATGAGCAGATTATGAAGAAGAGGGTCGTTGAACTGGCTAACA
This sequence comes from Kiritimatiellota bacterium, assembly GCA_014381785.1. Classification (GTDB taxonomy): domain Bacteria; phylum Verrucomicrobiota; class Kiritimatiellia; order Kiritimatiellales; family Tichowtungiaceae; genus Tichowtungia. The sequence goes on from JACNKZ010000060.1 coordinate 21,321, forward strand.
GCGATAATCCGCGAGAGGCAGAAGCTCAATGGGCGGAAATTAGGCAGGGGTGGTGCTTCGGAAGCGACTCTTTTCGTGCGCAGATGGTCGAGTCTCTGGATGATGTGCTTTCGGGAAAACGCAGAGACTCTTTTGTCGGTGAACAAACACGGCAACATGATGTATTCGATGCGGAGCGGTGGGTGACGGTCGGTCTTCAGCAAATGGAGTTAAAAGATACAGACCTCCAGCTATTGAAAAAAGGAGACCTCCGAAAGCGGGTAATTGCATGGGCAGTCCGAAGGAATACCAGTGTTCGTAATGAATGGATTGCAAAGCGTCTACAGATGGGACGTTCGTCTAATTTGTCCCGATTTGTAAAAGAAGTTGAGGCCGCAAGCGATGGAGAGCTTTATCGGTTGCGTGAAATGATGAAATAATAGGACTGACACCCGCGCCGGTTGCGTGAAATGATGAAATAATAGGACTGACACCCGCGCCTGACACCCGCGCTGACACCCGCGCTGGTTCGATTTTTGACAATATCTCAAAGAGCAATGATCTAAGACATTCACATATCAGAGGTTTCAATAAAAATGACAGTGGCTTTGAAGACGGGCGTGTTTGCTTTGCCCCGTAAAAGGTTGGACTGTGTCCGATAGGAAACTATGATCGGAATCACATGCACAACTATGAAAAAGCGTTGATTCTGGGATGCGGGCGCAGCGGGCAGGCGGCCGAGGCGCTGTTGCGCGGCGAAGGGACGCAGACCCTGACGCTGGATGAAGCGGATTGCGATTTTTCAAACTTTAAACTTCAAACTGCAAACTTCAATCCGGACGTTGCCATCATCAGCCCAGGTTTTTCGCTGAAGCATCCGTGGCTGAAAGATTTGGCGGCGCGCGGCGTTCCGCTGTTGTCGGAGCTGGAGCTGGGCTGGTCGCGGCGGCAGTGCCCCGTGATTGCAGTGACCGGTTCCAATGGCAAGAGCACGGTGGTCAAGTGGATTGCCAATGCGCTGTCGCAGGCCGGGCAGACAGCGGTGCCGTGCGGCAACTACGGCCTGCCGATTTCCACAGCGGTGATGCTGCCCGAGGTGCCGGACTGGCTGCTGGTGGAGGTCAGCTCGTTCCAGCTTGAAACGGTGCAGGAGTTTCATCCGCAGATCGGTGTGTTGCTCAATGTCCTTCCGAATCATTTGGATCGTCACGGAGACATGGAAACTTACCGCGCGCTCAAACTTCGGCTCTTCGAACGAATGAATAAATCTGACACAGCGATTATTCCGTACAATTTTGAGGTGGCTGGTTTCGGAAATTATAAAACCTTCGGGATAGAGGAGGGGGCGGATTACCGCTTTTTGGACGGGAAGGTCGGAGCGGTGGATTTGAGCGGAACCTATTTTGATAATGAGGTGCTCGGCGCGGCGGCCGCCGCGGTGGTGGCGGTTGGCGAGGCCTGCGGAATTCCGGCGGAGGTTCTGGAGAGTTCGGCGAAAAATTTTGAGCCGCTGCCGCACCGGATGCAGACGGTTGCCGGGATAAACGGTGTTCGATTCGTCGATGATTCGAAGGCGACCAATCTGGCGGCGATGTGCGCTGCGCTTCGGATGAGCCGGGGGCGGGTGCATCTGATTGCCGGAGGCCGCGCCAAGGAAAGCGATTTCAGTTTTGCAAAAGATTTACTGGCACAGCAGGTTTTCCACCTATATCTTATCGGAGAAGCGTCCACTGCGATGCAGTCGGCATGGAAAGATTGTGTGCAATGTTTTCCGTGCCAGACTCTGGAACAGGCTGTTTTTAGCGCATGGGAGTGTGCTGAGCCGGGTGATACCGTGCTACTGTCTCCCGCGTGCACCAGCTTTGACCAGTTTTGCAGTTTCGCTGAGCGGGGCGCTGTGTTCGCCCGCGAGGTGAATCGTCTGGCCGCCAGTGACGTGAAAGCGTGAGGATTAAACAGAAGGAAGAGAGAGGAAGTTGTCATGAAATGTAAACGAAACCTGTTAATTGTGGCCTCGCACGTTGTTGTGCTGGTCGGTTTTTCACTCCTGCAGGGATGCGCCACCGGCGAATGTCCCATTGACTGGTTGAACTGGCCGTACAATGCCCCGGCAGATGAGCCGCTGCTCGTTCCGTCAGATGATTATTCGGACACTCTTCTTCTCCCGCCTGCCGCCGCGTATGACGATGGGGCCTCCGGGATTTCCTACAGCGACCCTGCGATGGGAATGGGCCAGAGCTATACCGTTCAAAAAGGGGATACGCTTTCCGCCATTGCTTCGATGTACGGCACCAGCTGGAAAAAACTGGCGGAACTTAACAACCTGTCCAACCCGAACAAGCTGTACGTTGGCCAGGAGATTAAAATTCCCGGCTCGCTCAGCGCTTCTGCGCCGATCACCCGCTCTTCGTCTCCGTCTACCGGCTCCATCTCCACGGACGGCAGCCCGATCAAACAGGGCTCTTCTTATGTGATTCAAAAGGGCGACACGCTTTCCGGCATTGCCAAGCGCGCCGGTTTGAGTGTTCAGGAAATTCAGGCCGCGAACGCGCTGGACAGCCATGTAATTATCGCCGGCAAAAGCCTCAGCATCCCGAAAAAAGGTGAAGTCGGTGTTTCTACTTATTCCGCCCCGGCGGTCAAATCCACTCTGGCGCCTGTGATGGAAGACGCTTCCGAGATGGAGCCTGCTCCGCTGGCCGATATGGCGCCGCTCGCACCTGCCGGATCGGCTCCGGTTTACGAGCATGTGCTTTATCCCGGTGAAACGCTCGAAGATGTGGCCCGTCAGTACGGCAGCTCGCAGGATGAAATTATGCTGCTCAACGGCATCACCAACCCGGATACCGTGAAGCCCGGCACCAAGCTGTTGGTTCCGATTCCGGAATAAATCTCCTTCGTTCACGCGAAAAGGGACATCCTTGCGGGTGTCCCTTTTTTATTCTCAATTACGGATTACGAAAACTACCAGACCCATTTATAGTAAACTCATGCAACGAACCATTACCGTGCTGATTGCCGCTGTGCTGATTCTGGCGACCGCCGGACTGGTCATGCTGTTTAGTGCCAGCATGGTGCGCTACGAGAACAGTGAATACTTTGTTCTGCGTCAGCTCGTCTGGATGATTGTTGCTCTACTGGCGGCCGTGGTGTGCGCCCGAATCGATTTCCACTGGGTTCGAAAGATTGCGCTGCCTCTGGCCGGGCTTTGCGCTGTGGCACTGGTTCTGGTGAGGATTCCCGGCATTGGCCGCGATATCAACGGCAGCTGGCGCTGGATTCGTCTCGGACCGTTGACCGTTCAGCCGTCTGAATTTGCAAAGATCGGAATGATTCTGGCTGCGGCGTGGTGGATTTCCCGCCGCCGCCGCTATATGCACACCTTTAAGCGGGGAATTCTGGTTCCCATGCTGGGGCTCGGCCTGTTTGCCGGTCTGCTGTTGGTGGAGCCGGATTTCGGCACCACGGTTCTGACGAGTCTGGTGATCGTTACACTTCTTTATGCGGGCGGAGTGCGTCCGGCGCATCTGGCTGGGTTCGGCGCGGTGGGCGCTTTCGGTTTTATTGTGCTTCTGTTGCACAATCCGAACCGCATGGGACGTATCTTTGCGTTTCTCGATCCCGAAAAATATGCGCAGGGGGAGGCATGGCAGCTGATCAATGCACTCAACGCATTTGCTGCGGGCGGGGCGTATGGAACCGGGCTGGGCAACAGCATCCAGAAATATTTTTACCTGCCGGAGGCTCATACCGACTTTATTTTCCCCATCATTGGCGAAGAGCTGGGACTGATTGCCACGCTGATCATCATTCTGCTGTTCATGGTGATTTTCGTCTGTGGACTGCGGATTGCGGCTCGCGCCAATGATGACTTTGGCCGCTTCACCGCTCTGGGGTGCACACTGATGATCACCCTGCAGGCGTTGATTAACCTGGCGGTGGTAACCGGCTCCATGCCGACCAAAGGACTCGCGCTTCCCTTTATCAGCTACGGGGGATCGAGTCTGCTGGTCTGCGCATCGATGATCGGGCTGCTCGTTAACGTGGCGCACACCGCCCGTAACCCGAAAGCCAAAAAGCGCACCGCGTTGTTTAAGGACAAGAAGCGGAAGGCGTAAGGGGATTGTGGAACGTAAAATGTGAAAAGTGGAATGTGAGGAACATCTCACATCCTACCTTTAACTTTCTACAGCTCTCCTTTGCATAGCTCGTAGAACTTGCACATTTTGCAGGAATCGGGATCGGCGGCCAGTTCCCATTCCTCTTTCGGGATCGGCTGATTTTTATCGCGGTCAAAGTCCACCAGATACTCGCTCATCTCCGCGACCGACGCTTCAATCTGCGCCTTCTTTTTGTCGAACTCTTCCGTTGTCAGCTGGAAGGGGAGCACCTGTCCCTCGTTGAGGTATTCGACGTAGAGAAAAATGTCTTTGATCGGAACGTTGTATTTCACCTCAGCCCAGAGCGCATAGCCTGCGAGCTGGTCGCGGTGCGAGTCTTTAATTTTGCCGGCCTTCCAGTCGTGGATGTGCATCTGGTTGCCGATGCGGTAGGCGTAGTCGGGAATCACGTACATCTTTACACCGTTCCAGATCATATTTTCCGGATCGCCGCCCATGTCCGGTGTCTGGATTTCCATCTCCTGCTCAAAGGTAATGTCTCTAACTCGTGGAAGAACCTTGTCGATAAAGTTCTGCGTACAGTTCATCACCTGATCTTTGATGGCGCCGATGGCGGCTTTTTCGTCCTCCATCGTTCCGTAGTAATGGCCGTGCAGGCAGCAGAACTGCTTCGGGTTCTGTTTCCACGCCTGATCGCGCGACTCCTTCCAACAGCGAATTAAGAAAGGCCGGGCGACGGCTTCGTACGCCTCTTCGGCGGTTATCGGGTTGCCCGCCTGATGCTGGCGTAGCACCCGCATGATTGTGTCTTCAGCCGCCACACCCATCAGTCCCCAGCGGTTGGTCATCTTGTTCAACCGATAGGCCTGCCGGGTCACCTCATCCGCGCCGCGCTCCCAGCCGCCCCACATGCCGTACTTGCTCCAGTAGCGCCGGCGGCGGCATTCGTCAAAATCGGCTGCCGCGCTGAACGACCACGAAAAGGTGTTTTTTAATTTAGCCATAGTTCCGGAAATTTAAACGCAAAGGCGCAAAGAAGCAAAGAGGAAGGGAGTTTTAGCCACAAAAAACACAAAAATCCCCTCCGGCGGCTCGTCACGCCGAAGCGTGGCGAAGGCGGAAGGAGCGCCCGCACCTGCCCGCAGTGCTTCGCGGTCAGCGATGCAGGCGGGGGCCGGCCTGTCCTGAGCGAAGTCGAAGGGGACGGTTTTCGTTTTCAAACCTTGGAGCTTTTGTACCTTTTCGTGTTTTTCGTGGCCATCATCTTTATAATGCTCGGAACTTTTGCGTTCTCTGCGTTCCTTCGCGGTTAAATTTTTCCGAGCATTGGAAGTCATCCCTGTCATCCGTGGTTAATTCTCTCTCTCCAAATCCATTGCAACTCGATCTACTCCGATTTAGAGTGTGTTTCTTTCAACCAAGGAAACGCTTTATGACGAATAACGACACCCTGCGCCGTCTGCGCTATGCACTGAACCGCAACGATCTGGCGATCGCCGAGATCACCTCTAAATCCGGACGGGAAACCACGGAGGCGGAAGTCAGCAACTGGCTTAAGCTGGAAGATGAGCCGGGGTTCGTGGCGATGTCGGACGCTGATCTGTGCAGCTTCCTCGATGGGCTGATTATTGAAAAGCGCGGACCCCATCCGTCCGGCAACGTGCCTGCGCCGATGGAGTATTTGTCGAATAACGAGATTCTTAAAAAACTGCGGATCGCAATGAATCTTCAGTCCGACGGAATGCTCGCCATCTTCAAAAAAGCGGAGTTCGATGTCTCCAGTGCCGAGCTGGGTTCTTTCTTTCGCCGCGCCGACCATCCCAAATTCGCGAAATGCCCTGAGCAGGTTTTACGCAAATTCATCAAAGGCCTCAGCTCCTAACGAAATGCGTTGGGTTGGTCAGGTGCCGGGCGGGTCGGGGATCAATTCGTCGGCTTCTTCGCGCCAGTCCAATAGGATTTTCTGGCACTGGTCGGTCGCCGTTCGGATCCGCTGGAGGTTTTCCGCGGTTTCTTCGTCGTAGTGGGTCTCTTTGATGAACTCGGAGTAGCTGCTGATGACAAAGAGCATGTTGTTGAGGCTATGAACCATTTTTCTGGAAATCAGTTTTAACTGAACTCCGTTGTCGTCGCTTCCTGGCTGGTCGATCATAGGATCCTCTCACATAAGGAGCGGGAAGGCGAGGGTGACGAGTGCACCGGTTCCGCTCGAGTTGTTGGCGAGAATAAGTGAGCCGCCGTGAGCTTCCAAGATATTTTTGGTGATAAACAGACCCAGGCCCATTCCGCCGGATTCGCCTTTAGTGGTGTAGTATTTGGTTTGCAGGTCGGCAATCTTGTTGGGCGGGAATCCGCCGCCGTTGTCTTCCACCTCTACCAGTGCGCGTGCGCCGTCGATTCGCCAGCGGACGTTGATGCGCCCGCCTTTTTCCGGTAGAGCCTCAAGCGCATTACCGACAACGTTTTGAATGGAGCGGAAGATCTGTACTTCATTGCCTTCGATGAGGCACTCCTTCGGGCCTTCAGTGAGTTCGACAACGGCGCCTTTCTGAATGGACAGGGATTGTGCGTTTTTGGCGACTTCGGCGGTCGGGATGCCGAGCGAAATCCTTTGAATCGAGGAGGAGGTCCGCTGGGAGCGCTCGCGCCACAGCGTGAGCATATCTTGGCAGCGCGATACGCTTTTTCCGATCTGTTCGAGATAACTGATGTTGATCTCTTTGTCCTCATTTCTTTTGTCTTTGATGTCTTGGATGAGAATATGGACGTAGCCATTAATGACGCTGAGCGGATTGCTGAGATCGTGGACGAATTCAGAGGATTTTTCGCCAAGCTGGGCCAGTTTTTCTTTGGCGTTCAGCTGTTTCTGAAGTTCGGAGGTCAGACTTTCGAGGTGCCGAGAGGTTTCGGTCTGCTTGCGGTTGAGCTTGGTGCGTTCGATGTAACCGGCGACCACATCACGGATTTCCTGCGTGTCGAAGGGTTTTTTCAGGTAGTCGGTTGCGCCGTGGCGGATGGCTTCCTGCGCGGTTTCGAGGGACCCGTAGCCGGTGAGCATAATGATTGACACCTGCTTATCGATGGCGCGGATCTCTTTGAGACCCTCAATGCCGGTTTTTTTCGGCATTTTGATATCGGTGATGATGCAGTCCGGGGCGCATTTTTTCAGTTCTTCAATGCCTTTGTCCACGGAATCTGTACAGATGACGTCATAGGTGTCCTTGAAGAGAAAGCGGAGGCTTTCCCTCGGGCCGAGTTCATCATCAATCACAAGCAAGCGGTCTTTTATCATGGCGTCCTCTTAGAATTTGTAGCCGTATGAAAGGGTTAGTAGGTGAACATTGTAGTCGTAATGGCCATTGGCTCCGTTTCCTGCCGGAGGCATCTCCTGCCCTGATATGCTACGTCCGTCGAAAAGTCCGTAGGCATAGCCGATGTCCACGGTGTGATTTTCATTTTCATAGCCGAGGCCAAAGGAGATCACGCCCTGGTCTTCGTCGGGACCGAGGGTGCCGTAGGTTTCATCGGGGGTGGGGTTCTGCAGATACATGAAGCCGGAGCGGGCGGTCCAGTGTTCCGCGAAGTCCCACTCGCCGCCAATCCCGATGGTCCAGGTGTCTTTCAGCTTTTGCGCGGAGCTGACCGGGCCAAGAATAGAATCGTTAATGGTCAGGTTTTTATAAACGGAAAATTCGATCCATTCCGCATTAATTTCGGCGCGCAGGGTGTCGGTGAATTCCATCCCGTATGCCAAGGCAACAATCGTGGGATATTCGATTTTTGCATCCACATGACTGGTGCCTAGCCCGGTGATCACGTTGTCCCCTTTATATTTTATGACGAAGGGAGAACGGTAGGTGGCTGCCAGTCGCTGCTTTTCGGTCATTTTCCAGGTGATGGCGGCGTCCCAGCCGATGGCCGTTCCATCGCCGGTTAGTTTGGAGTGCATTCCGGGGCCGAGAAATTGCTTTTGTTCTACTTTGCCATAATAAATGTCGGCACCGATACCGATCGAAACGGAGTCGGACAGGCGCACGGCAACGTTCGGGGTGAAATCCATGACGGTCATGCTGCCTTCATAGGGAAGGTAGTTCTGGGCAAACGGGCTTGAACTGCCCCACTGGACGGAGCGCCCGTAGGGCACATAGGTTGAAAAGCCGATGGCGTATTTTCCTTCTTTTAGAGGAGCGGCGATGGAAAAGCCGGGAATGGCGAAATAGGGGTTTTCGGTTCTATCGTTACCCGCCGCTCCGTGGAATTCGGTTTCTCCGTAACCGAAAGTGGTGTTGATCTGCAGCATCGGCTGGTCGAGATCGACGAGGTTCGCGGAGTTGTGGATGGTGGCGTTGGCATCGTCTGCAAAAGCGCGGTGTCCGCCGAATGCGCCGATGGCGGCTGCGCCCTCCGGTGGGTTGCGATATCCGTCTGCGAAAGAGGGTTGAACGATAATGGAAAGGAGTGATGTGATAATAACGGTTATGTCTTTTTTATTCAGTATCATCCGTTTGCAACCTTGTCTTGTTTTTTGTTTTGTAAAAAACCGGCCTGAGATCGAGCTCGCAGACTAACTTTAAAGGTCTGATCACATCAAACAAAAAATGAAAATTAACACTGTATGTTGTAGCGAGTTATCATCAGGAGCACTATCAGTTGTGGTGCAATTGCGGACAAAAATGTACATTATAGCATTGCCGTGCCGGACAAATTTGTACAGAATTCTCGACTCAAAGAGATACAGATTTATGATTCCTTCAAACAGAGTGGTTGTAACGGGGATGGGCGTGGTTTCTCCCTGCGGCATCGGACTCGATGCCTTCTGGGACTCTCTGATTAACTGCAAAAGCGGAATCGGCCCCATTACCCTTTTTGATACCACCGATTATCCCCTAAAAGTCGCAGGAGAGGTCAAAAATTTTGATTTGCGTGACTATTTTGGACGTGACTGTAAGCCGAACCGCTTGGCTCGTCAGACTCAATTGGGGCTGGCGGCCTGTAAAATGGCGATTGAGGATGCTGGAGTGACTAAAGAGGTGTTGGAGACGTGTCAGCCATTGCACATGGTTATCGGCATATGTTGTAGTGCAATTGATGTTATTGTTAGGGCTAAGGAAATCTTGATGACCAAGGGAGCGACCCGCATTCGGCCATATATGGTCGGGGCCTGTCAGCCCCACGCGATCGGAGCTTCTTTGGTACAATATCTAGGTGTGCAGACTTCTGTGACGACAGTTTCTTCTGCTTGTCCTTCAGGACTTGATGCAGTGGCGGCTGCCGCGAAGTTGATTCGGAAGGGCCAGACGGATATGGTTCTAGTTGGTGCCACCGATTCTCCGCTTGATTCCTCAAGTTTGGCTTCTTTTGTTGCAGCTGGAATTCCATCTACAAACACTGTTCTTTCGCCGGAGGAGGTTAGTTGTCCATTTGATGCCAAACGCAGCGGGGTTGTGGTTTCTGAAGGAGCCGGATTCGTTGTTCTGGAACGTCTGGACTCTGCATTGGCCCGGGGGGCTAAGCCGTTGCTCGAGATAATGAGCGGGGCGACAATGACTGATACTCCCGAAGCAGAAGGTGCGATGGGAGGACTGTTTTATTCCATGGATACCGCGTTGAAAAACTCCTGTGTGCGTCCAGAGGATGTCGATTATATCTGCGCGAATGCCTGCAGTGATCCCGATGGCGATGTCGCTGAAGTCGAGTGGATCAAAAAGCTGTTTGGGAAACGGGCGTTTCAGATGCCGGTCAGCTCAATTCGCGGGGTGACGGGACATCCTTTGGCGGCGGCGGGAATCTTTCAGGTGATTGCCTGCGCTTTAATGATGAAGCATAAAAAGATTGTGCCGACCGCCAATCTTCATGATCCCGATCCCCGTTGTGATCTGGATCATGTTCCTCTGAAGGTGCGAGATGCAAAAATATCCATTGCGGTGGCTAATGGTCACGGAATGGGCGGTGAAAACAGCACATTGGTAATGAGAAGCGTATCATGAATCTGTTTCAAATAATTATTCTAATTGGATTGGGCGGAAACATAGTTTTTGGCCTGTTTGTTCTTTTGTCTAATCCAAAACGTGCGGCAAATATTGGCTTCTTTACTTTGGCTGTATTGGCGAGTTTATGGCTTTCTTCAATGTTCATGTGCTCTGTTCCACGTTCAATTTCGACGCTTATGTTCTGGGTGCGCCAAACATCAGCTATGGGAGGGTTGATTCCTTTTGGGATTTTCATTCTTCAGCTTACGATCATGTATCCAGAGCTTACCCTTTTACAGGCGCTAAGACGTCTTCGGTATTGGCTACTCGCGTGTTTCTCGATGATGGTTCTGTGCCATTCATCCATTTTTGTTCTGTCGGTGACTAACCCAACCGAGCATGAGCTTGTGCCCCCTACAGAATATGGCTATGGATTCCTTTTGTATTTGGTGTTTTTCTTAACGGTAATTGCCTCCCTTGTATTTAATTTCTGGAAGGTGTCTAAGGGCAGTGTTGGCTCTAAGAAGGTCGAGTTGCAGTTCCTTCAGATGGGGTGTTGTTTCGGGCTGATTTTAGGGGTTTCTTTGCTGGCCTCCGCGGAAGTGCTTGATAAACAGGAAATCAGCCTTTTTATACCTCTTTCAGCCCTTGTTTTAGATGGATTTGTTGCATATGGAATCGCAACCCGGCGTATTTTAGCAGTATCTGCGGTACTACAGCGTGTAGTGGCCAACTTCCTGATGATGGTGTATTTGATCGTGTTGTATATGTGCTCCGCATGGGCTGGCGACCAAGTGTTTCGTTGGTTTGTCGATGATCCTCATTATCTGGCTCACCTGTTAGCGACGTTGATTCTGGCATTTGCTGTGATGCCGACCCGCAGCTGGATGCATCGTTTTTCTCATCGGTTGTTTTCCTCTACAAATCAGTTTGATGTGAATCGAGTCATGAAAGAGGCGGGGCTCATCTTTCAGGAGATTTTAACCGAAGATCACCTGATGGCATCCTTTTCGAGTCTGATCATTCGGACATTCAAAACCACCCGGATGGTTCTTTTGAAGCCGGGAAGTGACGGGGTCTATCGGCAGCACTACGCGTTTCCGGAGCACAGCGACGAGCTGTCTCTTGCAGGCCAAAGCGGCCTGATTCAGTTGCTTACCCGCGATCATGAGCCCTTTACGATCGATACGCTTGAGAGAATGCGTTCTTCGTCCCCGGTTATTGCAGCTCGTAATGAAATGAGGTCATTGGATGTTTCGATGGCGGCAGGAAGTTTCGCGCACAAGCAACTCGAAGCCGTCATTCTACTGTTTCCCAAAACCAACGGGGCGATTTATGACTTGCGTGAGCAGCGGGCGCTTCAGCTGTTGTGTGATCAGCTCGCTGTGGCATTGGAAAACGCACGCCTGTATACCGAGATTCAAAACAGTAAAATTTATAATGAAATTCTTCTGGATTCCATGGCCAGCGGGCTGGTTGCGGTGGACAAAAACCTCCAGATAACGGTTTTTAACCAGCGGGCGCAGGCTATCACCGGCTTGAGTTTGGACCAGATGGTGCATCATTCATTAACGGTACTTCCCGGTGCGATGGTGAAAGCGATTGAAACCATTCTGCAAACCGGTGCCGGGTTCCGCGATAAGGATATGGTGATCCCGGCCGGAGAGGGGCAGGTTCCCATTCGAGTCAGCGGCTCGGTTTTCCATAGTCATACGGGAAAGACGATCGGGGCACTGTTGGTATTCAGCGACATGACGATTCTTCGCAAAATGGAGGGGCAGATTCGCCGGACGGACCGTCTATCCAGCATTGGAACGCTGTCCGCAGGGATGGCGCACGAAATTAAAAACCCGCTGGTAACCATTAAGACATTTACCGACCTCCTTCCGTATCAGTACAACGACGACCAGTTTCGTCATACGTTCTTCGAGCTGGTTGGCCAGGAAGTTCAGCGGATCGACACGATTGTGAATCGGCTGTTAAATTTTGCCCGTCCTGCCCAGGTCTCTTTGAAACCGATATTGTTCCATGATGTGGTCGAGAACTCACTGAGATTGGTGGAGCAGCAGCTGGCAAGGCAGGGGATTAGGCTGGAGAAGAAGCTGGGAGCCAAACACCATTTGCTCATGGCGGACTCGGAACAGCTCAACCAGACCTTTGTGAACTTTTTCTTAAATGCGATTCAGGCGATGGAGTCGGGTGGAGTGCTGAGTGTCACAACGACCCAGCTTCGTTCGCAAATCAGGCTGGATGTGGGTGATACGGGATGCGGCCTTTCCGAAGAACAGCGAAAACATATTTTTGACCCCTTTTTTACCACCAAGGAGGATGGCGTCGGACTGGGCCTTTCCGTCTCGCACGGCATCATTCAGGAGCATGACGGAACCATTGATGTGGAGAGCGCGGAAGGGCGCGGAACGGTCTTTCATGTAGAGCTGCCGTTGATGGACGAAACGGAGGTTGTAGGCGGATGAACGCACTGCCGGTCAGTCTGATTTACACGCAAGATGCGTTGCTTTTCCAGCGGATCCAAGGCTATCTCCACGCCCGGGCATCTGTGCAGCTGCTCGCCGACCCGCTTGCGCTTGAACAGTCTCTTCATCAGCACAAATCTACACTCCTGTTTGTTGATTTATGTGCCACCGATGCGGTGCAACTGATCAAAGAAAAGGGCAGCGAATTTCCGGCGGTTTTGATGATTGCTTTGGGAGCGGTTCGTTCTGATCCGGCCCTGCTGGCCTCCGCGACAGGCGTTTACGCGGTTGAGTCAGCGGAGGTGGGGCGTCTTCGCTTGCAGTCTCTTTTTGAGCAGGCACAGACGCATCTTCGGCTGCTGAACGAGAATAGGGTGTTGAGAGAAACAGTTCAGAATGCGCCGGAACCCCCCCCCCTTCCGCGCGAAAACATTGTCCCGTCACTCTACCATTTTTCCAGTGCGTTCCGCCGGTTCGACAACATCGGCATCATGTTTGAAAGCATTGTCGAAGGAGTGGCCAGTTGTGCCCGCGTATCACGTGTTTCCGTGTTTTCTATCACCACTGATAAGGTATACGCCTTCCGGGCCGGCGTGAAATGCATGGAGGAAACCCGTGCTCTTGAATTTAAAAAGACCCACCCCTTTGTCCTGTGGCTGCAGATCCATGCGCACAGCATTTCCCGTTCGATGCTGCATCACATCGAATCGATGGATGAGCGTCTGCTGATCGAGCAGATACTGGAACGCACCGGCTCGGAAGCCATTCTGCCGCTGTTTGGCCGCGAACGGCTGATCGGCTGGCTTTGCATCGGCCGTGCATCTTCCGGTGCGCCGTTTAAGGAACGTGATATCGAGGAACTCGCTCTGCTCGCAGAGCAGGTTTCCGTTACTATCGAAAACTCCCTGCTTCACGAAAACATCGCCCTGCAGAAAGCGCTCGCCGAAAATCTGTTGCAGGCCATTCCGATGGGAATCATCGCGACCGGCCTCGACGGCACAATCCGCTGGTTTAACAGCGGTGCGGAAAAGCTTATGGCGACGCTGGCGGATGATGTAATCGGCCGTCCGGTCGAAAAATTCTCCAGCCGTATCGCTTCACTCATGCACCACTGTATGACCTGCGAGAGCGATGCCCAGCCCGAAGAGTGGACCGAGCCGCTCTCCAAGCGCGCGCTATCCATTCAGGCGCGCCGTCTTCAGCAGAACGGTGTATGCGTGGGGGCCATGACGGTTTTGAACGACCTCACCGAAGAGCGTATTCTGCGCGAAAAACAGAGCAATCTCGAACGCGCCAGTTTCTGGAATGAATTGGCATCCGCCATCTCGCATGAAGTGCGCAATCCGCTTGTGGCCATCAGCACCTTCTCGCAACTGTTGCCGGAACGCTATGGCGACAAGGAATTCCGCGAGCAGTTCCTTGAGCTCACCACGCAGGAAGTCAGTCGTCTTAACGGAATGATCGACCAGCTCGACGAATACGCGAATCCGCCTAGCTTGCAGTTCGCCGCAGTGAATGTCTCCGACCTGCTCGAACGCGCTGTTTTTAAAGCCCGGCAGAACAAAGAGGCTTCGGACTGTCCGCTGGCGATTGAACTGAAGGGCGATCTTCCCGCCATTTGCGGCGACAGGGATGTGCTCGCCGATTCTGTTTCCCGGCTGCTGCTCAACGCGATTACTGCGGTGCAGGAGCGGTCGGATCCAAAAATCATCCTGCGCGCCTCGCGCGGCGAAATCGGAATCGCCCGTCTGGCGGTTGTGATCGAAATCATCGACAACGGAAGCGGGATTCCTGAAGACATTCAACCCAAGGTTTTTTCTCCCTTCTGCACCACTAAAGCGCGCGGAGTCGGCCTCGGTCTTCCGATTGTGCGCCGCACCATGATCGACCATAGCGCGTTGATTTCCATTAAAAGCGACATGGACGGAACCACGGTCTGCCTCACACTGCCCGTGGCTGCGCGGAAGAGAGAGGATGACGCATGAGAACACTCCTGATTGTTGATGACGACCGCCATTTGCTTGAGTCGCTGCGTGTTGTGTTTTCAGAATCCCATCATGTGCTCACCTCCCTTTCAGCGGAAGACGCTCTGGTGGTGCTGGATCGTGAGCCGATTGAGGTGATTTTGCTCGACGTTATTCTCCCCGGACAGGACGGCATTGAATTTCTTCAAACCATTCGAGCCACGCACCCCGACCTGCCGGTTGTGATGATTAGCGGTGCGCCATCGATCCGGCCGGTTATGCGCGCGCTGGAGCTGGGCGCCTGCGACTACATCCGCAAACCGTTCGATATCGACGAGCTCCGCCTGGTGGTTGAACGCGCTGTCAAAAGCGCCGGGCTTAAACAGCGGGTGAAGGAACTCGAAAGAAAACTCAATGCGCTTCCCAATCCCGAAGACCACAAACCGCTGAAAACGGCGGTGGAGGAGTATGAGCGAATCATCATTAAAGACGCCCTGCGCCGCAATAACGGCGTGCAGACCCGCGCGGCCAAAGAGCTTGGCACGACCCGCCGTATTCTGAGCTACCGCATCGGAAAGCTCAAAATCGAGCCTTAGTCTAGATGATTCACACGCCGTGTTTTACCAGGGATTTCATTCTTGGCAGGTTCGGGTCGCTTCGGCATAATCCGCCGCTTAATTTTTGTTAGGAGAAACCTATGTACAGTGCATCCGATTTGAAAAAAGGGCTGAAGATCGAAATTGACGGCGACCCGTGCGTTATTACCGACTTTCAGTTTTCCAAACCCGGTAAAGGGCAGGCCATCTACCGCTGTAAAATCCGCAACCTCAGCACCGGAAACAGCTTTGATAAAAGCTTCCGCTCTGCGGACAAGGTCGAAAAGGCAGCTCTGGAGTCCAGAGATTTCACCTTCTCCTACGAGGCGGGCGACGATTACGTCTTTTCAGACAATGAGACATTTGAAGAGGTTCACCTCAACGCGGAACAGCTCGGCGATAACAAATACTTCATTGTCGAAGACATGCAGGTTGAGATTCTCTTTCACAACGACAAAGCACTCGACATCACCCTGCCGAACTTCGTGGAAAAAATGATCACTGACACCGAGCCCGGCGCGCGTGGCGATACGACGACTAACTGCAATAAACCTGCAAGCATCGACAACGGGTATGAAATCGCTGTGCCGATCTTCATCAACGAAGGCGACGTTGTGCGCATCGACACCCGCACCGGCCAGTACGCGGACCGCGTTTCCAAAGGATAATCTGTGATCGAAACGCTCAAAGCGAGAAACGCCCTGATGCAACGCATCCGGGCGTTTTTTCATTCTGAGGGGTTTATCGAGGTGGAAACGCCGATCCGGTTCAAAACGCCCTGTATGGAACTGCACATCGACGCCGAACCCTCCGGCGACCATTACCTGCGCACCTCGCCTGAGCTGTACCATAAAAAGATGCTCGCCCGTGGCGCGGAGAAAATTTTTGAAGTCGCCAAATGCTTCCGGCAGGGCGAACGGGGCGATCTTCACAATCCCGAATACACCATGCTCGAATGGTACCGCACCGGTGGCGACTACATGACCGCACTCGCCGATACACAGAACCTTCTTTCTGCTGTAGGCCGGGTCTTCGCAGGCGTCATAGCCTGGGCATCCGGCGACTGGTGGGTCTTTACAGTCGCCGAGGTTTTTGAAAAACACGCTGGCTGGAATCCCGTTGAGGATTTTGATGCGGACCGCTTTGATTTCGATCTGATTGAAAAAGTGGAGCCTGCTCTTCCGAAAGACTGCCCCGTGGTGCTGAAAGACTATCCGGCCGAGCTCTGCGCGCTTGCGCGGCTCAAACCCGGCAACCCGAAGGTCGCCGAACGGTGGGAGTTGTATCTGAACGGCATTGAAATTGCCAACGCCTACAGCGAACTCACCGATCCGGTCGAGCAACGCGCCCGGTTTGAGAAATGGGGCGAACAGCGAAGGGCGCTCGGCAAGGAAGTCTACGAACTCGACGAAGAATTTTTCCAAGCATTGGAAACAATGCCGGAGGCCTGCGGCGTCGCGCTCGGCCTCGACCGCCTGCTCATGATCCTAACGGGCGCAAAATCGCTCGACGCAGTCCTCCCGTTCCGCGATTGAGCCGAACCGCGAATTTACACGAATATTCGCGAATGGGTTTTTTATAGCAAAATCATTGAGGGCAAAATGATGGGACATATATCGTAATACGATATATGGACAACGCTTATAGACCGTGGGCAGGGCATGGCGGCTTGTTGTTTTTTCCAATGCTTGGAAACTTTTAGGTGGAGCCCGACCTCCGGGCGGGCTTGAACGCGCTCGGAGATCGCGTTCCATCTTTACTCATCCCACATTTAACATTTCACTTCCCACAATCTCAGCCGCCTAACGGTGGCTGACAGGCCGGAACTTGATGCGGTGGGGTTTGTCGGCTTCGTCGCCGAGCAGGCGGCGGCGCTCTTCGTGGTAGGCCTCGTAGTTGCCTTCGAACCAGGTCACTTTGCTGTCGCCCTCAAAGGCTAGGATGTGAGTGGCGATGCGGTCGAGAAACCAGCGGTCATGGCTGACCACCACGGCGCATCCGCCGAAACTCAACAGTGCCTCTTCGAGCGCGCGCAGGGTGGTCACGTCGAGGTCGTTGGTCGGTTCGTCGAGCAACAGCAGGTTGCCGGCGCGCTGCAACAGCTTGGCCAGATGCACACGGTTGCGTTCTCCGCCGGAGAGTACGCCGACCGGTTTTTGCTGTTCGCCGCCTTTAAAGTTGAACTTGCCGCAGTAGGCGCGGCCGTTCATCCGCTTGCCGCCGAGGTCAATCCAGTCGTTGCCGCCGCATATTTCTTCGTAGATAGAGTTGTCGGGATTGAGTTCATCGCGGCTCTGATCGACGTAGGAAAGATTGACGGTCGGGCCGACTTCGAGCGAGCCGTCGGTCGGTTCCTCCTGGCCGGTGATCATGCGGAAGAGGGTGGTTTTTCCGGCGCCGTTTCCACCGATGACGCCGACGATTCCGCCGGGCGGCAGGTCGAAGCTGACGTCTTCCATAATGACGCGCTCACCGTAATGTTTGGTCAGCCCACTGGCGCGCACCACCAACTTTCCAAGCCGTTCACCGGAAGGAATCTGAATTTCGACACTCTCTTCGCGGGTATCAATTTCCTGCGAGGCGAGTTTTTCGTAGTTTTTAATGCGGGCCTGACTCTTGGCCTGACGGCCTACAGGATTGGTGCGCATCCATTCGAGTTCGCGCGCCAGCGCTTTGCTACGCGAGGCGGCCTGTTTGTTTTGCGTGGCGAGGATCGCCTGCTTCTGTTCAAGCCACGCCTCGTAGTTGCCCTTGTAGGGGAAGGCGCGCCCGCTGTCGAGTTCGAGAATCCATTCGGTCACATTGTTGAGGAAGTAGCGGTCATGCGTGATCACAATCAGCGTGCCGGTGAAGCGCACCAGATACTCTTCGAGCCAGGCGACCGACTCCGCGTCAAGATGGTTGGTCGGTTCGTCGAGCAGGATCACATCGGGGTTGGAAATCAACAGACGGCAAAGAGCCACACGGCGGCGCTCTCCACCGGAAAGCTTATCAACCGGTGAATCGCTGGCCGGCAGGCGCAGGGCATCCATCGCCATTTCGACCTTGTGGTCGAGGCTCCACAGATCCTGCGTATCGATCACGTTTTGCAGCCGGCCCACTTCATCGTTCAGCTGCTCGGACTCCTCATCGGACACATCACCGGAAAGCAGTTCCCAGATTTCGTCGTAGCGGTCGAGCATGGCCTGCGCCTCCGCCACGCCTTCCATCACGTTTTCCATCACGGTTTTGGAATTGTTGAGCTGCGGCTCCTGTTCGAGGTACCCGATGCGCGCGCGCTTGGCGATCTGTACATCGCCCATGTACTCGGTGTCTACACCCGCCATAATGCGCATCAGACTGGATTTTCCCGACCCGTTGCCGCCGATCACGCCGATCTTCGCGCCGAAGAAAAACGCGAGGGTCACATCGTCGAGCACCGTGGTTTTATTGTGTTGTTTGGTCAGGTTCTGCAGGTTGTAAACATATTCGCCAGCCATGAGAGGTTCCTTTCAAGAATCGAGGAGGAGAATGTAGAGAACTTCTATCGTTTGCGCAACATCGACTCGCATTCGCTTGTCTCGTTAGTTTTGAGAGTTATATTAGCAAGCGTAGCGAGTTAATTATGAAGAGTCCCATGCTTCCAAATGAACATCAGGCGGCCCGGCAGCGTGCATTAGAATTGGGTCGCAGTGGAAAGCCCGAAGCGCTTGTAGAGTTGATTCGATTGATTGAGGTTCCCTCGAATGATGTGCAGCGGCTGGTGGCTTCGGCCATTGGTAAGTTGGCTGAATTCGGCGCGGATGCCGAGCAGTCCGTTTGTGCATTGGCTCTGCTAGCTCTTCAAGCCCGGCACTCGCAAACACAGCAGTATGCCATTCGGGCCCTTGCAAAATATGGTGCTGCGGCGCAGGCGCATATCAGCGATTTACGTGATGTTGCCAGAAACCCGGCCCATCGCGATTATGTGCGTGCTGCAGCCAAAACGGCGGTAGATGCCATTGAGCTGGCGGCAAAAGATATTGATGCGGGGGTGAAACATCGATGTCAGCGTTGCAACGCGGCGCTTTCGGATGAAGAGCGTACGCATTCTCACGAGGTGTTTCAGCGAAATTTTTGTGACCGGTGTTTTGATGAGGTGTTTCTGGATCGCCGTAATTTTGAAATACAGGTAGAAATCAGTAAGACGATTGAGGCGCGCGACGGTACGTTGGTGCAGTCAGAAGGAGAGCGGCGCATTGCGGAGTGGTTGACGGCGCACGGTTTGGCATATCGGTACGACTCGAAATACCGCATACTCTCTGAGTTCCAGATTCGTCCCGATTTTTATCTTCCCGAGTTGGATGTGTATATTGAGTATTGGGGAATGAACACGCCGCAATACAAAATGAGCATGTATAAAAAACAGCTGCTTTATCAACAGGAAGGCAAACGTCTGATTTCGGTTTATCCGAAGGATCTGTCGGGTTTGGATAATCTGTTGGCTTCCAAGCTGAAACATTTTGGGTTCGAAGCATGAAGCATTCCTATCAACTTAAATCGGGTTTTCAGCCGACCGGCGATCAGCCGGCGGCGATTGAGGCGCTGTGCGCCGGGCTTGAGCGCGGCCAGCGGTTCCAAACCTTGGAAGGGGTGACCGGGTCCGGAAAAACCTTCACCATCGCCAACGTGATCGCCAACCAGAAACGGCCCGCACTGGTGATCTCCCACAACAAAACGCTGGCCGCCCAGCTTTACGCCGAGCTCAAATCTTTTTTCCCCGATAACGCCGTCGAGTTTTTCATCTCCTACTACGACTACTACCAGCCGGAAGCCTATATTCCGCAGACCGACACGTTTATCGAAAAGGATGCCTCCATCAACTCGGAGATCGAGCGCCTGCGGCTAGCGGCCACCGACAGCCTGCTCAGCCGCGACGATGTCATCATTGTCGCCTCCGTCTCCTGCATCTACGGCCTCGGCTCGCCGGAGGACTACCGCGAAATGGTGCTTTCAGCCACTGTCGGCGAAACCTGCGGGCGTGATGGAATCCTCGAGAAACTGGTTTTGATTCAGTATGAGCGCAACGACTACGAGCCGAAGCCCGGAACCTTCCGCGTGCGCGGCGACACCATCGATATTTTTCCGTCATACGCCACCCACGGCATCCGGGTCGAATTTTTCGGCGATGAGATCGATGCGATCAAACGGATTGATGCGCTGACCGCCGAGACGGAGGAAAATCTGGATCGCATCACCATTTCGCCGGCCAAGCATTTCGTGATGCCAGCTGAAAAGCTCGAACCGGCGATCGCCCTGATTGAGGCGGAACTCGACGAACGGGTGAAATGGTTTGAGCAGCACGACAAGCTGATCGAAGCCCAGCGCATCCGGATGCGCACCGCCTACGACATCGAAATGATGCGCGAGATCGGCTACTGCGGCGGTATCGAAAACTATTCCCGCCATCTTGGCGGCCGTCAGGCGGGCGAGCGGCCCGCCTGCCTGATCGACTATTTCCCTGACAACTTTTTGACCATCATCGATGAGTCGCATGTGACGCTGCCGCAGATTCGCGGCATGTTCAACGGTGACCAGGCGCGCAAAGGCACACTCGTCGAGCACGGCTTCCGCCTGCCGTCGGCGCTCGACAACCGGCCGCTCGGGTTTCAGGAATTTTTGGACATCACCGGCCCGATGATTTTCACCACCGCCACACCCGGTCCGTTTGAGATTCAAAAAAGCGGCACACCGATTGAGCAGATCATCCGTCCGACCGGAATTATCGATCCGCCGGTTGAAGTCCGGCCACTTGGTGGGCAGATTGATGATGTGATGGAGGAGATCCGTTTGCGCGCCGAGCGCGGCGAACGCACACTGGTGACGACGCTGACCAAGCGCACCTCGGAAGATCTGACGGAGTATTTAAAGAAGGTGGGTCTGCGGGTGGAGTATCTGCACTCCGATGTGTCCGCTCTGGATCGGGTTGATATTCTGCGCGGTCTGCGCAAAGCGGAGTTCGACTGTTTAATTGGCATCAACCTGCTCCGCGAAGGGCTCGATCTGCCGGAGGTATCGCTGGTCGCCATTCTCGATGCCGACAAGGAGGGCTTTCTGCGCTCCGAAACCGCGCTGGTGCAGACGGCGGGCCGCGCCGCGCGCCACATCGATGGCAAGGTGATCATGTATGCGGACAAGATCACCGGCTCGATGCAACGCATGATCGACATCACGGATCACCGGCGCGAAAAACAGCGGGCCTACAACACTGAGCACGGCGTGGTGCCGCAGGCGATTCAGAAAGAGATCGCCGATAGTCTTCAAGCGCTCAAGCAGGGTGCGGAAGAGGTCGAAGAGATGGTCGTGCGCGAAACCGGCGAGAGCTATGACGTAAACCAGACGATTCGGGAAATTGAGCAGGAAATGCTTGAAGCGGCTGAAAAACTCGAATTTGAACGCGCCGCGCTATTGCGGGACGAGCTGTATGAGCTCAAAACATCCATTGAGCCCTCTGCACCGGTAAAACGGGAAAAAGCGAGCTATGTCGGTCGTAAAATGAGGAAAAAGCGTTAACGAGTAACAGGTAATACGTAATTTGAAGTCAGGTGGGGTGGGGGTTCTGTTTTATTACGCATTACGCTCCGAAGTCTCGGAGTCTACGACGTTACGAATTAGGGGGTTTCCACGTTTGACATCATCGGTCAAAACGCTATTCTTTCCCGCTCATTCGAGAGAAATGATTTTTTAGGAGAAGCACCATGACAATGCACCCCAGTTTGAAAAATGCCGCGAAAATTGAAGTGAAACGTAACGTTCTCAAACGTTTTGAACGCGTTGACAAGCTTCAGGAAGAAGGACGCTGGAAAGAAGGCGATCGTGGATTCGGTCTGCCGAAAACCAAGCCTGAGTAAACCATCGCGGTTTATGGAGAAGCCTCGGCTCAGCCGAGGCTTTTTTGTTTTATGGCCACGAAAAACACAAAAATTCACAAAAAAATCACACCCCGCCCCTTCTTCTTTTGTGGCGTATCGTGTTTTTTGTGGCAAATTCTATCTCTGCTAATTCGTGATGATTAGTGGAAATTAGTGGTTAGAAATATGATTCGACTTCAAAAATATTTGGCCGAGTGTGGAGTCGCCTCGCGGCGCGCATCCGAAAAGCTGATCGAAGAGGGGCGGGTAACTGTTGATGGCATCGTCGTCACCGAGCTCGGAACCAAAATCGATCCGGATACCCAGAAAGTCAGCTGCGACGGCAAACCGATTTCGCTGGAGAAAAAGGTCTGGATCATGCTCAACAAGCCGACCGGCGTCATCTGCACATCGGACGATCCGCAGGGCCGCGAAACCATTCTCGATATGTTGCCCGCTTTTTCCAGCCGCCTCTATACGGTCGGCAGACTGGATGTGATGAGTGAGGGCTTGCTGCTGGTTACCAACGACGGGGATCTCGCTCACCGTCTGATGCATCCGCGGCATCACATCGAAAAAAAATATCAGGTCTGGATCGACCGGGAAATTTCCGCATCCGATATCGAGCTCATGCTCGAAGGCATCAATTGCCGCGGCGAAAAACTCAAAGTGCTGCGGGTTGAACCGTTGCGCCGTATTCTGGAAGGCCGGTTCGGCTATACGCTGACGCTGGGAGAAGGGCGCAACCGTCATATCCGCCGCATGATGGAGGCGCTCGACCTCAAAGTTCTCCGGCTTCTGCGCGTATCGGTCGGCCCGTTGCGTCTGGAAAAACTCCGTACTGGCGAACACCGTGAGCTCGAGACGTGGGAAGTTGAAAAACTTCGCAACGCGGTTGGCCTTTAGAGCACTTTGAGGGTGCTTTCGAAAGTCATTTCACTGTCCTGAATCGCCTCCTTGGAAGCCAGAACGGAGACGACGGCGTCATCCAGGGTCAGGAATTCACCGAACTGCCGGAAGTGATCAGCGGTGGTGGCCAGAATTTCATTGCGTCGCTGCTGGCGTATTTCATCGGTGTAGCCGGTTAGCCAGCGCAGGGTATCGGTATACCCCTTGGCATCGGGCAGCAGGTAGGTGTCGATGCCGCCGATGGCGCCGATCAGCGCGCGGGTCAGCTCATCTTCGTCGATCACTACATCCTTAAGAAATTTTCCGGTCTGAGCGTAGGTTTCCAATGTGTCAGTTAGATTTGGGTCGCGATAGGAGGCGAAGGCGAACGTGCCGCAGTTGGGATCGAACGCGCAGACCGCGCCGTAGGCGCCGCCCTGTACGCGGATTTTCTCCCACAGCCACGCGGTGCGCAGGTATTTGGTGATAACCAGCGCCGAGCCGTCGTATACATAGCCTTTATCGAACAGGTTAGTGGCGCTGCCGACATAATTGACGCGCGACGGAACCAGCAACGCTTCGGACTGAGCCGGAGATTCAGGAAAGTTCCAAACCTTGGAACTTTTTTGTCCGAACACTGGAATGTTTTGCAGGAATTTTTCCAAGGATTGGAAGATCGCGGGTTGGTCTTTGGCGTCGGCGGTCACATTGATGACCAACTCGCCGCCGAGCAGTTTTTGCAGAATGGCTTCGATGCGGGAAATAATGGCGGGCCATTTGTCTGCGTCCATGTTTTCGACTTCACGGTGGAAGAAAAGGGCGTCGATACCGCCCATGGCTTCGGCGGCGCGGGCGGATTCGTGGTAGTGCGCTTTGAGGCGCGAGATCACGGCGGAGTGGCCGGAGGGAACCAGGCCGCTTTCCATTTCGGCTTTCTGCTCGAGCAACACTTCCATGAAGCGCTTGGAATCGTCGAAGGCGGGGAACAAAAGGATGTCATTCAAGATGTCGAACAGGTCGCCGATCTGCGGGGTCATGCATTTTCCGCGCAGGAAAAGGCGGCTGACGCTCTGGCCGTCGCCTTCCGGTACGGCATGGATGGGCGAGGCGTAAAGTCCGCCGGTTTTGCGGGCGATGCGCTGCGAGAGGGAGGCAAAGTCCTCTTTTTGCGTGCCCATTTCAACCAGCATGCTTCCCAACAGGGAAACCCAGGGCAGCTCATCGGCATCGAGAACGTGCAGATCGAAGCCGACATCGATGTAGGCGATGCCGCCGGTGAAGAGGTCGTGGAACAGCACGGTGGCGTTTTCGAAGGTTTTAATTTCGCGCGGGATGGTGAGAATTTCTTTATGTAGATCGTTGCGGCACAGCAAGGGGATGCTTTTGATGGACGCCGGACTGTCGGGGGCTTTCTGCATGTCGAGCAGGCGTTCGGCGGCGGTGATGGTGCGCATGATCTCGTCGGGGATCATCGCGTCTTTAACCGCCTGAAGCCGCGCGACATCTTCGGCTTCTTCGCGCTCGGCCTGCGTCGGGTCGGGGATGAGGCGTACGGTGGTGCGGTGCGGGTTGTTGAGCAGATTGGTTTCGATCAGTTCTTCGAAATAGCGCGGATTTCCGGCTAGAGCCTGTTTCAGGCCGGCCAGCGGGGTTTCGTAGGCAGCCAGGACGAGCGGGTCCCAGTCGTAGAGCCAGGTTTCGAGCATGGTCAGCATAACCGACAGGCCCTGCGGGCAGGAGCCGTGGTTGTTTTCGCGCAGGTCGAATTCGAAGGAGTTGAGTGCGGCCTCGATGTCGCCGCGGTTAATGCCATCTTCAACCAGTTTTTCCAAGGTTTGGAAAATCAGCTTTTCAATTTTTCCAAGGTTTGGAATGTCGGCGCCCCTCATGCCGATGGAGTAGGCGGGCTGACGCATATGGGTTTCGAGGCCGAAGCCGGCGATGTCTTCACCGAGACCGGATTCGATGAGCGCTTTACGCAGCGGCGAGCCGGAGGTGCCGGTGAGAATGTGGTCGAGTATGGTCAGCGCGAAGTGCAGGGAGCCTTCCGGCAGGGCCCAGTTGACGGTGATGAAGGCTTTGGCGTCGTCATCGCCAGCTGCGTAGGTTTCCTGAACCCGCACCGGTTTTTTGAAAGCGGGTTGCAGCGGAATGGAGGAGTCGGGCGGGGTTTCCAAGGTTTGGAAACCGCTGAGATATGCCTCTAGAATGTCGAGGCGCTTGGCGGGGTCATCGTTGCCGTAGAAGAAAATGCGGGCGTTGGAGGGGTGATACCACGTTTCGTGGAATTCCCGGAAGTCGCCGTAGGTGAGGGTGGGGATCGCGGTGGGGTCGCCGCCGGAGTCGAGGCCGTAGGTGGTGTCAGGGAAGAGGCTTTGCTGGGAGCGTTCGAGCAACAGGCTGTCGGGGGAGGAGTAGACCCCTTTCATTTCGTTGTACACAACACCTTTGCAGGTGAGCGGCGCTTCGGGGTTTTCCAGCTCGTAGTGCCAGCCCTCCTGGCGGAAGAAGGCCGGGGTGATGCGCGGGAAAAAGACGGCGTCGAGGTAGACGTCGACAAGGTTGTAGAAGTCCTGCACATTCTGGCTGGCGACAGGGTATACGGTTTTGTCCGGGTAGGTCATCGCATTGAGGAAGGTCTGCAGCGAGCCCTTCAACAGCTGAACAAAAGGGTCTTTCAGCGGGTATTTGCGCGAGCCGCACAGAACGGTGTGTTCGAGAATATGGGCGATGCCGGTGGAGTTGGCCGGCGGGGTGCGGAAGGTGATTCCGAAGACCTTGTTGTTGTCGTCGTTTTCAACAGAGATGTATTCCGTGCCGGTCGGCTCGTGGCGGTATTCTTTGACTATGCCGTTGAGCTCGGCAACCTCTGTTTCCCGAATGAGTTTAAACTGGTTTTTCATAGAAGCGTGGAAGGATACCAGAGGGCGGCAGAGAGGCAATGCCGAAAACAGCAGCAAGAGGAGCTCGTTGTATTTTTGGGAGCTCTTTTTGCAGCGCCCTTGGTGTTTGGATCCGGATCGCGATCCGGGCAGTGAAAAGGCTTCGGGGGAAGGGTTTCCCCCGCATGGGGAAATAAACTCTCAGAAGGTGCTTTTCAGGGGGAGGTTTATAGCTGAGATTTAGAGGCCTTATGAAACCGGATTTAAACCAGTATCAAGCATTTATTTTCGACCTAGACGGGACGCTGATCGATTCCGAGAAGTATCACGCCGATGGCTTCGAGCAGGCGGTTGAGGCGCTGACCGGCTATCGGATCACTGAGGCCGAGCGCCGCGAATTTTTTGAGGCGCACACCAACACCTTTGCTCCGGTGCTGGCGGAGCGCCACGGGCTGGAGCTGAACGTGGATGAAGTGCTCGATCATAAGCGGGCCCATGTGCAGGAGCATTTCAAAACCGAGGTGTTTCCGCAGGCGATTCATTTTATCCGGAAATGGCGCAATCGGAAGCGGCTCTCGCTGGCCAGTAATTCACCGAAACAGTTCGTGAAAAACGTCCTGATTGAGGGCGGGATGATTGACCTGTTTGAGACGGTTTGTACCGCCGACGATGTAACGCATCGCAAACCGGATTCGGAAATGTACACTCTGACGCTGGAATGGCTGGGCCTTCAGCCGCATGAAGTCATTGTGTTTGAAGACAGCCCCTCCGGTGTGAAGGCCGCTCAGGTGGCGGGCTGTCCGGTTATCATGATCGACAACAGAAGCGGCCGCAGCGTCGAGGGCGTTGACAAATTCACCTGGAGAGAACTTTCTTAGACATTGTCGATTTCCGATTAAAGATTAATGATTGGATAGCCGGTTGCTCCTGCGTTTAAATCGTTAATCGGAAATCATCAATCGTCAATTGCTGGATCGAAGGAAAAATTATGAAGCACACACCACTACACGCAGAACACATCGCCCTTGGCGCCCGAATGGCGGAATTCGGCGGCTGGGATATGCCGATTCAGTATGAGGGAATTCTGGCGGAACATCAGCACACCCGCACTCAGACCGGCCTGTTCGATATCTGTCACATGGGTGAGTTTGAACTGAGCGGGCCGACAGCCGCCGCCGATCTCGAAAACCTGCTGACGATGAAGATCTCCACACTGGCGGTTGGGCAGTGCCGATATGGTTTTATGCTCAATGACGCGGGCGGGGTGATCGACGACCTCACCTGTTACCGCCTGGATGATGAGCGCTATATGCTGGTGGTGAATGCCGCCACGCTGGACGGTGATGCCGAATGGATTCGCGCGCATCTTTCGCCGGACACCGTTTTCACCGACCGCTCAAGCGAGCTGGCTAAACTGGATGTGCAGGGACCGCAGGCCCACGCCGATTTGGAAACCGTGATGGGTGAGCTTCCGAACCTTGGATATTTTAAAGCCGAAAGTTTCCAAGCATTGGAAACAGAGATGCTGGTTAGCCGCACCGGCTATACCGGCGAACTGGGCTATGAACTTTATTTCCCCGCATCGGAGGCTGTTCGTGTTTGGCGCGCACTGCTCGCCAACGAAAACATTAAGCCGATCGGCCTGGGCGCGCGCGATACCCTGCGCCTTGAGATGGGATACTCGCTTTACGGGCATGAATTATCTGCTGAGCGCACCCCCGTTGCGACCAGCCGCGGGATGTTTATTAAAAAAGAGGGTGAGTTTATCGGGCGTGATGCCGTGATGCGCGATCTGGAGGATCCCGCTGAATTTCTTGTTGCGCTGGAGTTTAATGATAAGCGTGCGGCACGTGCTCACGACAAGGTCTTTTCCCATCCGCCTTCGCCAGAAGGCTCCGGCGCGACAAGCGGGTTGGAAATCGGCGTGATCACCAGCGGCTCGCTTTCTCCAAGCCTTGGAAAAGCTGTTGCACTTGCTTTGATTCAGGCCGATTTAGCCGTTCCCGGAACCGTTCTCGATGTCGAAATTCGCGGTAACCCGTTTCCGGCAACGGTCGTTGATCTGCCGTTCTACAAAGAGGGAACCGCGAGAGGGTAGGTTACTTTTTCTTTGTTTTGTATTCGGCGTGCTCTTCGCGGATCAGGTTAACGCAATAGGTGTTCAGGCTGTCTCCCCGGCGGAGGGATTCAATTGCCAGCGTTTTGTGAAGCTCTTTACCGACTCGAACCACAAATTTACCGGAGTACTCTTTTCCCGCGGTTCCTGCCGGCAGAGGTTCGCCGTCTGTTTGATACAGTTTAATCCATTCGTCAACGACTTGGCAGATTTCCTTGTAGACTGCGGCTTCGTTATCGCCGTGAACACCGCCGAGCATTAGGCCGGGGCAGGTGCCGATATAGCACTGATCCTCTTCCGACCATTCGACAATTTTAAGATATTTATCACTCAATTTCATTTTGTTGCCTCCCTCAGAGCTCGCTCGAGTTCCCGTTCCTGATATTTTTTAGCATCCTGTCCGGGTTTGCCGCTGATTGTGATTTTACTGCCACAGGGATGTTTAAAGTTTCTGTGACTTCCTTTCCCGCCTCGATCTTCAAATCCGGCCTTTTGTAGATCACGAATCAGTTCTCTAATTTTTCTTGGCACGGATTTATAGTACTAAAGTAGTACTATAAATCCAGATCAATTTTAAATTTCTAATGGTTTTGTTCCTGAACTCTTCCTCTGAATGGGGTTTAATTCCGCGCTTATGGAGAAACAACTGCTCATTTTTGATTTGGACGGAACGCTGGCGGAAACGCGGGAGGATCTAACCACCAGCATCAACCTGATGCGGGCGCATTATGCCTTGCCGCCGGTGGATGTGGAGACGGTGATCAGCCACATCGGCAGCGGAGTCCGTGAGCTGATAGAGGGCTGTGTGCAGGGAATGGATGTGGATGTGGATGTGGATGAAGCGCTGGCGCTCTATAAGGCGTTCTACGCCGAACATATGCTCGACGAGACCCGGCTTTACCCCGGTGTGGAAGAAGGGTTGATGACGTTGTCCGGCCATGAACTGGCTGTGCTGAGCAACAAGCCGGGGGATCCGGCCCGCGCGATTCTGAAGCACCTGGGTGTGGGCGACCTGTTTTTCCGGATGCTGGGCGGCGGCGATCTGCCGAACCTGAAGCCCGCGCCCGACGGTATTGAGGCGCTGATGGCCGAATCCGGCATCGATATGGAAAACACCTGGATGATTGGCGATCATCACACGGATTTGGAAGTGGCGCATAACGCCGGGGTGAAGAGCGGCTTTGTCACCTATGGCCTCGGGCACCCCGGCGAATTTACTGCCGATCAGACATGGCATGGATTCGAAGAACTCGTAGAGTTCTTTGCGGGATACGGGATGCGGGGTGCGTGATACGGGATATTTTTATCTCGAATCTCAAATCCCGTATCATTTAGATTCGGTTGGTGTGTTGGTAATCCGTTTAATTTCGGATGAACGCAATATTTGAAACGAGGAATACAATGAGTAATACAGACGGACTGAAACTTTTGAAAAAAGGCGAAATGAACTATCCGCAGACGCCGGATGCTTCAATCCTTGAAACATTTAAAAATTCCAACCCGCAGCGCGATTACTGGATCAACTTTGAAACCGACGAGTTCACATCGCTCTGCCCGATCACCGGACAGCCCGATTTTGCGCGTATCACCATCGAATACATTCCTGATGAGCTGTGCGTGGAGAGCAAGTCGCTTAAACTGTTCCTCTTTTCTTTCCGCAATGAAGGCTCGTTCTACGAGGATGTCACTAACCGCATCTACACGGATCTGTTTGAACTGCTCAAACCGCGTCAGTTGGTTGTCATTGGCGAGTTTACGGCCCGCGGCGGCATTCGTTCCAGCGTCCGTGTCGATTCCGCCGATCAGTAGCGACTCTATGGACCGGTGTAAATGCAGCCGGAGGTTGCGGTCTCTTTGATGACCAGCTGGCAGAGCAGGGGCAGTTGCGGCTTAAGAATATTCCACAGCCAGACGCTCATGTTTTCGCTGGTCGGATTTTCCAATCCCTCAATTTCATTGAGGATGGCGTGGTCGAGCTGCTTGAGAACCGGCTCGCACACTTTGGCCAGATCACCGAAATCCATCACAAATCCGGTCTGCGGGTCGACTTCGCCTTTGAGATGCACTTCAACCTCAAACCCGTGGCCGTGCATGGCTGAGCATTTATGGGTGGGCGGCACACCGGTCAGGCGGTGGGCGGCATCGAAGCGTAGTGTTTTATAAATCTGCATTTTAGACATTTCAGTTCTCCTTCATATCAAATTTTACCTGACAGAAATTTTAACAGAAGGAAACGAAGGGAAACCAAGGGAAGATTTTGATAAAATAATCCATACTCTGAAATTCTGTTGAATCTGCCTTCGTTATCCTTTGTCCCCTTCTGTAAAATGAAATTAAAACGGTTTATAGCGGCGCGGGTCAACCGTGCCAGCTTCTTTAAATCCTTTGAGGCGCAGGCGGCAGGAATCGCAGGTGCCGCAGGACGCGCCGTCCGGGGCGGGATCGTAGCAGCTGGTAGTGATTCCGTAGTCTACGCCCAGTTTCAGACCTTTTTCAATAATCTGCGCTTTCGTGAGGTCGATCAGCGGGGTGTGGAGGATCAGTTTTTTCTCGCCGGTTACGCCGGCTTTGGTGGCGAGGTTGGCCATGGCCTCGTAGGCGGCAATAAATTCGGGGCGGCAGTCAGGGTAGCCGCTGTAGTCGAGCGCATTGACGCCAATGAAGATGTCGGTGCTGCCAAGCACTTCGGCCCAGGCGAGGGCGTAGGAAAGAAAAATGGTGTTGCGGGCCGGAACGTAGGTGATAGGGATTTCATCTTCGGCACCCGCCTCGTGCGGCACATCGAGATTCATGTCGGTCAGTGCGGAGCCGCCGAAAGCCGCGAGATCAATATCAATCGTGCGGTGCTCCGCCACGCCCTGCGCGTTGGCGACCTGCTGCGCACAGTCCAGTTCGATCACGTGGCGCTGGCCGTAGCGGAAGGAGAGGGCATAGCATTCAAAGCCTGCGGCGTTGGCAATGGCCAGCGCGGTGGCGGAGTCCAGTCCGCCGCTCAGCAATACGACTGCCTTTTTTCTTTCTTCTTCCATTACTCCAACACTCCCTTACTCCGGTACTCCAATCTCACAGCAATCCCATCAACTTGTGACACTGCGGAATGACGCGAACGCTGTGGCCCAGCGCGCTGGCCATTTGCGATTGCCAGGTCAGTACCTGCTTGGCGGTGGGGATGCGGTCGGTTTTGACAGCAGCCGTCATCGGTTGCAGAACCACATGCGCACGGGTTTCGGTGGCGGTGATGAGTTCAACGGCTTCAGCCAAATCCTCTTCAGACGTGTCCGCACTCACCACCAGCTTAATGGTCGCACTGATTTCATCGGCTCCGATTTTTTCCATAAAGCGCTGATGCGCTTCCCAGGTTGCCGACTCGCCGGTGACGCTCGGCAGTTTGATGTCCATCAGCACATGATCGATGTGTTCAGCAATTTTAATGAACTGGACCACCAGATCGCCGCTGGTTTCGAGGTGAACCGGCAGATTGAGTTGTTTGTGCGCCTCTGGGAGAAATTCTGCAAGAAAATCGGCCTGTAGCAACGGTTCGCCGCCGGTGATAAACAGGTCATCATGAGCGAATGCGCTACGGTTCAGTTCATGGAGCAGTTTAATCAGCTGATTCACCGAGATCGGGTTGGGAACCTGTTCAAAGACTCCACTGCCGGGTTCGCGCTCCACGTTGAAGGTTCCTTTGCGCTCGAAATCGGTGTCGCAATAAAGGCAGTTGCGGTGGCAGCCGCAAAGCCGGACAAAGAGCTGCCGGCGGCCGATATGGACCCCTTCACCCTGCGCGGAGCTGAAGATTTCGCTCACAAAAGCCGTTTGTTGTTTTTCTTGAACCATTTTTTCGTTCCTCAAATTCAGGTGGGGAGCATACCAACAGAAGACAGACGAATGGAATAATGGAT
Organism: Kiritimatiellota bacterium; assembly: GCA_014381785.1. Taxonomy (GTDB): domain Bacteria; phylum Verrucomicrobiota; class Kiritimatiellia; order Kiritimatiellales; family Tichowtungiaceae; genus Tichowtungia. Next base: position 53,081 of record JACNKZ010000060.1, read on the forward strand.
TGAAGGATTGTTGGATGAATGAAGGAACCGTATTATCCTTAGCATTTCCTAAATAATCCATTGATCCAGTAATCCAATATTCCATTCTCATGCGTGTTGATTTGTTTGATTTTGATTTACCGAAGCGCTTTATCGCGAACCATCCGGCCAGTCCGCGCGATTCCGCGCGCCTGCTCGATTTGACCGGCGAGGTGTTCGCGGACCGCATTATGCGCGACCTGCCGGAGTGCTTTCAGCCCGGTGATCTGCTGATCGGCAACAATACCAAGGTGATTCCAGCGCGGCTCGACGGCCTGCGGGATGAAGTCAAAATTGAAGCAACGCTGCATATGCGCACCGCCGATGATGAATGGCTGGTGTTCGCCAAGCCCGGCAAGCGGCTTAAAGGCGGCCAGCGCGTCGACTTTGCCGACGGCTTTTGGGCTGAAGTGACTGAAAAGCGTGAGGGCGGCGATATCCGCTTCAAATTCAACTGCGGCGGCGAGGAGCTTTTCCAATGTTTGGAAAAACATGGACGGATGCCGCTTCCGCCCTATATCCGGCGCAACAGTGAATCGCCTGAAAACGAGACGGATAGTGACAATTATCAGACCGTTTTTGCTAAAGAGCAGGGAGCGGTCGCCGCGCCGACCGCCGGACTGCACTTTACCGATGAACTTTTCCAAGGTTTGGAAAAACGCGGTGTGGCTTTTGAAACCGTCACGCTGCATGTCGGTGCCGGCACTTTCCTGCCGGTTAAAGTGGATGATACCGAAGATCACCAAATGCATGCGGAGTGGGGAACCCTTACGCAGGCGACGGTTGACAAAATCAACGCCACCCGCGCGGCGGGCGGGCGCGTTATCGCAGTCGGCACCACCTCGCTTCGCCTATTAGAAAGCGCGGCAACGGATGTGGGGGTGATTGAACCCTTCACCGGCGAAACCGATATTTTCATTACGCCCGGCTATCAGTTTAAGATTGTCGATTTGCTGCTAACCAACTTTCATCTGCCGCGCTCCACCCTGTTTATGCTCGTTTCAGCCTTTGCGGGGCTTGAGGAAATGCATGCGGCATACGAACATGCTAAAAATGAAAACTACCGCTTTTACTCCTACGGCGATGGTTGTCTGTTGAAGAGGGAAATTAGAGATTAGAAATTTGAAATTCGGCTTCATTATTTTACCCCCAATGATTCTTCCTGAATTTCTCCTCCCTGATTCGCGTATATTTGCGTTCCACGCCGTTGGCGTGGCAAGCTTTCGCGGTTTCACTAAATCATTGCCACTTCGTTGCCCCGCATTCGCGGAGCCTCTTTCGACGCTGTCTCAAGTCTGCCCTCAAATCATTCTGCCTGTTTTCCCCTGTTTTGTGTTTTTCGTGGTTAAAAATCCCCTATTCTCTGCCAGATGAAATTTGGATACACAAAACTGCAACAGGACGGCGCGGCGCGGCGCGGAAAAATTACGACAGCGCATGGCGAAATTGATACGCCCGCCTTTATGCCGGTCGGCACGGCGGCCACCGTGAAGGGCATGCTCCCTGAACAGGTGGCGGAAACCGGCGCGCAGATTCTGCTCGGCAACACCTATCACCTGATGCTGCGCCCCACGGCGGAGCGCGTCGCCGAGCTGGGTGGACTTCATACGTTTATGAACTGGGATAAGCCGATTCTGACCGACTCCGGCGGCTATCAGGTGATGAGTCTTTCCAAACTTCGGAAAATGACGGAAGAGGGTGTCACCTTTCAGTCGCATGTCGATGGTAGCCAGCATGCGCTGACCCCGGAACGCTCGATTGAAATCCAGCATTTGCTCGATGCCGACATCACCATGTCATTTGATGAATGCACCCCGTTTCCGGCCACCGAAGAGGTTGCCGCTGAATCGATGCGTCTTTCGATGCGCTGGGCAAAACGCTCACGGGAGGCATTTGTAGAGCGCGACGGCTACGGTATTTTCGGCATTGTGCAGGGCAGTGTTTATCCGAAATTGCGCGAAGAGTCTGCCGAGGCGCTCAAAGAGATTGGTTTTGACGGCTACGCCATCGGCGGCCTCGCGGTCGGCGAAGGGCAGGAACTGATGTTCCAAACCTTGGAAACCACCATTCCGCATTTGCCGGAGGATGCCCCGCGCTATCTGATGGGCGTCGGTAAGCCGCCGGATCTGGTCGGCGCGGTGCAGCGCGGGGTGGATATGTTCGATTGCGTGCTGCCGACCCGCTCGGGCCGCACAGCGCAGGCGTTTACCCGCCGTGGAACGATCAATCTGATGAACGCCCGCCATGCGGCCGACCCGCGGCCCATTGACCCCGATTGCAGCTGTTACGTTTGTAAGAACTATTCCCGCGCCTACATCAACCACCTGCTGAAGTGTCAGGAGATGCTTGGGCCGATGCTGATTACCCGCCACAACCTCCATTATTATCAGGAGCTCATGGCCGGTCTGCGCGGCGCGATTGAGGAGGGGAGACTGTCGGAATTCGCGCAGAAATTTGAAACGCAGTATGAAAGTGGAGACATAGAAGAGATAAAGAAGTGAGCTGTAGGGCGGGTCACTGACCCGCCGGGACGGTCGGTGAGGGCACC
>JACNKZ010000017.1 GCA_014381785.1 Kiritimatiellota bacterium
GTAGAGCGCGTTCATAAACAGAATGCCGATCGACGGCGGGCAGTCGAACAGGATGACGTCGTATTCATCCTGATCCACGATCGGTTTCAGGGCGTTCTTCAGGCAGTGCAGATAATTGTCCATTCGCGCGATCGCCACTTCGCATCCCGCCAGGTCGAGCTCTGAGGGGATCATATGCAGCCGCTTGGTGCTGGTCGGTTTGATCAGTGTGCGCGCATCGGCTTCGCCAAGCAGGGCCGCGTAGATGCTGGCTCCTTCCTCTTTTTCGAGGCCCACGCCGCTGGTGGCGTTGGCCTGCGGGTCGAGGTCGATCAGCAGCACATTCTGTTTTCGTGCGGCAAGACAGGCGGCGAGGTTGACGGCGGTGGTCGTTTTGCCGACGCCGCCTTTCTGATTTGCGAGTGCGATAACGTTAGTGCTCATGGTCAAAACTTCCGATTCGGGGTCTGTGGTTTGAGGTACGTGATCATGCCGAAGAAAGAAAGGGGATGCAATACGGCAAATTCACATAGGACATTCTGTCAGGGGGTTTAATCAATGGTTGAAGGGGCATAGAGAGAAATGTATAAATGGACAGCTGTAGCGCGTTATACCGATAACCAGAGAACAGGAATAGATCATGACACGCATATTGATTGTTGATGACGACATGTTTTTTCGCAAAGTGATTACCAAACTGCTCAGCGGTCACGGGTATGACATTGTAGCGGCCGAAGGTGGAGCAGAGGCCCTTGAAACGCTAAAAACCAACACATTCGACTTGATGATTTCGGATATCAACATGACCCCGATGGATGGAATGGAGCTTCTCGAAAAATCCCGCGAAGCCTACCCGGACATGGGTGTTATTATGCTCACGGGGCACGACGAAATTGAGGTGGCGGTCTCTGCGATGAAGAAGGGTGCCTTCGACTTCCTTGTTAAACCGTTTCAGATCGATGAGTTGTTTTCGACCGTACAACGGTCACTTACGTATTACAACGCTTCGCCGGAGAGTACGTTGCTTGAGGAGAGGGTAACCCTGCTGGAAGGCCTTGTGACCGGAAGTGCTGCCATGCAGAAACTCTGCGAGATGATCCGGCGCATTGCGCCCGCCAATGTCGCGGTGCTTCTTAGCGGCGAAGAGGGCATAGATTATAAGCTGATTGCGCGCACGCTCCATTACTACAGTCTGCGAAAAGATGCGGCATTTGTTGTTTTTGACTGTGAGGCACAGTCGGCGGATTCCATCAGCCGGAAACTGTTTCAGAGGTCTAAAGGTCAACCGGGACTGTTTGAGGCGGCGAAAGACGGAACGTTGTTCATCGATAATATTCACGCCATGCCGCTCGACGCTCAGCTTGAACTTCTTACATGGATTCAGTTTAAGCGAGGAGATCGGGTCGAAAAACCGGGTGATATGGAAATCGATGTGCGCGTGGTTGCTGCTTCCAGCAAAAAACTGGATCAGTTCGTTGAGCAGAGCGTGTTTTCCGATAATCTCTATCATCGGTTGAGTGCCCTTCAAATTGAGGTTCCGGCGCTGCACAGTCGTCCGGAGGACATTCCTTTTCTTATCGATCAAGCGATTCATGAGAATATAGAGGCAGGCAAGAGCATCCCGGCTATGGGAAAGGACGCGAGACGTCTTCTTTGTAGCTATACGTGGCCCGGCAATCACAAGGAGCTGGTCGGCACGATTCGGCATCTGCTTTTTCTTGCGAAAGACGGAGCCATCACAAAGGACCTGCTTCCGCCGGAAATCATTGCAGCGGCGCCTTCCGGAAAACCCGTCACAGAGCGCGAGCGGTTGAGGGGGCAGTCCTTCAGCGCGCTGTGGCAGGAAAAACAAAAGAAAATTTTTAGCAAATCCGGGGAGTCGTCAGAAGCGTAGGCGTTGCGACGGAGCCTCAGTCCATCAGCTCATACACCAGAACGCTCAAACCGAAAATGGCAGCGGTTTCGGTTCGCAGGATCTGTTTGCCGAAGGTGACCGGAATGGCGCCGGCCTCTGCGGCGGCGTTGACTTCCTCTTCGGTAAAATCGCCTTCCGGCCCGATCAGGATCGCCGCGGTTTTAATTTTTGATTTCCCCCCTTCGACTCCGCTTTTGGCGTCGCTCAGGGCAGGCAAACTTCGGAAAGCGTCTTTGAACGGTCGGGCATCTGCATAGAGTGAGCCAATGAACACGGCATCAAATTTTCCAATGCTTGGAAAAAGATTAGCCAGTTTCTCCAAGGGTTGGAACTTGGGCAGCCAGGCGGTGCCGCATTGCTGGGCGGCGTTGCGGATGATGGCTTCGCCGCGATCGATCATCTTCTCGATTTTCCCGGCGGGCAGGCTGGCGTTGGCGGTGACGATCGGCTGAATGGCGCGTACGCCCAGCTCGGTGGCTTTTTGCAAAATCATTTCAAAGCGGTCGGGTTTGCAGACGGCCTGAATCAGGGTGATTTCAACGGCGGGCGGTTCGACCGTTTCGCATTCAGCAACACGGACGGTGATCTCTTTTTTTGTAACCGTGTCTACGACACCCTTCGCGCGGGTTCCTTCGCCGTCGAACAGCGTCAGCTCCTGGCCCGGTTCAACGCGCAGAACCCGGGACAGATGATGCGACTCCTCCGGCGAAAGGACAACGAGGTCGCCCTTCAGCATTCCGGGAGTCACATAGCTGTTGATCCTCATGCGTTGTCTTCCAGCGCTTTTTTGTGGTCGTAGAAGGTTTTGGCGGCTTTACGCATTTTCTGGGTTAGCGGAAAATGTTTGTCGCTGAGAATTGCAGTCATCTCCTCGAACTTTTTCTTATCCTTGCCGCTGAGCCCCTGCGGAATTTCGATTTGAACCCGAATGTGCTGATCGCCGGTGCCGTAGCGCGGGCTGGTGATGCCTTTGCCGCGCATGCGGAACACTTTGCCGTTTTCGGTTCCGGCCGGGATTTTTAGTGTGGCGTTGCCCTGAATGGTCGGCACAGACACTTCGCCGCCGAGCGCGGCGATATGGAAAGGCACGGGTACCTCGCAAATGATATCGAGGTCGTTGCGTTTGAAAAACTCGTGTTCGCGAACATGCAGGACGATGTACAGATCGCCGGGCGGTCCACCGCGCCGTCCGCCTTCGCCGCGTCCGGCAACGCGCAGGCGCGAGCCGGTTTCGACACCGCTGGGAATTTTCACCTCAATGTTCCGCTTGTTGCGCACCAGTCCCTGTCCTTGACACGCCGAGCAGGGCTTTTCAATCACTTCGCCCGCGCCGCGGCAGGTGGGGCAGGTCTGGCGGAACTGGACGAAGCCGCCGCCGCTGATGACCTGGCCCGCGCCGCCGCAGTCGGAGCAGGTGCGCTTGCCGCTGCCCGGTTCCGCGCCGGAGCCTTTACAACTTTCGCAGGTTTCGTTGACGTTGATACGGATTTCGCGCTTGGAGCCGAGGACGGCTTCCTCAAAATCGATATCGAGATCGAAGCGCAGATCGGATCCCTGCTGCGGGGCGTTGGGGTTTCGTGAGCGGCCTCCGCCGCCCCCGCCGAAAAAGTTATCGAAGATGCCTCCGCCTCCGCCGGCCGCGCCCATAAAGGTGCGCAGGGCCTCTTCGAGGTCGATGCCGCCGCCGAAGCCGCCGCCGCTGAAACCGCCGCCCCCCATTCCACCGCGGCCGGGGCCGAATGCGGCGTGGCCGAACTGGTCGTACTGCTGGCGTTTTGAGGGATCGCTGAGCACTTCGTAGGCTTGCGACACCTCTTTGAATTTTTCCTCGGCGGCTTTGTCGCCCGGGTTTTTGTCCGGGTGATATTTGACGGCCATCTTGCGGTAGGCCTTTTTGATTTCCTCCGCGGAGGCGCCTTTGGCGATGCCGAGCAGCTCGTAGTAGTCCTTTTTTTCAGCAGACATTATTCGGAATCCTTTTCTTCGACCGGTCCGGAGGAAACGACGACCTGCGCGGCGCGCAGAAGTTTGTCGCCGAGCCTGTAGCCGCGCCGCACCTGTTCAATGACGGTTTCAGCGGGTTTATCGGACGGCATGTGGGTGAGTGCTTCGTGTATATGAGGATTGAAGGCTTCTCCGATGGCTTCCACCGGAGTGACGTTATGTTTTTCGAGCAGGTCGAGCAGCTGGTTATAGACCAGTTTGAAGCCTTCGGTTACCGAGCAGTCGGTCTGATGTTCTTCCGCGCTTTTCAGACCCATTTCGTAGTGGTCGAGCACCGGCAGCAGTTCCATGAAAAGATCTTCGTTGGCGCGCACGATCCATTCGGCGCGTTCGCGCACCTGCCGTTTGCGGAAGTTGTCGAAGTCGGCCTGCAAGCGCATCAGTTGCAGACGGAGAGGCTCTTCTTCCTCTTTTTCTTCTTCAATAAGTTCCACATCTTCCTGAGCGGCTTCTTCGGCTGGGATGTCGGCCTCTTCTGCCTGCGCTGAGGTTTCGGCGGACACATCGGCGGCGGGTTGGTCAAGGGGTTCTTCTTTTTCGACCTCTTCGGCCTTGGTTTTCTTTTCTTTGCTCATAATTCAAAATCCTTCGTGTGGACAGTTGCTCTACCCGCCTGCAACGCTATGCGTAGCATTGCGGGAAGGAGGGGTGGAAAAGTACTTTTTAAAGGGTTTCGAGTCAATCTTTGCAGGCAAAAAGCCTCGCCTAGCTCACTTTGAGGGCGAGCAGGGTCATGTCGTCGTACTGCTGCTGGGCGCCAATATAGCGGTTGAGCTCGTTGCGGATGGCCGTGAGGAGCGGTTCCGGGTCCGAAGGAGGTGCGTTTTCAATAAACCGGATCAGGTTTTCGAGGCCCCACTCTTCACCCTCTTCGTTGAGGGCTTCGGTGATGCCATCGGTGTAGACGATGATGCCATCGCCGGGCTCCAGCTGAATGGTGGCGTCCTTGATCGCACGGTCGAACACTTCAGGATCAGCCAGACCGATGGCAATGCCGGGTGAGTCGAGCGGTTCGGGAGTGCGGTGTCCGCCTTCGCCGCGGCAGATCAGCGGGCGCTCGTGGCCGGCCCGGGCGAATTTGAGTTCGCGGGTTTTGGTGTTGAGCACCATGTAGAGTATGGTGATAAACATGTCTTCGGCCAGATTGGCGCTGAGCACGCGGTTGAGCTCGGAGAGCATGCCGGACGGGCTTTGCTCCTGTTGCGCGCGGGTGCGCAGAATGCCCTGACACACCGCCATCATCATGGCGCCGCCGATTCCTTTGCCGGCGACATCGGCGATGGCGATGCCGAGGTGATCTTCGTCGATTTGAATAAAGTCGTAGTAATCGCCACCGATGTCGTAGGCGGGCAGGTTGTAGGCACCCAGACGTACTCCTTCGGGGTGCGGAAGGCTTTGCGGCAGGAGGGAGGCTTGAATCTGCTGAGCGGCGTGAATGTCGCGGTCGATCTGTTTTTTGTGTTCGAGCGCGGCGCGCAGTCCGGCGTAGTGGATGGGAACACAGGCCTGGTCGGCCATCGCCTGAAGCAGGTTGAGATCCCCGGCGGTATAGGCGGTTCCATCGGTCCGGTTGATCAGCGCCAGAACACCGAGCGCTTCATTCCCGAAGCGCATGGGGACAATCAGCAGAGTCTGGATGCGCAGGAAGGCATCGGCATAGGTGGGAACGCGGGCATCGAGCTCGGCATCTTCAATAATGATACCGCTGCCGACGGCGGCGGCGGAGCCAACCAGTCCTTCGCCGGTGGCGACGGGCCGTTCTTTCACCAGCGTTTCAAGGTACTGAGATTTGGCCAGCAGATGTTCCGTTTTTACTGCGCCGGCATCATAGAGCGGCGGGAAAATTCCGGAGACGGCGCGGGCAAACAGCCGGGAGCGGTCGGGGCTGAACAGGTAAATGGCGCCGGACGCGGCCCGGCCGGTTTTGGTCGAGAAAAACAGGATCCGCTTAAGCAGCGTATCCATATTAATTTCGTCCGCATCGGCGAAAACCTCGCCAACCTGATTGACGAACTCAAAGACCACTTCCTGTTCTTTGCGCATGGCGCGGTTTTCGCGGCGCAACTGCTGGCGGCTCTGGTAGGTAAAATAGAAAAACACTAGCAGAACGATCTCCAGAATGGAGGCGATGATGGTGGTAATCCAATGGAGAAGGTTACTCATAAGCCGGTTAGTTCAAGCGATCAACATCTTCTTTGAGAAGCTCAATCACGCGTTTGAAACGCGGTTGGTTTTCCGCGCTGATTTGTACGAGGTTTTGGTGCGCTTGCAGAGCAGTTTCCGCCATTTCTTTTTTGGACGCCTGATCGGTCGGCAGCGATGAGGCCTGCGGTTCCGGAACATCGTGCCCGTGGGCATGGCTGTAGAAAGCGAGAACCTGATCAACCCCGAGCGTGGCCAATAGATTGGCGTTTTTGTCTGAGAGGTTGATCAGTTCGAGTGCGTGTTCGGTTCTTTTCAAACGTCCGGAGAGTCCGGCGAGCACGCCCATAAAGGTGCTGTCCATCCCGATGCACTCCGCGAGATCGAGCACCACGGTTTTTACCGGATGTTTGTCGCAGGCTGTGGCAATGAACTGCTTCATCGGGGCGGCCACCTTGAATGACCCCCGTCCGATTACCCGGATAAAAAGAATATCACCCGCAAAGGCGGCCTGCAGATCATCATGGTTTTGTTGCATTTCAAGCATATCAAAAAATTCTCAAGCGTTTCTGATTCAATATTCACCTAGATTCTAGTCCCCACCATAGAGCAGTGCAACTGCTAGATGGCTAAAACATTATTTTCCGGGGGCGATAATGAGCACGCACTCGCCTTTGACCGTCCGCCCCTCGAAGCGCTGCCAGATTTCGGCGGCCGTTCCGGAGAGTAGCTCCTCAAATTTTTTGGTCAGTTCGCGCGCGACAAAAACCTGTCGGCCGGCGCCGAGGACTTCATCGATTTCGTCGAGGAACTTTAAGAGGCGGTAGGGCGACTCATAGAAGACGGTGGCCACGGGCAGGTCGGCGCACTGTTCGAGAATCCGCCGCCGTGCGCCGCTCTTGCGCGGGGAGAACCCGGCAAAGAGAAAGCCGTGTCCGCCGAGCCCGCTGAGTGCCAGCGCGGTGGTGACCGCGGTCGGACCGGGGGCCGAGGTGACCATTAGTCCTGCGTCACGGCAGGCGGCCACGATGCGGGAACCGGGATCGGAGATGCACGGCATACCGGAGTCGGTTACCATGGCGATCACTTCGCCGTTGCGGATGCGCTCGAGGATTTCTTCGCACCGCTGCGCCTCATTAAACTTATGGCAGCTGATGCAGTGGGTTTTGATTTCAAAGCGGGTCAGCAGCTTGCGGGTTTGGCGCGTATCCTCGGCGAGAATGAGGCCCGCCTCCTGCAGCGTTTCAATTCCGCGCGTGGTCATGTCGCCCAGATTTCCGATCGGTGTTCCGACAACGTAAAGGCCAGCATCCATTAGTTTTTCTCCAGTTCTTCAATCACTTCGCACAGCGGCAGACCGACCACATTGGAGTAGGAGCCTTCCACCCGCCGCACCATTTTCGCCGCGCCGCCCTGAATGGCGTAGGCCCCCGCTTTATCCATCGGTTCGCCGGACGCGACGTAGTCCGCGATCTCGACATCGGATAACTCGCGAAAGGTCACGCGCGTTTCGATGTGGAAGCAGACGGTGCGCTCAGGGAAGCGGAGGCAGACACCGGTCATCACCTCATGGGTGCGGCCGGACAGCGAGCAAAGCATGGCCGCGGCATCTGCGGCATCCGTCGGCTTGCCCAGAATCCGGTTGCCATCGACCACCGCAGTATCAGCCGCAAGGATTACCGCATTGGCGGATGGAATGCTTTCCGCTTTTTCGCGGGCCGTGCGGCAGACAAACGCAGCCGGTGTCTCGCCGGGCAGGGGTGTTTCATCGATGTCCGGTACAATAATTTCGAAGTTGAGCCCGGCGCTGCGGAGCAGCTGGGCCCGGCGCGGCGAACCGCTGGCCAGAATCAGTTTTAAGGTGGTATTCATACGAAATAGGCGGTAGTTTAAAAGACGGCTTTAAAATGTGAGGATAAACAACCGATGAAAAAATACCACTTCAATAAACGCGTATTGGTTACCGGCGGCGCGGGCTTTCTTGGCTCCCACTTGTGCGAGGCCCTGTTGAAACAAGAGTGTGAAGTGCTCTGCGTTGATAATTTTTTCACCGGTCGCCGCGGCAACGTGGCCCATCTGCTGAGCAATCCCAGCTTTGAAATTCTACGTCACGACATCACCTTCCCGCTGTTTGTTGAAGTGGACGAAATTTACAACCTTGCCTGCCCCGCCTCGCCGCCGCACTACCAGCACGACCCGGTGCAAACCACCAAAACCAGTGTCATCGGCGCCATTAACATGCTCGGTCTGGCCAAGCGCGTTGGTGCCAAAATTTTCCAGGCTTCCACCAGTGAAGTCTATGGCGACCCCGACATTCATCCGCAGCCGGAAAGCTACTGGGGCCGCGTCAACCCCATCGGGTCACGCTCCTGCTACGATGAAGGCAAACGTTGCGCCGAAACCCTTTTCTTTGACTACCGCCGTCAGATGGATCTCCCCATCAAAGTCGTACGCATCTTCAACACCTACGGCCCGCACATGCACCCCCACGATGGACGGGTGGTCAGCAACTTCATCATGCAGGCGCTACGCAACGAACCGATCACCATCTACGGCACAGGAGAACAGACCCGCTCCTTCTGCTACGTCAGCGATCTGATCGCCGGATTTCTGAAACTCATGGACACCCCGCACGAAATCACCGGCCCGATCAACATCGGCAACCCCGGCGAATTCACCATGCTTGAACTCGCCGAAACCGTCATCAAACTGACCGGCTCCAAATCGGAACTGATCTTCAAGCCGCTTCCCTCCGATGACCCGAAACAGCGTCAGCCCGACATCACCCAGGCCAAAGAAAAACTGGGCTGGGAACCGACCGTGCCTCTTGAAGAAGGCCTCAAGCCGACCATCAAATACTTCAAGCAGTATGTTTAGATGGGTTTCCCAAACATCCTGTCACGCCGGAGCCTCTTGACCTCCGAAGCCTTGGCGAAGGGGGTTGGCGAAGATGGAAGCCTTGGTGAAGGTGGGTGGAAAATGGACAGCCGCAAAAGAGCGCAAAGAACGCAGAGTTTCCAAACCTTGGAAAAAATGATTCTGACCCCTGCGCCTGACCCCTGCGCCACACCCCCGGCATCGACCCGAGAATCAGCACCCGCGACCGCGCATCAGCCGAAAAATGAAAGCTGCGGATACGTGACATACAGACAAAATATCAATTTATTGGACTGCCTGCCAAGCCGTAGCCTTAAGCAATGGTTGGCCCCCTTGTCAGCGCGGCGAAGCCGTAACCAAAGAGCTTTTAACCACCCGTTCGCTTCACTCACTGGAGAAAACAACCGAGATAAATCATTTATAAAACTCATCCATAAACTCGGCTGTTTTCTCCAGCGAACTTGTGAGCGGGTGGTGAAAAATATCTGAATTACGATTTATACCATCGTCGAAAACTTTCGGGCAGATATCGGCTCGGCAGGGACGCCTCGCCCTACCTGATCGTTCCGCATTTAAAGGTAGGGCGAACTCTCCGAGTGAGCCGTATTTATGCCGAAATGTTATGGTCTGTGGTATTAGGCGGACCCTTGCGCCAAGAGCGCCAGATTCTAAAATTCTCAGGCTGACCCCTGTGTCTTGCTTCTGTATAGTTTTCCAACCATTGGAAAAGGGATCCAGATATTTTCCAATGTTTGGAAGGCGGAATGCTTATATGCGAGGACGGACCCTTTTGCCCGACGAACGTCGGGTAGCGAAGCGGCAATCAGGCGGACGGATCCCTACACCTCTCGATTCTAAAATTCATCGGCTGACCCGTTTTCCGGGATTGCGGCCGCCGGCCTGGGCGCGGCTGGGTTTAGGCGTACGCCAGTCTTCCTTGCGGTTCAGGGATGGGGCGGCCAAGGCTTTTGGCCGTTTCAATCCATTCGGCAATGATTTTTTCGGCATTCCCCACCGCTTTTTGAGGTGTGGATCCGTCGGCCATGCAGCCGGGAAGTTCCGGCACTTCGGCAATATAGGTTCCGTCCTCTTCGCTCCAGAACAGGATGATTTCGTATTTTGGTTTCATGGTCATTCTCCAAGGTGCAGGCTGTATTTCAAAATCACATTACGAACTTGTTTCACCTGATAGGCTTTTGCTTTTGTTCCCAGCGGCTGCAGGTTCAGAATTTCCTCCACGCTTTCCATCCAGAAAATATGGTGGTCTCCCTTAACGCGACTGTCAAATCCGAGTTTAGTTAGGAGTTTGCAAAGGGTACCGAAGGAGACATTGCTGTCACCCTGTTTCATCAGGATGTGCTGATAAAGCTTATCGTACTTTCCCATGACTGGAAGATAACGCGGTGAGGACACCGCGTCTACGTTTTCTTTTTGCGCCTTCTTGTGTTTTTTGTGGCTAAATTAATTCCCCGGTACCCGCCAAAGCATCAGCAAGCGCATCAGGATTTTTTTCCTCCGGCTTGGGCGTGGTCGGATTTGCCGCCGCCGCACTGTTTGGCGATGGCACCGATGATTTTGCCGGCGTTTTTGCTTTGTTTCATAAACGTAGACGCGACGTCCCCGTCGCGTTTCTTTGCAGGCATGTTTAACGCGACGGGGACGTCGCGTCTTCGCGGTTAAACTAAATCTTTGGCTCCAGCCAGAGCATCTGCGAGTGCCTCTGGCACTTTGCCGCCGGCCTGGGCGCGGTCGGGCTTGCCGCCGCCTCCACCGCCGCACTGCTTCGCAATCGCGCCGACGATTTTGCCGGCGTTTTTGCCTTCTTTAACCAAATCCGGGGTGACCGCGCAAACCAGCGCGACTTTACCATCGCTCGTTCCGCCGAGAATGGCGACGGTGCTGACGAGCTGCGGCTGCAGGGCGTCCATGACGGCGCTTAGCAGTCCGGCGTCAGCTTCGCCCATATTTTCGATGAGGACTCCGTCTTTTACTTTGGCCAAAAGCTCTTCAGCGATGGCTGGAGCTTTTTCCTGCATTTCAGCGGCTTTGGCTTTGGCTTCCGCTTTTTTCTCTTCGAGCTCTTTGGCTTTGGCTTCCGCTTCGGCGGCTTTGGCCTTCTGCTCTTCAATGAATTTATTTGCGTATTCACCGCAGGCGGCTTCGATGCGCCGGATCCCGGCGGCGATCGATGATTCGCTAGTCAGTTTAAATTGTTTGAGCTCAGAGGTGTTGCTGACGTGGCATCCTCCGCACAGCTCCATGGAGAAGCCGTTGAATTTTCCAGCGTCGCCGCCGCACTGAAGCACGCGTACGGTGTCGCCGTACTTTTCTCCGAAGAACTGCTGAATGGCCGGATGCTTCTGCACTTCGGTGAACGGCACTTCCTGCGCATAGACCGGAAGGGCAGCCTGAATTTTTTCATTCACCAGTTTTTCGATTCCAGCGATCTGTTCGTCCGAGAGTTTTTCGGGATTGTTGAAGTCGAAGCGCATGCGGTCGGTGGCGACGAGCGACCCGCGCTGGCGGGAGTCTTCGCTGACGACCTTATGCAGCGCCCAGTGGAACAGATGCGTGGCGGTGTGGTGGCACTGAATATCGGAGCGGCGTTTGGCATCCACGTCGACGAGTACGCCTTCGCCCGGCTCGGGCGCGCGGCCTTCGAGCAGTTTGCAGACATGCACAATCAGTTCGCCCTGTTTTTGGGTGTCGGTGATTTCCAATGTCCCGACATCGTTGTCATCATGTCCGGGGACGCTGATGGTTCCGTGGTCTCCCAATTGCCCGCCCATTTCAGCGTAGCAGGGGGTTTTGTCGAGAATGATGTTGTAGATCTGCGGCTCGCTCGGAGAGCTCGCCCTACCTTCAACAGCTTCGACAAGCGCTTCGCTTTCCAATGTTTGGAAACCAACGAATTCGGTGGGTTTGACGTCGAGCCCTTCGGTCTCCGCCATGACGACGGATTTTTTGGCGGCGTGGTCGGCGCGGGCGCGGTTGCGTTGTTCGTTCATCAGGTTTTCAAAACCGGCGGCATCGACGGTCAGGCCGCGCTCGCGGGCCATCACTTCGGTCAGATCGAGCGGGAAGCCGTAGGTGTCGTAGAGCTTGAAAGCATCTGTTCCGCTAACAACAGGGATTCCTGTTAAGATATCTTTCCACTTACCGTCGCACAGGTCTTGAGAACCATTAATGACAACCTCTTTACCTCCTTTTGCGAACACCTTCATTATGTCCTCGTGTTCTTCAATCTCGCCAGATGCAGAAGGCCGACTGGCTTTCATTGGAAGAATAGTGACACCTTCTTTCCCTGCTTGGTCTAAGACAGCAGTTTCGAGCACCTCTGCCTCGAAAAGCTGAATCCCGCGGTCGAGGGTGCGGTTGAAGGATTCTTCTTCGGCTTTGAGGGTTTTTTCGATGCGGTCGCGGTTGGTGCGCAGCTCGGGGAAGGCGTCGCCGTAGTGATCGGCGATGGTGTCGGTGAGTTTGTAGAAGAAGGGTTCTTTGAAGCCGAGCAGGCGGCCGGTGCGGACGGCGCGGCGCAGGATGCGGCGCAGAACGTAGCCGCGGCCTTCGTTGGACGGGATGATGCCGTCGGCGATGGAGAAGGCGAGGCAGCGGATGTGGTCGGCGATGACGCGGAAGGCGATGTCAATGGAGGCCTGAGGCTTTAGGCCTGAGGCTTTAGGATCGGGGACGATGGATGTGTATTTGCATCCGCTGAGTTCTTCGAGTTTCCGGAAGATGGGGGTGAAGACGTCGGTTTCGTAGTTGGAGATGACGCCGGAGAAATCCTTAAAGCCGTCGGTGCACTGGATGATGGAGCAGGCGCGCTCGAAGCCCATGCCGGTGTCGACGTGGCAGGCGGGCAGGGGGTTGAAGTTGCCTTCGGTGTCGGCGTTAAATTGGATGAAGACGAGGTTCCAGATTTCGATGCAGTCGGCGCTGTCGGAATTGACCATGCCGGCGCCGCAGTTGCCTGCGGGGGTGAGGTCGACGTGCAGCTCGGAGCAGGGGCCGCAGGGGCCGGTGTCGCCCATCATCCAGAAGTTATCTTTGCGGTTGCCGGGCACGACGCGCTCGGCGGGCAGGTAGCGCAGCCAAAGCTCTTTGGCTTCGAGGTCGGCTTCGGATTTGTCGTCGCCGCCGAAGTAGGTGGCGTAGAGACGCTCTTCGGGGAAGCCCCAGACCTTGGTGAGCAGCTCCCAGGCCCAGTCGATGGCTTCCAGCTTGAAGTAATCGCCGAAGGACCAGTTGCCGAGCATTTCGAAAAAGGTGTGGTGGTAGGTGTCGGCGCCGACATCTTCGAGGTCGTTGTGCTTGCCGCCGGCGCGGATGCATTTTTGGGTGTCGGCGGCGCGGCCGGGGGTGTAGGGGCAGTTGGCCTGGCCGAGGAAGATCGGCACAAACTGGTTCATGCCCGCGTTGGTGAAGAGCAGGTTGGGCGCGTCGGGCAGCAGGCTGCCGGATTTCACGACGGTGTGCTGCTTCGATTCAAAGAAATCGAGAAAGGACTGGCGAATTTCGTTCGAGGTCATAGGGCGGCTACCGGTTATCTGTTATTGGTTATCAGTTCACTAAAGACCGGAGAATTTACCACGCCACGCCCCGAATTCAAGGAGAAGAGGGGTAAAGGCACAATGGCATTGGGCGCAAAGAGCAGGGCTTTTCCAAGGATTGGAAAAAGCGCCTTTCAATGTTCCAAGGATTGGAAACCCGCTTCGCCGAGGCTTCGCGGCTCAGGGAATCAGGCGGGTTCGCCGACTTGTTCTTCGATCCAGCGGATGATGACGTCGACGATATAGGAGATATCTTTTTCGGTGAGCTCGGCGCCGGTTGCGATGCCGTGGAATTTGGCGAGTTTTTCGCGGTCGCTGGTTCCGGTGGCGTGCTGGGCGATGAAGACGGGGTGCCCTTTAAGAGGGGTTTGGCGCCCGTCATTTTTCGGTTCGGCGGGCGCGAGCCGTTTGCGGACGAAGTCGGCGGCGTGCAGTTGCAGGATGTCGACCCCGCGGGATTGGACGTATTCCTTTTCCGGCTCGCCCATGTCTAGGTTTTCAATCACTTTCGAGCGGGCCAGCTTTGTCTTGAGGGCCTTCCAGGATTTTTCGTCTAATTTCTGCACGGTTTTAACATCTTCCTCTCTGCTGAAATTCAGCTCCAGCACGACACGTAGTATAGGATGACCGGGGCATACAGACAAGGAGGAAAGAAAATCGTTTTGGAAACGTTGACTTTGGAAAAACTTCCTGTTTAATACGCGCTTTCCAATATGCACCCGTGGTGAAATGGCAGACACGCAAGGTTCAGGTCCTTGTGCCGGCAACGGCGTGGA
>JACNKZ010000056.1:0-52865 GCA_014381785.1 Kiritimatiellota bacterium
TGGCCGAAACCATCGCCGCCAAACACAAAGAAGCCGGCATTGCATAACAGTGTCCATACCTGGAACCCGATGATCTCTATTTTTCCAACCCTTGGGAAAGTAGAGTTCTCTTTTTCGGCTCATCTCCGATTTGTGTCGTTGAGAGTTCGATCCTTGGCCAAAAACGCTAAAAACACCCTGTATGGAAGATGTTTTACAAAATCATGGACAGCAAAATCATTGAGACTGCGTTTAATAGGAAGAGGGTCTTAGCTGTTGGGTGCGTATAATTGGGTGTCTTTTTTTTGAGTCGGGATCCGCCCGCCTGTAACGCTGCAGCACTGTGGGCAGATGATTCCTGCTCCGAGACCGAGGGTCTCGGCTACAACCTTCCCAACCCCATTGATTTAAAAATGATTTTGCTGTCCATGATTTTGTAAAAAGCCTTCCCTCTCATGCTCATTCGCAATGAAGAGGCCTTTGCAACACACTTCCGAGAAGAGCCTCTTTTTCCAATGGTTGGGAAAATAGAAGAAATATTTTCCAAGGGTTGGAAAAATTTATTACTCTCGCCCCGTCTTAAGGGGGAATGAAAAAGAAAGGGACGCTCAATGGAAACGACCAATGCAGCGCAGGGTGCAATGAATAATGTTCAGCAGATGTTCACCACTAAGCCGGAATGGCTGGTGAAGGCCCAGGAAATTCTGGCCGAATTCGGACTGAAGATTGTGGCGGCGATTCTAATTTTCATCATCGGACGCTGGGTGGCGAAACAGTTGAAGATGCTGCTCCAGAAAGCGATGGAGCGCGCCAAAGTCGATGCGGCGATTGTCGGGTTTGCCAGCAGTCTGGTGCATGCGGCCCTGATGATTTTCGTGGTGCTGGCCGCGCTGGGGCAGATCGGTGTTCAGACTACTTCGTTTATCGCCGTGCTCGGTGCCGCCGGGTTGGCGGTCGGGTTGGCTCTGCAGGGGTCGCTGGCCAACTTTGCCGCCGGGGTGCTCATTCTTCTCTTCCGCCCCTTTAAGGTCGGCGACTTTGTGGAAGGCGCCGGGGCAACCGGCGTGATTAAGGTGATTCATATTTTCACCACCACGATGAACACGGTGGATAACAAACGCGTCATCATTCCCAATGCAAAAATGATGGGCGACAACATCATCAACTATTCCGCCGAGGGAACGCGCCGACTTGATCTGACCGCCTGCATCAGCTACGGCGACAGCATTGATGCCGCCAAGACCGCACTGATGGATGAGATCTGTAAAAATGAGCTTGTGCTGAAAGATCCCGCGCCATTTGTCGGGGTACTGGCTATGAATGACAGCAGCATTGACCTGGCTGTGCGCCCATGGGTGAAAGCCGCCGATTACTGGCCGGCCCTCTTTGCGCTGAACGAAGCGATCAAAAAACGTCTGGAAGCCGAAGGGCTTACGATCCCGTTCCCGCAGCGCGATGTGCATCTTTATAAACACGATGCATGATATGTGGTTCGAGATGCGGGTTTCGGGATTTTCCCGGAATCCGCGTTTTTATCCCGCATCCTGCATCTTGTCTCTCGAAGCCCGCGGCTAATCCAGCAAATGAAGCGCGGTTTCCCAGCGGCTTTCCTTCGCTTTGATCAGCGCCTGCTGTTTAAGGGCGGCGTAGGTGTCCGGCTCGCCCAGCAGTTCCTTCATCGCAGAGCAGAACGTGTCTGGTGTGCGCGCATTGATGACGAGACCGGAGTTGTGAGAGCGGACAATTTCCTGCGGTCCGCCTTCGTCGGAAACAATTGCCGGCAGGCCGGATGCATGCGCTTCAAGCACGGCGTTGCCGAAGGTGTCGGTCATGCTCGGGAAGACGAAGGCATCAGCGCTCGCGTAGGCGGCTTGCAGGTTGTCCCCGTGCAGGAAGCCGGTGAAGGCAATCCGTTTGTGAGGGTAACGCTGGCGCAACTCGTCGCAGTAAGGGCCGTCACCGACAATCACCAGATCGGCTTCCGGGTGTTCTTTGAGCAGTTTCAGAAAACCTTCGATCATATTGTCCAGATTCTTTTCCTTGGAAACTCGTCCGGCATAGAGAAATTTGAAGCCGCCGTTCAGATTGTAGCCCGCCCAGAAGCCGTCGTCGCTTTTTTGCGGGTTGAAGTCGTCCAGGTTAACACCTCGCGGAAGCACTTTGATTTTCGGTGCGTCGAACCCGTTGTCGATGAGCAGGCGGCGGTAGCTGGCGGTCGGCGCATAGATGGTGTCCATGTCGCAGTAGAACCAGCGCATATATTTCCAGGTGACTTCACCCAGAGAATCGTCGTCGGTGATACTCTGGACAAACTGCGGGAAATCGGTGTGGTAGATGCCGCGCACGGTCAGGCCGAGCAGTCGGGCGGCCATGAGGCCGCACAGCCCCAGCGTTCCCGGCGTGGAAATGATGACCTCACCAAATTTTTCCTGTTCCATCCAGTGCAGAATTTCGAGGAACGGCGGAAAAGTGACCGTTTGCGATTCATATTCCGGCAGCGGAAACGAGCCGACCGGTTTGAAATTTTTGCAGGGATAGTCCACCTGCGGATCATTTTCCAGGCAGGTGATCACCGTGATCGGCTTGTTCTGTGCGTTTGCCATTCCAGCCAGTGTGTTGATGGTGTGCGAAACGCCGTTGACGTCCCCGAATGTATCGGTAATCCACGCGCGTTTGCCGCTCTTTTTGCGCAGGACGCCGGCCGCCGGGAAGTGCTCGTCCAGACTCTTTAGGAACGCTTCGTCTTTGTGCTGGGTGGCGAATGCGGTGAGATAGGGAGCGATGCCCAGCAGAATCGGGCCGAGTGATGAGATCGACTGCAAACTGCCGATGATATTCCCAGAGCTGAGTTTGCTGACGAACTTGCTGAGAAACGTGTAGCTGAGCTGCTGACTGATGTTGCAGGCCGCATGAAAATTATTAGCGTCCTCACTGTCTCGTTCATCGGGGTCACGCGTCGGAGCAGGATTTTCCTGAAGCACGCGGGTGAATTCGTCGACGATCAGCAGTTCAATATCGCTGAGCTGACGCCGCTTTTTCTTCATCACAATTTTTTTCACGGCGGATTTTACGCTGGTGCGCAGCCCGGCCGGTTCCGGCTGTGAGGGGCTTTCCCCGGCGAGTTTTTTCAGCATCGCACCGATCACACTGGTGTCGGGTTTTCCGCTGCCGAGGAAACGGCTGCTGTAGTAGCTGTAGGCGATCCGGTAGAGGCTGTTGGCCAGACGGATGCTGGTGCCGCCGCGCCCGCCCGGCTCATGGTTTCCGGTGCGCAGGTGGCGCAGGAACTCCTCAGCATTTTCAGCGTACGGTGTGACGGTGTGCGCGCCGGCAATGTACAGCCCGCTGTGATCGTCACTGCCGCCGGTCAGCAGTTTTTTCCAGGGTTCGGAACCGACCGGCTCAATGCCGTGGCGGTCGGCCAGTTTTGCAATGTCTTCCGGAGTCAGGTTTTCGAAAATGAGGTTAGCGATGTCGCAGGCGCGCGGGTCGCGTGATCCGTTGATTCCCTCAAAGCGGTTGAACATCAGAATCAGTTTTTCAAACAGCTCCGGGGTCAGGCGGTCATTCACCCGGTAAAGCGGATGAGCGATGGTGTGGATGATGTTGTTTTGATTCAGGTAGGCCTGAAGGTCATAAATATTTTCGCGCAATTCACTGAGGATCGGGAACTGACCGGCGGTGATCCCTGAAACCAGACAGTGGATTTTGCATCCGTTTTCCGGGAAGTAGGTGGTCAGCTCGCTGGAGATAAACGTGTCGGGAAGATGGGCGATTTCCAGTGCGCCGCGGATGCAGTTGTGATCCGAAATCGTCACATAATCCATGCCCGCCGCCTTGCAGGCGTTATAGACCTCCAGCGGCTCCATAAAACTTTCCGGCGCGCCGATGCGGCGCAGGAACCACTCGCTCGGACGGTCCGAATATTTACTGTGCACATGCAGGTCGGATTTGGATGTTTTCATGCCCCAATCAAACCCTTTTTCTGTTCGGCGATGATTAGAATAAAGTTAGGAAAACGTCAGGGGAGAACAGAGAACCGCGAATTCACACGAATAGACGCGAATGAATTCTGTAGCCGCGTCCGCCGGGCGCGGATTTCCTGAGCATTGGAATTTTTGACCGGATTACAGGATGAACGCGGATAGTGTTGATGGCGGCGCGGGTCTGTGTTAGCGTTCGGTATCTTTCACCGGAGGAAATGGAATGTCTGCTGTTCTGCAAAAAGAAGAGGCCCATAAACTGATTGATCAAATGTCACCCACCGCAACGTGGGATGATCTGATTCAACAGATTTATGTTCGCGAAGTCATTGATCGCGGGCTGGCGGATAGTCAGACGGGGCGTGGGAGTTGTGTGCAAGAGGTTCGCGCCAAGTACGGTCTGGAGTCATGACCGTTTTTTGGACGACCACGGCTGAAGAGCATCTGGACTCCATCTATTCCTATATTGCCAAGGATTCTCCACAGTTTGCCAAGCGGATGGTTGATCGCCTGACTCGCCGCTCCATTCAGATTGCAGAATATCCGCTATCAGGCCGCTCGGTTCCCGAATATGAGATGGATCAAATTCGCGAAGTCATCGAAGGGCCGTTTCGGGCCGTTTCGGATCATCTACTACATCAAACCCGATCAGATTGATGTTCTGGCTGTCATCCACGCCGCGCAGGATGCGTTCAAAGAATAGAGAACCGCGAATGAATTCTGTAGCCGCTCACATCGGGCGCGGAGTTTCTACTGGGGGAGAGTTTTTGACGGGATCACAGGATGCACATGATTTTTGGGGGAGCGGGCGCTCTGCGCACGCTTGAATGCGTACGGCCTGTCCGCCGAAGCCTGGGCGAAGGCGGGAGTGCGCGTTCCACCTCCAGGCATTGGAATTTTTTTAACGGGATAACGGGATCAACGCGGATCGTGATTCTGTAGCCGCGTCCGGTGGGCGCGGAGTTCTTGATCGCCGAAGCCTCTGCGAAGGCTGGTTCCTAAGCATTGGTTTTTGACCGGATCACAGGATGCACATGATTTTGGGTGGAGCGGGCGCTCCGCGCACGCTTGAACGCGCTCGGAGTCCAGACCTTGGAAAAATTAGCCGCAGATAAACACGGATTTTCCAAGGGTGGAAGAGTTTGTCCACGAATTTACACGAATGAGCACGAATGAGCACGAATGAATACTGTAGCCGCGATCCGTGATCGCGGAATTTTTGGTCTGAACAACTTTTTCTTTCTTTTGGCCGTTTGCGTTGACGGGTATGAAGAATGAAAGCTAAGCTGACCGGCAAAAATGCGCCGCCTTAAAGGGATTACATTATGAATCGGGTCGCCTCCTCAGAAACGGAGATTTTGGAAGCATGAGCGATAAGGGCAAGAATTCCCCTTCTCCCGCCGGAAAAAAGGTCGGGGATGAGGGGGCGACAACGTCGCAGGGTCAATTTCTCGTCTACCCCGCCGAAAATGGACGGATCAAAATTGATGTCCGGATGGAGAACGAAACCGTTTGGCTCACCCAGCAGCATATGGCCGATCTGTTTCAGACCACCCAGCAGAACATAAGTCTGCATCTGCAAAACATTTACGATGAAGGCGAATTGCAGCGGGCGGCAACTCACAAGGAATACTTGTCAGTTCGCCAAGAGGGATCGCGCCAGGTCAAACGGCCCCTCGATTTCTACAACCTCGATGCCATCATCTCCGTCGGCTACCGCGTTAAAAGCGCCGTTGCGACCCGCTTCCGCATCTGGGCGACACAGCAACTGCGCGAATACATCGTCAAAGGTTTTATTCTCGACGACGAGCGTCTAAAGAATCCCGACCAGCCCTTCGACTATTTCGACGAACTGCTCCGGCGCATTCAGGACATCCGCACCTCCGAACGACGGTTTTACCAGAAAATAACCGACATCTACGCCACCAGCATTGACTACGACCCGACCCGGCCCGAAAGCATCCTCTTTTTCCAGACGGTTCAGAACAAACTGCATTGGGCCATCACCGGCCAGACAGCGGCGGAAATCATCCACACCCGCGCCGACGCCTCTAAGCTGAACATGGGTCTCACCAACTGGCGCGGTTCCAAGGTTCGGAAGCAGGATGTCGCCATCGCTAAAAACTACCTCGATGCGGACGAACTCGCTGCGCTGAACAATCTGGTGGAGCAATACCTCGTTTTCGCCGAAGGTCAGGCCATGCGCCGCATCCCGATGCACATGCAAGAGTGGATCACCAAACTCAACGCATTTTTGACCATCAACGACCGCGACATCCTCGAACACGCCGGAAAAATAACCCATGAACTCGCGCTGGCGCGCGCCGAGGCCGAATACGAAGCGTTTAACCCCGGGCGCATCGCCCGATCTGACTTAGCCGAAAGCGACTTCGACAAAGCCATCCAGCAACTGCCGCCGCCCAAACCGAAGAAAAGAAATCCCTCAAAACCCCCGGCGGACTGAACCATGACTAAATCAGCCTCCCAAAAAACAGATACCACACTCGTCCGCCAAATCCATTGCTTCCGCCGGACGCGCGATCTGCTACTGCCGCCTGCTGTCGGGGCAAATGAACCTATAGGAAAATAAATTATGAGCTGGAATGCGGGACTAACAGGACCACACCTGGAAATTGCCGAATCAACCGCCGACCGAATCAGGGTAATGGCCGGGCCAGGAACAGGGAAGAGTTTTGCGATGAAGCGCCGTATCGCCCGTTTGATCGAAGTAGACGGTGTTGATCCGGGGCGAATCCTTGCGGTTACTTTTACTCGAACAGCGGCACGTGACCTAGAGCAGGAACTTCAAAACATGGGAGTGGCCGGGTGCGAAAATATTTCTGCGGGCACTCTGCATTCCTTCTGTTTCAAACTTCTTCTGAGGAATGATGTGTTCTCCTTCCTTGGGCGTGTTCCGCGAGGATTAATAACCTTCAATAAAAGCGGCATTTATGGTTACGAGGTTCAACCGTTACTGGCGGATATTCAGACACTTGGGAACTTTGGCCCGCGACGGGATATGACCGCCCGTATCCGCGCGTTTGAAAGCGATTGGGCGCGGTTGCAAAATGAACAACCTGGCTGGCCGCTGGTTGCCATAGATCAACAATTCCACATTGTGCTGACGCAATGGCTTCAATTTCACCGGGGTATGCTCATTGGTGAGCTTGTGCCTGAGGCATTGCGGTATATTCGCACCAACCCTGCAAGCCCTGCGCTGGACGAATATGATCACATTGTAGTTGATGAGTACCAAGATTTGAACAGAGCGGAGCAGGAGCTTATTGACATTCTCTCGGCGGGGAAAAATCTCTCTATCGTGGGGGATGTCGATCAATCTATTTACCGTTTTAGGCACGCACATCCAGAAGGAATAGAGGATTTTAGTAATCGTCATCCAAATGTAGAAGACCATTCCCTTGATGAGTGTCGGCGCTGTCGTGAACTCATCGTTGATGTTTCGGATAGCGTTATCCGAGGCAATTATCCTCCGGGTACAAATCCTCGATTAGTGCCCTTTAATCAGCAACCGGGCCTTGCCACAGTTCGGGTTGTTCAGTGGCCTACATTAGACAATGAGGCCGATGGAATAGCAGCACTCATCGAAAATTTGGTCACCCAGAGAGGATTTAGCCCTGGAGACATTCTAGTGCTTTCACCTCGACGACTTATTGCAAATGAAATCAAGCAGCGTTTGGTAGCGTCCGGATCGGGAATTGTCGTTCATAGTTTCTATAATGACAAACTTCTTGAACCCAGTGATGCTCAGGTTGCCATGACGAAGCTACAGCTTTTGAATGACGATACTGATCGAGTGGCTTTGCGGTATTGGCTTGGAGTCGGAAGTCCGTCTTGGCGCCACGGGCAGTATGCGACTCTTCGCGCACACTGCGAACAAAACGATCTTGCCCCTGCTGATGTGCTTGCTCAAGTCTCGACCGGACAACTGCAATTGCCCGGCGTTAATCAGCTAGTAGCTCAATATCAGGCGCTGCAGACCGAGGTAAATCGACTTAACCAGTTGGATGTCACGGATCTTTTTGATGATCTTTTCCCCGCTGGTATCGCTTGGGCCGATCCAATTCGTGAATTAGTAACTGGGAAGATGGATGATGTTGAAGATGCTCAGGGCTTGCTTGATTTGTTGCGAACGGAAATTACCCAGCCAGAAATGCCAGCCGAAGGCGACTTCGTAAGAATCATGAGCTTGCATAAGTCGAAAGGATTGACCAGTCGTGTGACTATTATAGTGGGTTGTATGCGAGGCTTAATTCCGTTCATTAAGAAGGACCTTCCTCCAGCGGAACGACCGCAACACGAACAAGAACAGCGTCGCCTATTCTATGTGGCAATGACCCGAGCAAAAGAGTGCTTATATCTTTCATCTGCAGTCCGCGTTCCAAGAGCAGTTGCAAACCGGGAGCTTAACGGTGTGGTTCTTCGCGGAGGAAATGCGCATGCTGGCAACACGATTGCATGTGAGTTTCTTAATGATCTTGGGCCGCATGCACCTGCGACACAGTTAGGAACAACATGGATGGCCGGAGGGTTTCAATAAAGCTATGCCCTTCATCTACACAGAAGATCAGTTAGTTGAGCAACCCGCCATCGGGTTGTTTGCGGAGCTTGGCTGGGCGACGCTTTCGGGGCAAATTGAACTGGGGGAGGATTGAGGTATGGCCGAAACCACATGTCCGCAGTGTAGAACGAAGTTGCAGTATGATGCCGGGCGGCTTGGCCCGACGACGATGATACGATGTCCCGCCTGTAAGCAGACGTTTCGTCCTTTGCTGTCAGCGAAATCCCAAAAGGTTCGTAGCAACAAACTCAATGGTAAAATAATCGGAGGGGTTGTTCTGCTCGGCCTGATCATTTTAGGCTTTGTGGTTTCTAATATGTCTTCAGAGGACAGGCCCCACCTACAAAAGCCGAAGCCTATCGGTTCTCAGTGGGTTCAAGCAAATTACCGTGGGCTTGTGGATATGAACCAGCTTGTCCAATCCGGCCAAAGCATTAGTGAAGCGATTTCCGATGGGGTCAATAGTTCACACCAAAAGGGGCAGTTGCAGCCGTTTCTTGATCCATTCTCCAGTCTGTTGCCGCACGTGCTGGATGTGCTTGAGGGTGGTCCGGGCAGTTTCCCGCGAACCAGTGTGATTGATGAGTTGCCGGGCAACGTCTCTAGACCGGCGTGGGCTGCTATCCTGGAAGGTGGAAGGATTGTTGTGACCGATGACGGAAATGGTGAGGCCAGCGTGTTCGTCCCGGGAGCAAATGCAAAGAAAGCCTATGAGACGTCCTACGGCGTGATCCGGCATGTGCTGGCGTCTCTGTTGCCGCCGGACGGCCAGCCGCTAAAAGTCAGTACGTATGCTTACCTGAATAACTACGCTTTGTGTGAGCTTAAGCTGTGTCCTGATCCGTTTGTTGTAGAAGCGGTTGCTTTTCCGGGTCCGGCAGGTAAAACCCCTCTGGATCTGGACTCTCTCAGCGATTTCTTTGCTCAGGGCTATGAATTGGCCGGTGGCTCGATGGATGCTGGAAACCAACTTGTTCTCGTCGGAAAGAAAGCAGGCAAGCAAACACTGGATTCTGCGCCTGTCGAGTTGTCCGACCTGGCCGTTGCCTATCGTGCGGTATTCCATGCGGGAGACAACCAGGCGTTTATCAGTTTAGACCCGCATCGTAATCCCACTTATGTGAACGTGAATTTTGGCGGCTATCTGGAAGATACGCGTATCGGTTCGGTTGTCCTAGAGTCTGACAAGCGGTTTAAGACGATTACATCCGGCCTCGATCCTACGTCATTTGTTGACCTTCGCGACACGATTCGTTCACACGTACCAACCTTTGCAACGTCTTCAGAGAGAGATTTGGCGCAGCCCGGCGTTGGGCAGAGCGGATGGCAGGGAACACGTTTCTGGTTTTATCCCGACTCGGTGGAAATTGAGGCCAGTCTGGACTACCGGCAGGGCGTAATAGCCAAAGCGCAGTTCACAGCAGATGCCGAACGGTCAAGAGATGACTTTGGGTCAACAGAAGCGTTTGATCGACTTAAGAAGGCCCAGCTAAGCCCCGCTATCCGGACGAATATCAACGATCTCAACCAGAACTATGCCCAGTATGCGTCCTTCTTCCCTGAGCTTCGAGAATTATCCAATGTAGCTCGATTGATGGGCCTCTGCATCTGGCTGCAAAAGGCGAATCTCGATCAAAAGCTGGATTTAGAGGAACTTCTGTCCGTAGAGCTGCCTGCTGTCCATACGCCTAGAACGAAACGCCAGCTAATTTCCGCAACTGTGTTTTCAACTGAAAAGGGGAGCGCCCCCCCGCTTTCCGATATAGCAGCGCGCGCAATGGTGCGCTACCTAACTCCACTGCTCGACAAAACGGTTAACGAGGTTTTTTCTTCTGATGAGCTTCTCGCTGATTTTCTGGCTGAATCTTCCGGAACGCAGGATGCCGGGTCGCCGAGCTATCTGTACAAAGCGCAAACGTTCCGCAATCTGCACGGCAACGAACGGGTTTCTCAGCTTATAACAGACCGGCAGGCGCTCCTTGCATTTGCTTCGGTGACGGCTGGTATGATAGATGCGCCTATGCCCCCGTCGTTATTGGCTCTGGAAAACCTCATTGACTCTAAAAGCGCAGATATTGACCGCCTCGATGAGCGATTGCAGGCCATGAAAGCGAGTATGGCCCGAGCCAGCGGTAGCGAATACAATTCATATGTGCCTACCTATAACGCTCTAGCCAACGAGATTAACTCGGCCCAGACTGAAGTGAACCGGCTCATCGAACAGTACAATGCGAAGGGAAGCTATAGTCAGAAGGCTTGTGAAATTTCCGGTGGAATTGGTCTTGAGCCAGATAAATTTAAACTTCGTAAAACGAAAACTTCGCCGCTGTTGGATCAGGCCAGGCGCATCGTCAATTCAACGGATGCATCCCTTATGTGGCAGGGCGAGCAATGGGCGCGGTCAACGCCCACCGAGGTTCCTCGTCCAAGAAAAGCTCCACAGTTGAAAAAAGGATGGACCGCTGAAGAATCACTCCAGACCGAAACAACGACACGATTATCTGCCGCATCAGATGACGGAGCGCATTACTGGCGTTCGAGCAATAGTTTAGCCGGTAGCTGGAAGGATCTTTCCGTTCGCGCTCATGTAACGACCGAGCGCATATATGATGCCTCCACCCGTCAACTGCAGATTGCGAATTTCAACTCTGGCGAGCTCAAAGAATGTATTATTGGGCGATATGATGGCAGAAGCAGCATTGTGTTTTCCAAATCGCCTCGACAGAACATTTCAAGCCCTTCCCAGCCGCCAAATTGGTGGCAAGAACAACCGGTTGAATGATGACATACGCCTACACAGAAGATCAACTGGTCGAGCAGCCAGCCTCTTTAAAGCGATAGAGATGCTGCCCCTTTTTACCTTTTTCCAATGCTTGGAAACTATTTAAAAACGGAGTTGATGCCCATGGCCTGTTCCTGGGCGAAGTCGGGGAAGATGCGGCGGTTGGCGCGCCGGACAAGCGGTCCGAGCAGGGTGTAGAGGGTGACAGCGAGCAGGCGGTCGAGCATGCGGTAGCCGCGGTGCTGGCGGAACAGGATTTTTATAATCCTGTGCAGATGAGTCCGGCGCAGCGGAAATGGTTTGGGGTCAATCTGGACGGCGTAACGCGGTTCGGGCCATTTCGCCTCGTAGTTTTCTTTCATGCGCGCAAGCAGTTTTAGGGTGCGCTGCGGGTGGGGCAGAAAGTAGTAGGCGCGGGCGGCGGCGATGATGCGGAAGGTGTCGTGTTGAAAGTCAAAGCATTCCTGCGGCAGTCCCAGTTCTCCGGCCAGTTCTTTCATGCGGCGGATGTTTTTCAATGCCTGATATCCGGTGCGGACCAGCTCGCGGCCGGTGTTGGCGGAGATGTAGCAGCGGAGCACTTTGCGAACCAGATGGCTGATGAGAATGTGCTTCCAGTAGACGGCAATCAGCGGCGGCAGGCGTAAGCGCCGGAAGAAAATGCGACGGGTGGCGAATTCATCGATGTAGAGCAGGTGTTTGATGGTGTGTTCGGACAGTTCCATCAGCTCGCGCAGCGGCTGCCAGTTCGGTGTGCCGAGATGCTGTTTACACCAGGCCTGCAGCGCCTGATCCGCAGTGAGTTTGTCGCGGAAAACGCGCAGCGTTACGTAGGTGTTGATTTCGTTCCAGACGCCTTCTTTTTCGAGCAGCGTCAGGCAGCGGAAGCCGCTCCATCCACCGCTCTGGCACCAGACGGAGATGCCGGCCATGTTGCGCGCGGAGACAAGCTGTTTGCGAATGGCTTCGTAGTCGTGGCCGACGTATGACGGGTAGCGCCCGAAGCCCTCGTATTCGCGGCGGCACTGCAGCTCGATCAGTTTGCGGTGGTCGCTTTCAAAAAAGAGCTTGTTCAGCGGCAGATAGCGAAAAAAATCGGACTCGCCGTACTTCATGGAGATGATGAGGTTCGGGCTGTGCAGGTCATCAAAGAGCTGATGGAATGTTTCCTTGTTCCAGATCAGATCGCCCAGTTTACTGACGCCGACCGTCCAGGTCCGGAAAATCAGCAGTTTGCCGTGTGTTTCAAAAACGGGCAGCAGGGCTTTGAGCATTTGTCGCGCCTGCCCGGGTGTGTTGAGAACGATTCGGCTTTGGAAGTCTCCCTCCACATCCACACCGTCGCTTTCGCCGATGCGGAAAATGATGCCGGCGGTCTCAGGGAAATCCTCGAAAAATTGCCGGCAGCTTTCGGCGGCAAAGGCTCGGGTTTTCTTTGGGTTGTTTTCGAGGCGCTGATGAATGATCGGATTGAAAAAAAGCAGATCGGTTGTGATGAACATCTTCAGCCCGGTCTCGGCGGCGATTTGGAACAAGGTTCGGTACAGGGCGCGGTACTGCTCAATTTTTTGGCGGAGCGCTTCCGGGTAGAGCGGGTCGGGAGTGAGGTGCGCGAGGTCGTCGAGGGTGATCGCATTGTAGCCGATTTCCGAGGCCCGGCCGGCAAACGTCCTGAAATCCTCTTCAATCTGCACCCGTCGTTCCGTCGCAATGGTGCCGGACGAATCGAGATCCGAGAAATCGATTTTCGACCAGTTGATTTCTTTGCGGCAATTGTTCCGGAAAAACGGACCGATCCCGTCGATAATTAAAAGCTGTTCATCCAAGTATTTCATTCACGGCAGGTTAGCCGTTGATTGTTAGGATTTGATCAGCAGAATGTTATCAATGACTGTTTGATCGGGAGTTGCAGGCGGAATCATTCGCCTTTGATTTTTGTCAATTTTCTAACACAGTCCGAACCGCGTCTGAACAAAGCTCTGCAAGACTCCCGGAATGAGATGGCGTATTTTTATTATGGTTTGGCTGGCATTCGCAGCCTTTGGAGACGGTCTGGATCTGCATGAACCGGCCCGAACGCTGTTGAGCCGCAATCCGATTCATCTGACCGGCGGCGGGCGGGTGGAGATTGCGTTTCAGGATGCGGTAGGCATTCTGGATCACGAGGATTTACTGACGGCGATTCAGCTCGGCTATGCCGCGCTGCTTCCCGAGGGGGAAGCGCCGGAGTTCACCGTTACAAAAACCGGGCCCGGCAGGTATCACTATGTGAACCGCAAGGGGCAGGAGACCTCGATCGAAGAGGTGATGATCCAAACCGTTGCGGGAAAAAGCGTCCAGGTGGCTCTATACTCTGAAGGTGTCCGTTTCTTCGGTTCCTATCAATCGCTCTATCAGATAGAGGTTATCCCGACGGATGAGGGGCAGGTGGACTATCAGGTGACGGTCTATGCCCGTCCGGAATCGGCCGCCATCCGTCTGTTCGCGCGGGTAACTCCGGTGGAACTTTATTTTCGTCACAAACTCAACGAGATGACCGGACTGGTTATCGAGGTTTGCAATCAGATCAAAAAAGCAGAAACCCAAAAGGAGCATCATGTTGTCTATTCGTTTTAAAAACACATTGTCGCGCGTCGATCGTCTTCGCGGCATTGTAGAGCAGATCCGCCGGGTCCCCGCCGGGGAGGCGCTGAGCTCCGTGCTGCTGACCCGCCTCGTTTTTGCGTGGGGAAACTTCGGCTACTCTGCAAGCATCCGTTACCTTCAGCAGATTGACCGGCTCTTCCGGCTCAGCGAGGGAGCGGTGCTGGAGTGCGGCTCGGGCGCCAGTACCCTGCTGCTGGCGTTGCTTGCCGAAAAATATGACCGCCATGTGTGGTCGTTCGAAAATCACGATGAATGGGGCCGCCACATTCGGGAAATTACCCGCTCATTTGGTTTAGACCGGCTTGAGGTTTGCCGAACACCACTCCGCAGCTATGGAACCTATGAGTGGTACGAGCTGCCGCTTTGCCCGTTGCCGCATGATTTTGGTTTGGTGGTGTGCGACGGCCCGCCCGGAACCATTCAGGGAGGCCGGTACGGACTGATACCCGTCATGGAAAAATATCTCCGTGCCGACTGTCGCATCCTGCTCGATGACACCAACCGCCTCAAAGAAAAGGCGTTGATTCAGCGCTGGGCAAATGAGCGCCGCCTCATATGGAGTCCGCTTGGATCGACCGGTCGCTGCACCGAAATCGCTTTTGCCTGATTTTTCCAAACATTGGAAACCTGTTTTTAACAGTCGCCTTATCAAATCGTAACAGGACTGTTATTCACTGTTCACCGAAACATTTAGTTCCGGGGGAGTGATAATGACGAAATCGAGCATCTTGATCATCGAAGACGAAGAGGATATTCGCGAGCTGGTAAAATATAACCTGCAGCGGGAAAACTTCGCCGTGCTGGAAGCAGGGACCGGAGAGGCCGGATTGAAGATGGTGGAACGCACCACTCCCGATCTGATTTTACTCGACCTGATGCTGCCCGGCAAAGACGGACTGGAAATCTGCCGTATTCTTAAACGCGACGAGCGTACGCGCCACATTCCCGTGGTCATGATGACCGCCCGCGGAGAAGAGAGCGATATTGTCACTGGGCTGGAGCTGGGTGCAGAAGATTACATTGTAAAGCCGTTCAGCCCGAAAGTGCTGACCGCCCGGGTGAAAGCCGTTCTGCGCCGCAACGCCTCCGCACCGGAGCTGGCTCCCGAAGATGTCATTAAAATTCATGACATGGTGATTCACCCCGGACGGCATGAAGTGCGGGTAAAAGACAAGCCGGTTGACCTGACCGCCACGGAGTTCCGGCTGCTGCATTTTCTGGCCCGCCGCCCCGGCTGGGTCTTCACACGCTACCAGATTGTTGATGCCGTTCACGGCGAAGACTATCCGGTGACCGAGCGTTCAGTCGATGTGCAGATCGTCGGCCTGCGCCGAAAACTCAAGCGCGCCGGCAACTACATCGAAACGGTCCGCAGCGTCGGCTACCGCTTCCGCGACAAGTAACTGCGAACCGACCTGCCGTTTCTTTTCCAACCATTGGAAAACCCGCCAAATTTTAACCGAGGCTTAATTATTATTTAACCGGCGGCGGTTTGAATAACACGGACATGCAGGAGAAAAAATGATCCGTCTTTTCAAACGATTCAAAAGCCGCTGTCCGTATTGCGGAAGCCGGGAGCGTTACCGCACAGAGCGTCCGCGCAATTGGAAGCTGCTTCCTGCAGGAAACTGTTATGTGTGCCGGAACTGTAACAGCCATTACATTCCGATCTTCGCGCAGTTTTCAGTGCTCGTGGAAAGGGGACGACTTCTGTTCTCCGTCTGCGCAGAAAATTGTTCCGGTCTGGCGCTGGCTCATTGTCTTGGAACTCCGTTCGCACTGGCGCTCAGTGTCCGGATTTTCCAATGGTTGGAAAAATGGATTCCGAGAATTCCAACCCTTGGAAAATCGAACCTCCGATTCAAACCGTTGCTGAATTCAAAACACATTGAAATCAAAGACCCTTCTCACAAAACGCAAACACAGCGCGCTTAGATTTTACCGCATGCAAAACAAAGTATCCGGCGGACGAAAAAATATTTAACCGAAGCTTAGAGCAAAGCTCATAAAACGCACACACGGAGAACGTAGGGTGCACCGCGAGATTCGGAGCAGATTGAAAGGGAGTTGCCCGACGGCCGGTTCAGAAAGGGAGCCAGAACCGGTCGAAAGGCATCACCCGCTGATCAAAAACAGGAAACAGGAAACAGGAGAAAAACAATGAAGATGAAGTATATCATGACAGCTGCCATGCTGGCGGCGGGCCTGAGTGCTCAGGCCGCAGTGACCTATATCGATGGCGATATCACCACCTCCACAAACCTGCCGGCGCTGCCGGACGGGGATTACTATTCACTGACGAACATTGTCTACGTGATGCCGGGCGCCAGCCTGACGCTCGACGCCGGTGTTGTTTTCAAAAACTCCGGCGACGGAAGTCTCGGTGTTGCTCGCGGCGGCCAGCTGTTCGTGAACGGAACCAAAGACAACCCGGTGATCTTCACCAGCCTCAATGACGACTTCGCCACCTGGCAGGCTCAGTGCAACCAGTGGGGTTCCATTGCGATCTGCGGGAACGGTCTGATCTCCGCTTCGCACTACAAAGGATCGGCAGTGACCGGTTCCGACGGCGAGCTCAACTCCAAAGAGCCCGACGGACGCAGCGACAAGGAAATGGAAGGTCTCTCTGCCGCATTCGGCGGTGACACCCGTCATTATTACGGCGGCAACAACGACAACGACGACAGCGGCTCGATCAAATACCTCTCGATCCGTTACGGCGGTCAGCAGTCCTCCGAGCCAAACAAAGAGCTTAACGGTCTCTCCCTCGGTGCGGTCGGCGCTGAAACCGATATCGATTACGTCGAAATCATGAACAACGTCGACGACGGAATCGAAATCTGGGGCGGCAAAGTCAGCTTGAAGCACGTTAATATCTGGAATGTCGGTGACGACAGCTTCGACATCGACGAAGGATGGCGTGGAAAAGCCCAGTTCGGTCTGATCGTTCAGGGTTACTCCGGCGACTTTAATCAGGGTTCCGGCCTCGGCGACAACTGCATTGAGCACGACGGTGCGGAAGATTCCGACGCACAGCCGGTGACCACTGCCACCATCGCCAACTTCACGGTGATCGGGCAGGGTAACGGCAACGGCGAAGACGGCGACGGCGGAACCGCATGGCGCGACGGGGCCCGTATGCAGTATCGCAACTGCATCTGGATGGACGTCTCCGAAGAAGTTGTTCGCCCGGACGGTGATGACGGCGACGGCGCCAGCGGATACGGCTACAACGGCACGCTGACGCTGGCTGAAGTGTTTGCCACCCCGCACACCACGCTGCCGACCAACTCCATCGGGATTGCTCCGCAGTCCATTTACAACACTCAGACCGAAGGCACGCTGGCCGGCTTCAAAAACTGCGTGTTCTACAACAACAATGACTACTTCGAATTTGAAGGATTCGGGCAGACCAACGCCGCTCTGAACAACATTGTTGAACCGGCTTCCATGCCGATCGCAGGCATCACCCGTGATATCGCCGGGTTCACCAGCACCGAAGGCAAAACCATCAGCCCGGTCACCAGCCTGAATCCCCTTGCCGCGAACGACGCGGTGGATATGGGCGCTTCGGTCACCGCTGACGGTTTCTTTGAAACCGCCAACTTCGCCGGTGCCTTCTCCGCCAACAACAATTGGCTACTGGGATGGACCGCAGCGGATCAGTTCGGATTCATCGACGGTTCCGGCCATACGGCTCCGGCCGCGTCTATCACTCTGGGCGGAGTGTCCATCTCCTTCCAGTCTCAGGACGGCGT
Organism: Kiritimatiellota bacterium; assembly: GCA_014381785.1. Lineage (GTDB taxonomy): Bacteria > Verrucomicrobiota > Kiritimatiellia > Kiritimatiellales > Tichowtungiaceae > Tichowtungia. The sequence continues at coordinate 17,728 of JACNKZ010000056.1, forward strand.
GATGTACAAAGTGCAGAGCGCTTCCGATGCTGGCTTCACCACTCCGCTGGATGTGGCTGAGATCGAAGGCAACGGCAGCGTGATGTCCTATGTGGATGCCACGCTCGATGATGCCGAGTTCTACCGCGTTGTTTACAAATAACAGCAACAGGGACTCGAAACCAAGCTGGTGGCAGGACTTCCTGCCACCAGCCTTTTTAAAACTCCGAACCATTAGGGTATGAATATGAAGCGGTTAGCGACAGGTTTGACTTTTGTTTTGATGACGGTGTTTTTTGCGGCATGCGGTTCGGCAGATAAAAAGGGCAATACCGCAGTGGACGAAAATCCTGTTGCGAATCAGCCGGTTCAGGAATTTCAACTGAAGCTGCTCGATCTCGCTTTTTCCGGAGTTTCCGGCATGCCGCTGCGACCGCACATTAAAAACCGCTCGCGGGCACAGATGAATATCGTGGATGCCTGCCTGCAGCTGGGACAGCCGACCCGCGCGGCCGAATACATTGAACAGATTGCCAACTGGCGGCGCTGGATGGGAATGGCTGATCTGGCGTATTACCTGGCCGAAAACGGATATGACCGGCAGGCCGATGAGTTGGTTGAAAACGCGCAGGGCGCGTTGAAAACGTCGGAGGATATCCGGTCCGGACGGATTGTGGCCGCCGCACCGAATCCGCTGATTGAAACACTGGAGGATTGGCGCTACCGCGCGGTGCTCTCGCGGATTGAAGAGATGCGATTCATCAGCGGCACCATCAACTCATTCGACGCGGACAGTAAAACCTACGGGGACGTGAATGCGTCCGCGCTGATCATCCGCATGCTTCCCGATAGCCCGGAATCGTTTGACGACACGTTGAACACGCTGCGTCTGATGACGCAGGATCCTAATTTTGAGATTGTTCATTTGGGCCTCATGGAGATGGCGGAGCTGGTTGGGAGGAACTATGACCGCGTCGACCTGTCGACGTTTCTTGTCGAGGACGTTTCTCCAAAACTGAACAAACAGATGCCGGTGTTCCTGCGCCTGGATGTGCTGCGTCGCTTTGCGGATGCCGCACTGGAAAACAGCGATCCGGCTTCCGCGCTGACCGTGCTCGATCAGATCGAAGAACTGATTGAACCGCTCCGTTCCTCGCCGCGCATTTATATTCCGGAACAGGCCGCGTTTGTACAGCTGCTGCACAAGGCCGGAGAGGCTGACCGGGCCAAAACCGGCCTGCAGTTGATGATTTCAGTCTATGAGACGAAACGCGATGTGATTGTGGATATAGAGCGGGCGGAGCTGCTTTGCCGAATTGCCGAAACCGCTGAATGTCTCGGCGGTCGGGAACAGGCACTGGCGTTTTATACAAAAGCGGTTGAAGAGGGACAGGTGAATCCCAATTCGCGGCCGCAGGCGGAAGATTTGGAACGCATTTGCCGGTCGTTGGCGCTCCACACAGTGGAGCCGACAGAAGAGCTCTGGAGCGCTTTGGACGCAATGAAGAGCGGGCTTGGAGAACCGTGGTAATGCAGTCCGGAGGTCAGAGGTCAGGGGGCAGAGGTCGGAATATGAAATGTGTTTTTCCGGTTGTTAGAAATCTACTGTGGGCGGGACTCATCCTGTTTTCCGGCAATGTCTGTGCGCAATCATCGGGCGGGATTCGCGGAATGGTGTACGATACCGATTTTGATGCGCCGCTGGCGCTGGCCGAAGTGACGGTGGCAGAAACGGGGCAAAAAGTTCAGGCCACTGAAGAGGGCAATTATGTCGTTAGCGGTCTCGAGCCCGGCACGTACACACTGATCGTTTCCAAAGAGGGATACACCCGCAAGGTGTTTGCCGACGTGGTGGTGCCGTCCGGCACCATGGCCGATCAGGATGCGTCGCTGGCCGGCGAGTTCACTGACATGGAGGAGTTTGTTGTTCAGGATCTGGATATCGGCGGCGCATCCGAAGAGGGACTGCTCAACTTGCGCATGGAAGCGCCGGCCCTGATGGATTCGGTTGGGTCGGATCTAATGAGCAAAGCGGGAGCCAGCGATGCGGCGCAGGCGCTGACGCTGGTGCCGGGAACAACGATTCAGGACGGCAAATATGCCGTGGTGCGCGGGCTTCCGGACCGCTATGTCAATTCGCAGATGAACAGTGTGCGCCTGCCGTCCGCCGACCCGGACAAACGGGCGGTACAGCTCGACCAGTTTCCCTCTGTAATGATCGAAAGTGTGCAGGTGTCCAAAACCTTCACGCCCGATCAGCAGGGCGATGCCTCCGGCGGTGCGGTCAATATTATCCTCAAAGGAATTCCGGACGAAGGGGTGCTGAAACTGAAGCTCGGCACAAAGTACAAAACCAATGTCGGGGATGCGGGCGACCGGTTTTTGAAGGATAACGGAACGGATATCAGCACCTGGGGCCATGATGCGGGTGACATCCGCCCGCAGGACATCAGCACCCCGTGGACGGGCACGCTCGGCGTGTCGCGCGGCAACAGCCCGCCCATGTACGACTGGTCGATCACCGCCGGTGACAAGTACGATATCGGATCCGACCTGAAAGTCGGGTTTGTCGGTTCGATCTTCTACAAGCGGGACGCCTCTTATTATGAGGGCGGTGCGGACGATAAGTACTGGCTTTTGAATGACAAAATAAACAACACAGGATATGGATCGAGTCTGATTCCGGCCACATCGGGCTATCCGCATGATGACTACCGCCGGATTGGGATCTTTCCCTCAGAAGATATGGGAGACACATCGCTGTTTGATGTCACGAAGGGTTCCAGCGAACTTCAGTGGGGCGCGCTCGGCGGAGTCGGTGCGGAAACAGAAAACCACACATTGAATTTTTTGTATTCTTACAATTTTGCCGCCGAAAACACCGCCCGGCTCGCAGAAGATACGCGCGGGAAGTATCACTTTTTCCCGGATTATGATCCGGCCGATCCGGCTTCGCCCGGCGGCGCGGCCTCGCCGTGGCCGTGGTCGCTGTATCCCCGCAACCGGGAAACCGATTTTTCCGATGCCGCACCGTTCCGCAGGATTGAATCACTCGATTACACCGAGCGCATCGCGGACAGCCTTCAGCTGCGCGGCACCCATAAACTTCCGATCGGTGATCGAAGCCTCGGCTCGGTGATCACCTTCCGCGATCCGGAGTTCGACTGGACGGTGGCCCGCAGCGGTTCGAGTATGGACACACCCGACCGCCGGACGCTGGAGACCTACTGGTCGGTCGATGAAAACGGCATTCCGACTCATTATCTGGCGACCGGAGAGGGCGGCATCTCTATGCTGCAGCGCAAATGGCGCAAGGTGGAAGAGAACAGCGAGCAATATTTCTACAACCTGAAGCTTCCGTTCGAGTTCTGGAACGGCAAAGAGGGCTTTTTAAAGTTCGGTGTCTTTGATGATCAGGTGGAGCGGAAATATGATGAGAGCACCTTTTATCATGACATTGGCGGTACAGATAAGGCCGGTAACTATTCCGCCGGCTGGGATGTGCTTTGGAGCGGCCATCTTTCAACGATTCCCCTCTCGATGAAAGAGTCCGCCAACGACGTCAACTATGACGGCGATCAGAGCATTTCGGCATGGTATTACATGGCGGAAGTTCCGGTTTTCTCTTTCCTGAAGCTGGTCGGAGGCGCGCGGTTTGAAACAACCGGCATTTCAACTTCCATGCGCGATGTCGACCCGGACACAAAGCTCTACATCCCAAAATATAATTACAGCTCAACCGTTTTCGCCGGCAATGAAGACGCCGCGAACGCCACGATTAATCAGGACGACGTGCTGCCCTCGCTCGGCTTTGAGTTCACCCCGCACGAAAAAGTGATCATCCGCGGCTCCTACACCGAAACGACCGCCCGCATGACCTTTAAGGAACTGACGCCGATCCAGCAGGTCGAAAACGTCGGGGATGATCCCTTTCTTGGAAATCCTGAACTCCAGATGAGCGCGCTCAAAAACTACGACCTTCGGTTCGACTACAACCCGTATCCCGGCGGCCTGATCTCCCTCTCCTGGTTCAACAAGGAAATCAGGGATGTCATCGACTACCGCCAGCAGATTGTCGGCGGCGCGATTCTGGTGACCACGGCGGATAATTATTCGAAAGGCACCATTAACGGCTATGAGGTTGAAGTGCGCCAGTCGCTGGGGGAATGGTGGGAGCCGCTCAACGGACTGGAGGTGGGCGGGAACCTCACGTTGATTGAGTCCGAGCTGGATGCCTCCGGCCCGGAGCTCGACAACCTGCGCGATGAAATCATCGACGCCGAATACAGTTCCGGTCTGACCCGCGATATGATGGGCGCACCCGAATATCTCTACAATCTGAATGCAACCTACACGGTTCCAAAGTTTGGAACCGAGCTGGGGATTTTTTATACCGTCAAAGGCGATGCGCTGAAAGCGGCGGGAACACAGGACAATGGCCATTACATTCCGCATGTGTATGAAAAAGAGTATGCCACGCTGAACTTTTCATTATCCCAGAAACTGGGTGAACGCTGGACACTCGGCTTCAAGGCCAAGAATCTGCTCGATCCGGAAATTGATTCCGTTTACCGCTCAAACTACACGGGCGAGGAAGTCACAAAAACCTCCTGCAAAAAGGGAATGGAGTTCTCGATCAGTCTGGGGTGCGAGTTTTAACAAACCGCTCATTCAGAGCTAACACGAAAGTGATTTATTTGTCCGCGCTCAATGCAGCGTTAAAAGCAGATGAGGAAATTATGAAGAAAAGTTCAGAGTTCAGAGTTCAAGGTTTCGAGTTTAGAACGCGGAGTATGGCGAAAGGCTTTGCGCGGGGTATATTTCTCCTTGCTCTCAGCTCCCTGCTCCCTGCGTTGTCCACAGCAGACTCGCACGGCGTGGACGGTGTGCGCGCCGCGCTCGAAAAGTGGGTGGAGACCCGCAAGGTGATCTCGCAGGAGCAGCGCGACTGGGCGCTCGGTAAAGAAATGCTCAGTGAGCGCGTTGAGCTGGTTCGGCAGGAAATTGACTCCCTGAAAGAAAAAATTGCGGATGCAGAAAACAGCATCAGCGAAGCCGATAAAAAACGCGCCGGGCTGGTTGAGGCGAATGAGAAATTAAAGGAAGCATCCGGCGCGCTCGCCGGAACCGTGCTGACACTCGAAAAAAACACTCAAACGCTTCTTGCCCGTCTGCCGGATCCAATCCGGGAGCGGGTTAAGCCGCTCAGCCAGAGGATTCCCGAAAACGTCGAGGAGACCAAACTGTCGCTGGCCGAACGCTTTCAGAACGTGGTGGGCATCCTGAACGAAGTGAATAAGTTCAGCCGCGAGATCTCGCTGACCAGTGAAGTCCGCTCCCTGCCGGACGGAACCTCCGCCGAGGTGACCGCCATGTACGTCGGCATCGGGCAGGCCTACTACGCCAGCGCCGACGGCAAGAGCGCCGGAACCGGCACCTCTTCCGACGGCGCCTGGATCTGGACTCCCGCCAACGATGCCGCTTCGGAGATTGCGGAAGCCATCGCTATTTTGAAAAACGAACAGGTCGCCGCCTTTGTGCAGCTTCCGGTTGAAATCAACTAATTGAGAAAGTCAGCTGTTATGAAAACGAGAAACTACTTCGTTCTTTTTCTTTTGCTTGCTGGCATGCTGTGCGCGCAGGCCCAAACGGCCGCTGCGTCCGGCTCCTACACCGTGCACTCCGGCGACACCCTGATGGGAATCGCCCGCAAACTGTATGGAGAGTCCGCCGGCTGGCGCGCCATCTATGCGGCCAACAAGCAGTTCATCAAGAAGTCCGGAGGACTTCAGGCCGGTATGGTCATCACCATTCCGGCCGACAGCACCAATCCGGACAAGGTCACCTTTCCCGATCCCGATCCGCTCCCTGCCAAAGGCTCGTTCGAACGCGCTGACATCACGGTGCAGCACCAGCTCGAAGACAGCCTTGCGGAGCTCACCGCGCTGCGGCAGAAAATCGTCATGGAAAAAATTCCGATGAGTCGCAAACTCAGCGATTTGGAAGACGAGCTGTCCGCAGTGCGCCGCGACTATCAGCAGACCACCCGTCTGCTCGACAGCCGCACGCTCGACCTGACCAACCTGCGCTCCGAGATTCAATCCCGCGAACAGGAAAAGAACTATCTGGCCAACCTGCTCAACGAATACATCCGCAATTTCGAATCCCGCCTGCACATCGCTGAACTCCACCGCTATGAGTCTGTTCTGGAGGCGGCCAAGCTGGCTCCGGAAAACAGCAACCTTTCCGATTTGGATGTTTATCAGGCTCAGGCTGCACTTGTTTCCACCTCGCTCGAACGGCTCGACGCCGCGCTCGGCGGTGACCGTTTTTCCGGAACCGCCGTCGGCCCGGGCGGGCTGATGAAAGAGGGCACTTTTGTTCTGCTTGGTCCGGCGGCGCTGTTTGCCTCGACCGATGGCAACGTGGTCGGCACGGCCGAACAGCGGCTTGGTTCACTGGAGCCGGCAGTCATCGCCTTTACAGCCGCCGCCGACTCCAAAGCCGCCCAAAACGTTGTTTCCGATTCTGTTGGCCAGTTCCCGCTCGACCCGACACTCGGCAATGCGCACAAAATTGAAGCCACCAAACAGACCCTGTGGGAGCATATCAGCAAAGGGGGCTTGACCATGGTTCCGATTCTCGGCCTGGCCGCCGCCGCACTGTTAGCGGCTCTCTTCAAATGGATTCAGCTCTCCCGCCTGCGTTCACCGTCCGATGCTCAGATTCAAATGCTTCTGACTGCAGTCGCCGAGGAGGACACCGCCACCGCCGCGGAAGTGGCGGCCTCCATCCGCGGCCCGGCCGGTGAGATGCTTTCCGCCGGAATCGAGCATATTCAGGAGCCGCGCGACCTCGTCGAAGAGATCATGTACGAAAAAATACTCGCCGCGAAACTCAAGCTGCAGAGCTTTCTCCCGTTTGTGGCCATCAGCGCTTCCTCCGCGCCGCTGCTCGGTTTGCTCGGAACTGTTACCGGGATTATTAACACCTTTAAACTGATCACGATCTTCGGCTCCGGCGACGTAAAGACGCTCTCCGGCGGCATTTCCGAAGCGCTGATTACGACCGAGTTCGGTCTGATTGTCGCCATTCCGTCGCTGCTTTTCCACGCCTTCCTGTCGCGCAAAGCCCGCGGCATGCTCGACCAGATGGAAAAAGCGGCGGTTTCGCTGATTAACCAGCTTACAAAAAATTCCGTCAGAAAGAAACCTGAAGCGGTGTAATCCATGAGCGGTCTTTTCCAGCAAACAGCAGAAATCTGGCTTTCAGGCGGGTGGGCGATGGTGGCCTTGACTTTGAACGCCTTAATCCTTTTCGGGATTGGGATGAACATCCAGCTCAACCTCAACGAAAAAGGCTTTCAGTCCGTTCCCGAAAAAACCTGGCGCCACTGGATTAATCATCCGGAGCAGCGCAAAGGGCCTATCGGAGAACTACTGGATTTTGTGACCGGAGGAAGTTCTCTTAAACAGACCGCCATTTTTTTTGAGGAACTGCGCTCTACAGAAATTACACCCTTTACCCGCGACCTGCGCGTGATGAAAGTTTGCGTCAGTTCCGCGCCGCTGCTCGGCCTGCTTGGAACCGTCACGGGCATGCTGGCCACTTTTGGTGCGCTGGCATCCGGCTCCGGCGGTGATAAAACCATGGGGATGATCGCCGCCGGGATTTCTGAAGCGCTCATCACCACCGAGACCGGTCTGATCATCGCGTTGCCGGGTCTGTTCTTTCAGTATCAGCTAACGCGCGGGCACGAACGCTATAAAGCCTTCCTCGCGCATCTCGAAACCGTCTGTACGCAGAAGCAGTACCAGCGGCTGAAAAGATAGGGTGCCGTCGATTAGTCGCGAGCAATATTTTCAAGGGAGTTAATTATGGGACGTTTTCGCAGTATGGGATCAGAAGAAAATGAAGATGTCGGGGTCGATATGTCCCCTCTGATGGACTGTGTATTCATTCTGCTCATCTTCTTTATTGTCACCACCACCTTTGTCGAAGAGACCGGGGTTGAGGTTGATAAGCCGCAGGCCGCATCCTCGGTGCAACTCGAAAAAACCAGCATCCTGCTGGCGCTCACCGAAAAGGGCGAAGTGGTCTATGGCGGCCAGGATATCGGCATGGGAGGCATTCAGCCGCTCGTCCGGCGCATGCTTCAGAAAGAGGATGTCCCCGTCATCATTCAGGCCGATGCCGCCTCGCAGTCCGGATTGCTCGTGCGAGTGATCGACGAAGCCAAACTCGCCGGAGCCACCAAGGTGAGCCTCGCCGCACTTAAACCAAAAGGTTGAGCATCTTCCCGTGAAACGCCGTAAATCATCCACCGTTATTTCGCGCTTCCGCCACCGTCTGTGGGTCGCCCTGGGCGCGATCGGCTTGACGCTGCTGTTTTTTCTCATCCTTCCGCTGATGCAGACCATTACGCAACCGCGGAATATGGATATGGAACTGCAGGACGTCGATGTGGCCAACGTGCCCCCGCCCCCTCCGCCGCCGGAGCCGGAACAGGAGGAAGAGCAGGAAGAAGAACCGCCCCCGCCGGCGCTTGCCGAAGAAGCCCCGCCGCTCGACCTGTCGCAACTGGAGCTGGCGATGAACCCCGGTTTCAGCGAAGGCTGGATGGGCGGCGACTTTGCCGTCCAGCTCAACACCGCGGTTACAAAAGGGGACGACCTCGACTCCGTCTTCTCAATGGCCGATCTCGACCAGAAACCTCGGGTTATTTATCAGCCCGGCCCGACGCTCAGCAAAGCGACCCGCCGCAAATCTCCCGGCACGGTCTACATCATCTTTGTGGTGGATCAGCGGGGCCGCGTGATTAATCCGGTGGTGCAGAAATCCACCGACCCCGTATTTACCAAACCGGCGCTAGCCGCCGTAAAACAATGGAAATTTGAACCTGGAAAACGCAACGGGAAAGCCGTCCGCTTCCGCATGCGTGTTCCCATCACCTTTCCGAAAGGATAGAGACATGAAACTTGAAACTGGAAATTTGAAATTTGAAATTGGGTTATTGGTTCTCATTGCTTTGGTGAGCGGCTGCGCTTCGACTAAAACTGCGGACGCAGTTGTAGAGCCGAAGGCGGGGTCTGCGCTGAGCCGGACGGAGCTGGAGCTGTGGAATACGAAGCGGTTCAAAAAGCAATTTGCCGAGAGCTATATCGCCGTAACCGATGTGGAGCCGCGCGTGACCACCATCGAGCGCGACGAGCTGATGAAAGTGCAGGATCTGATCGGATCCGACAAGATGGACGAGGCGGCCCGTCTGCTCGAAAAAAGCCGCGGCGAAGCCGTCAGCGCCACCTTTGATTTTATGCTGGGCAACATCTACCTGCAGACCGAACAGCTGGAGAAAGCGGTTGCGGCCTACGAAACCGCGGTTGAAAAATATCCGAAGTTCCGCCGCGCACATCGCAACCTCGGCCTGATTTATGTCCAGCAGGGCGAGTTCGAAAAAGCACTGCCGGCGCTCACCAAATCCGTCGAACTGGGCGACACCGAATCGCTCACCTACGGTCTGCTCGGCTTCGCCTATTCATCCATTGAAAACAACCTTTCCGCCGAATCCGCCTATCGGCAGGCCGTTCTGCTCGACCCGGCCACCATGGACTGGAAAATGGGCCTCGCCCGAGCGCTGTTCAAGCAGCAGTGTTATCCGGAAGCCGTCGCGCTCTGCGCCGCGCTGATTGATGAAGATCCCGCGCGTGCTGATCTCTGGCTGTTGCAGGCCAACGCCTACGTCGGTTTGAAAGAACCGCTCAAGGCCGCCGAAAACTATGAACTGGTCGATCAGCTCGGCCAATCCACCGTCGACAGCCTCAACATGCTCGGCGACATCTACGTGAATGAAGGCCTTTATGAGATGGCGGTGGACGCCTATATCCGCGCCATGGAACAGAACCCGGACCGCAACGCTGAACGGCCGATTCGCGCCGCGAAAGTGCTCGTCACCCGCGGCGCGCTCAGAGAAACCAAAGCGCTGATTCAGCACGTTGAAGATCTGCACGGCGCGGGCCTCGGCCCGGTCGACAAAAAAGACCTGCTCAAACTGCAGGCGCGCATCGCCGTTGCCGAAGGGCAGGGCGAAGAAGAGGTGCGCGTGCTCGAACAGATTGTCGAACTCGACCCGCTTGACGGCGAAGCGCTCATCCTGCTCGGCCAGCATGCCGGCCGCGCCAACGAGCCGGAAAAAGCCATCTTCTACTATGAGCGCGCCGAAAGCCTCGAAAAATACGAAGCCGACGCCAAAGTCCGTCACGCGCAGCTGCTCGTCAGCCAGTCCAAATATACTGAAGCACTGCCGCTGCTGCGCCGTGCACAGGAAATCAAACCGCGCGACGACATCCAGAAATACCTTGATCAGGTCGAGCGCGTTGCCAAATCGCGTTAGGGAACCAGCACGTTGAGTGCGCGGGGTTCTACTCGGATGTGAACCTCGGAAGGGGCCGAGAGCAGTTCGCCATCAAGCTGCATCGGTCCTTCTTTTTTCCGCCTTACGGTGAGAGTCTGGAACGAATGGGTTTCAATTTCCTTCAGGCTGTTAATGGTGCCATCGAACACCTTTCCAATCATGGGAAGAACTTTTGCAAAATGTTTTTTGCGGATTGTGATGAGTTGAAGTTTTCCGTCGTCCGGTTTCGCATCCGGTGCGATTTGTGCACCGCCGCCGAACTGGGTCAGGTTAGCGATGGTGCAGAGTATGGGATCGGCAATATACAGCTCTTCCGTTTCGTCTATCAGAAACGTGAAGGGTTGCGGGCTGTATTCAAAAAACTCATAAACCCCGGCAAAAACATAGGGAAGAATTCCCCGCACCGGTGATTTTTCAAACCCCTTGACCAACGCTGCATCCCACGCCAGCGAACAGGTGACGAAAAACGGCTGGTCATTGGCAAAGCCGACATCAATTGGCTGAATGCGTGCATTGGCCAGTGCAATAGTGGCTTTTTTGATATTGAGCGGGATGTCGAAGTGGCGGGCAAACCCATTACCGCTTCCGGTTGGAATGACGCCCAGAGCCACATTGGTTCCGACCAGAACACTTCCGATCGTGTTGACCATTCCGTCGCCACCCATGACCAATACAACTGAAACCCCCTCATCCACCGCGCGCCGGGCTTTATTCTGGCCGTCCTCTTTGGACTTGCTAAACTGCATGGTGAGGTCGATTCCCGGCAGATCCCAGTGTTCGAGCAGGGCATCGCGAACCTGATCGAGAGTGTTTCCCAATCCGGAGTTGGGATTGATCAGAATCCGGACTTTTTTTTGATCGGTGGACATGGCTTACCTCAGTAGATCATTCCGCTGGCGACCTTGTCGGCCGCTGCAGCTCCGTCGACCAGTTTAATCAGTTTTAGCGCGAAGGGGATGGCGGTTCCGGGCCCCTGGCTGGTGACAATGTGGCCATCGACGACCACGGGGTCATCGGATCGGTCGGCGCGTTTCATTTTCTCCTCCGTTCCCGGATAGCATGTGAAGGCTCTCTTTCGGAGAACGCCCGCTTTATGAAGCGCCAGCGGCGCGGCGCAGATGGCGCCGATCCAGAGTTCTTCAATATTAAAAATACGCAATGCTTCCTGAACACCGTCATTGGCGCACAGTGCCTCTGTGCCGCCCAGTCCACCGGGCAGGACGAGCATGTCGAAGGTGCTCAGGTCGAGTTTTTCCCATTGCTCGTCGGGAACCAGCCGGACGCCGCGCGAGGCGGTGATGGGGCCATTGCCTTGAATGCCCGCCAGCACAACTTCCCAGCTGGCGCGGCGAAGCACATCCGCCAGAATGACGGTTTCCATCTCTTCGGAGCCGTTGGCAACCGGGATCAGTACACGGGTCATAATGGTCTCCTTATTTTTCGTCGAGGCAGCGAGCCAGTTCGGCGGCAATAATCGCACAGGCCCCTTCGCCCACGGGGTTTTCCAGCGCGTTTTCAAACAGGTCGCGCAGGTCGATGTCGGTGCAGATACGCACACCGCCGATGTTGGTGAGTCCGCCCTGCGGACGGTTGTTCACAAAGCAGACCACCGGATGAACGGGCACGTCGGGGCACTGCGCCTCACTCAGGTGGTTGAGCAGGGCGGCCGCGGCCTCCTTGACCTGTTTGATCGGCGGACGGCCCGGTGTTTTTCCGTTGTACAAAACCTGACCTTTTTCGAAGGAGATCTCTCCGCTCCAGTTTTTGGTTTCAATCACAAAAACACCGGATGGACTGATTACAATGTGGTCGAAGGCCGGTCCGCCGTCAGCGAGTTGCAGGTCGTTAAATACGGTGCAGCCCGCCGGCAGGAAAGAGAGGATGCGGGCAACCTTTTCCTCACCTTCGGCACCTTTTAGAAAGCTGCGCAGGCGCTGGGCGCTCCAGATGGTAAAGAAGGCGAGCGCCACGGCGAGTGCAATAAAAAGCAGGCCTGCCTGCGTGGTGGAAAGTTCAGGGAACGGGAGTGCGGCGCGCAACAGCCATCCTGCCGCGAGACAGATCGGCGCGAGCGGCCAGAAAACGCGCAGGGGACCCATGGTTCGCGGGCCTTGCCCAGGGCTTCCGTACACGGTGGCAAAACGGGATGCTGTCGGTTCGTTTTCACTCTTCATGCTTTTGACTCTACAGGAGTTATCGCGCCCTGTAAACTTGACCTTTCGAACTAAAAAAGGCTTATTGCTCGGGTTCGCAGTTTTTAAAAAAGGGACGTATTTTGAACAAAACATCTTTCTTTCGCCGCTCCGACTGGATTGCCCTCGGATTTACTTTTTTAGTCTCTCTGATTGTTTACACGCTGACGCTTCAACCCACGGTCGGTCTGGAGGACTCCGGAGAGCTGATTGTTGCCTCTGATTATCTCGGCGTGCCGCATCCACCGGGCTATCCGATCTGGAGCCTGCTCACTTGGTTTTTCCAGTGGATTTTCCACAAGGTGACCTTCCACGGCTACCCGAACCCCGCCTGGGCGGTTAACTTTTTCTCCGCCTTCACCGGCGCAGCCGCCTGCGGAATTCTCGCCATGCTGGTCAGCCGGTCCGGAATGGATTTTCTGCGCAACCTGAAAAAAGAGACCGCAGTGCTCGGCGAAAAAACGGAAAGCCTGTTCTGCTGCGTGGCCGGAATCGCCGCCGGGTTGCTGCTGGCGTTCAGTCAGGGTATGTGGTCGCAGTCGGTAATCGCTGAAGTGTACGCCCCGAATATTCTCTTCCAAACCGCCGTGCTGCTGTTTCTCTACCGCTGGATGTCGGAGCCGGACAACCCCAAGCCGTTATTCATTGCCGCTTTCATTTTCGGTCTGGGTCTCACCAATCATCAGACCCTATTGTTTATGGGACTGGCCATTGGGTTGGCTGTGGTGTTGCGCAACATTAAGCTGGGGCGTGATTTCATCATTGTAGGACTCTTCTATGTTCTGATGGTCGCGATCAATAAATTTGGCCCTGCGGATTGGGCCTGGAACCGCGGATGGGATCATGCTCCGTTTTGGCTCTGGAGCGCTTATGCTGTGCTGATTCCGGTATTGGGATTGTTCCTGCCGAATGGAAAAACCGTTTGCGTCACCTATCTACTGATGCTTCTCGGCCTTTCCTTTTATCTCTACATGCCGTTTTCGTCTGATCAGAATCCGCCGATCAACTGGGGCTATCCGCGCACATGGGAAGGGCTTATGCACGCCATCACCCGCGGGCAGTATGAGCAGGTGAAGTTGGCTCACGTCTTTTCATGGCATTTTGTGCTGCAGGTCGGGGCCTATCTGCGCGACCTGCGCGCTCAGTTCCTTGCGCCGGTTGCCCTGTTGGCCGCCATCCCGTTTGTTTCGGTGCGCTGGCTCGGCAAAAAGAATAACTTCTGGCTGCTCACCACACTGGTGGCCTTCATCGGGGTCGGTCTGCTCTTCATGATTTTGCAGAACCCGAAGATCGACATGCAGACACTCTTCATCGCTCGCGTGCAGTACATTCAATCGCATGCCGTCTATGCCATCTGGCTGGGGTACGGCCTGCTCTTGATGATGGCGTGGCTCGAAACGCTGGTGCGTGACAATGTATTCACTAAATGGGTTGGAGTGGCTCTGGTGCTTCTTCTTCCGTTCTCACTGGTTTGGAAAAACTACTACAGCAAACAGCAGGAGCACGTGGTCGGCGGCTCCGAGCAGAACGGCCACGACTTTGGCTGGCAGTTCGGTAACTGGCAGCTGCAGGGTGTCGAAGGAATAAAAAAAGACATTTGGTATGAGTGCGGGAAGGACGACAAAAAATTCGAAGAAGAATGGGCGAAATACCCGAATCCGGACTACCCGCCGCCGATGGGAACCAATGCCGTTTTTTTTGGTGGAACCGACCCCGGACGCTTTGTGCCAACCTATATGATCTACTGCCCACAGGTGCGCGCGGATGTCTATCTCATTACGCAGAATGCATTGGCTGATAACACCTATATGGCTGTCATGCGCGATCTCTATGGCGACCAGATATGGATTCCGGCTCAGAAAGACAGCAACGTCGCCTTTAGAGAATATGTTGAAGGCGTTCAAAGCGGTCGCATTAATGCCGGAGCCGACGTTAGTACCGAGGACGGACGTGTTCAGGTGCAGGGTGTCGGCGGCGTCATGCAGATCAATGGTATTCTCTGCCGTCAGATTTTTGATCACAATCAGTACGTCACCGAAGCAAAAACTGACGAGTCGACCCGTCAGTCCGGCGCGGCGGTTGTTCCGATGGATCCGACCGGACCGGACGGCACGCTTCGTCAGCGCGATTTCTACGTTGAGGAAAGCTATGTCATTCCCTGGATGTATCCATACCTCACTCCGCACGGGTTGATCATGAAGATCAACAACAAGCCGACGGCCATTAGTCCGGAAATGATCAAAAACGATCATGAGTTCTGGGGGTGGTATGTGGATCGCCTGGTGAACGACCGCAAATTTGTCCGCGATATTGTCGCGCGCAAAAGCTTTTCCAAACTGCGCAGCGCCATCGCCGGGCTGTATGTGGCCCGAGGTCACCTGGACGAGGCGGAATACGCCTTCAAGCAGGCGGTCGCGCTCTATCCGCTCAGCCCTGAGGCTGTATTCCGTCTGGCGGATCTGTATCTGCGTCAGCAGCGGCTTAATGACGCCCGCACGGTGATCAAAGCCTTTGGTGAGCAGGACATTTATAATGACCGGGTGGAGCCAACCCTTCAGTACATTGAACAAATGGAGACAATGAATCAGCGGCGGGCTGAACTGGAGGCGCTGATGACGTCGAAGGACGGCAAGCCGGTCGACGTGGGCAATGCACTTGAGTTGGTTCAACTTTACAACGCCATGCAACTGCATACTGAAATGCGCTCGCTGGTCGGTAAAATGCTGTCAGCCAATCTGCCTCCGCAATTTCTGCTTCAATTTGCACAGCAACTCACTCAGATGCGTCGCTTCGATCTGACCGAAGCCACGTTGGTTAAATATCTGGCAGAGAAACCGGACGACACCCACATCTGGATCGAACTGGCCGCTATCCAATTAACCCGCACCCGGATCACGCCAGCTCTTGATTCAATTGAAAAGGCCGTCGAACTGGGTGGAGATTCTATCCGAAGCGTGCTGATTAAAGACGCCCGGCTTTCTCCACTGTATAAAGACGCCCGGTTCCAGAAACTGGTTCCGCCAGTGGCCCCGAAGAAAAGCATTCCATTTAATAACATCTTCTAGCCTGGAACATGATCATGAGCAGAGTACCTGAGAGCCTGATTCTGATTGCCGGACGCGGCGATTATCCGCTTCTGCTGGCCCGTGCCGCGCGCGGGCAGGGCGTGAGCCGCATCGATGCGGTGGCGTTTCGCGGCGAAACCAGTCGTGAGATTGAATCCGTCGCCGATCATGTGACCTGGTGCAACGCCTGCGCATTGGCCGCCATGCTGGCGGCGCTCCGGTCCAGCCGTGCGGAGCACGCCGTGATGGCCGGGCAGATCAATCCAAAAAATCTGTTTCGGGTCCGGATGGACAAAGCATTAATAGATTTACTGAAAACACTTCAGGTCAAAAATGCGCACAGTATTTTCGGCGCCATTATCGAAGAGATGCAAAAAACGGGCGTTTCGCTTCTGCCTGCCAGTGAGTTTATGCAGGATTACATGCCTTCTGCCGGACTCCTGACCGCTCGCGCTCCGGATGAGCGTGAGTTGAATGATATTCAGATTGGCCAGCGTGTCATTAAGGATACCAGCCACCTCGACATTGGACAAACCGTGGTGATCAAGGACGGAATGATCCTCGCGGTTGAAGCGTTTGAAGGAACCGATAAAGCGATTCGACGCGGCGGTAAACTTGGAGGGCAGGGCGCTGTTGTGGTAAAGGTTCCGAAAGTCGGGCACGACATGCGTTTTGACATCCCCGTGATCGGCACCCGCACACTCAAATCGCTTCGTAAAGCCAAAGTGTCCTGCCTTGCGATCGAAGCCGGCAGCGCCATTTTACTTGAAAAAGAAAAGCTGATTCAAAAGGCGGATGCCGACGGGTTGGCAATCACCGTTTTAGATAAGGAGACCTGCAGATGAAATCGCTTCTCATTGTTGCCGGGGAGGCATCCGGCGATATGCATGCGGCGGAGGTGCTTCGGGCCCTGCGCTGGCGTTGTCCCGGAATTAACTGTTGGGGGATCGGCGGTGAAAAACTCCAGTCTATGGGTATGGAGTTGTTGCACGATGTTAGTGAAATGGATGTGCTTGGGTTCGTAGAAGTCATCAAGCGCTACTCCTTTTTTAAGAAGGTGTTCGATGAAATCCTCAAGGAAGTAGATGACCGCAAGCCGGACGTAGCGCTCCTGATTGATTACCCCGGCTTCAACCTGCGTCTCGCCAGAGAACTCAAAAAACGCGGCGTTAAAGTGCTCTATTATATCTGTCCGCAGGTTTGGGCGTGGAAAAAAGACCGCATCCCGCAAATGGCCGAAACCATCGACCGGCTGATGGTTATTTTCCCCTTTGAGGTCGAGGTGTTTAAAGATGTCGATCTGCAGGTTGATTTTGTCGGCCACCCGATGGTGGATGATCTGTGCCGGTTCCGCAAAAAAGAGTGGAAGCCGCTCCCATGGGGGGAGGGAAAAAAAATCGCACTGCTGCCCGGCAGCCGCGAGCAGGAGATCCGCCGGATTCTACCTGGGTTACTTGGAGCTGCGCTGGGAATTGAGCAGGGCGGACGGCTGGATATCAGCTTTATTATTGCCGTCCCCTCCAACCGGGAGGAAGTGGTTAAGGAGGTGCTTCGTGACATCAAAAGTGCGCCACTGCACTATACGGTTGTGATCGATAATTCCCGCGAAGTGCTCAAACAGGCGGACGCCGCGCTGGTGGCCTCCGGCACGGCCACCCTTGAGGCGGCTCTGCTTCATTGCCCGACCGTTTTGGTTTACAAAACCAACACCATCACGTATGCCATCGCCCGTTATTTCATTAAGATTCCGTGGCTGGGCATCGTCAACATCATTTGCGGCCGTGAAGTGATGCCGGAACGCATTCAATTTCAGATGCAGCCTCTGGAGCTGGCGGCGAATCTTGAAATGCTCATGAACGACACCCGCCAGCGAAGTGCCATGATTAAGAACTTTGAAATCGTCGAGAAAAAACTCGGCCACGGCGACCCCGCCAACCGCGTCACCCAGATTATCTGCGACGAACTCGGTATCTCTACGTCCTATGACGATGAGGAACAGGGTGAGGATAAGGAATAGCCCCGCGTTCCCGCCGCTCAGTTTCTCTTAGCTGGAAATATGCTTTTTGCGGCGCATCAGCGGATAGAATAGCAGGCGGGGTAGGGCGAACAGCACGATCGTCGCCAGCGTGATGTTCACCATCGGCTTCATCTCCATCAGCTTTAGCGGCCAAAGGTAGAAGGCCAGACCCGTCAGCGCTAGGCCGAAAATCATCCATCCGTCGAGCATCCATCGCATACGCGGCGCAGCCCAGATCGCGAATTTCTGGGGGCGATTAAAGAAGGTATCAAAAACCCAGTGTTCAAACAGGGCGCCTTTTTCGCCGAAGACCGGAATGACATGAACCATGTTGGTGGCCCAGCGGCTGGCCATGAAGCGGGCGAGATGAGGGTAGGTGGTGGTCATTTGCAGTGGGAAGGCAAGGTACCCGACATATTTCAAAAACGACACCGGCGCGGCGATGATGTAGTCGCGCAGATTGCGCTCCTTGATCATCAAATAGACCACAAACACTCCGCGGCAGACCGAGCCGGGAGAGATCGGCGTAACCTGAAAAACGGCGACTGTCAGACCGAAGGCTCCGAGCGCTTCGCCCCAGGAGTGGCCCTTGGCCAACAGCCATCCAGCCCAAATGGCGCCGCCGATGACGCTGACGATTTGTGTGATCGGAACGGTGGCAAAGTGCACACCGAGACATTTGAGGTATTTGACAATAAAAGGATCTTTCACCACACCTTCAAGCAGCGTGCGTTCTTCTTCTGTCAGCATGCCTTCTTGCTCGCCGAGCGCGATTTCGTTCAGGAACCATCCTTCTCGGAAGTCGGCGCTGGTGATGAAGCTTTTCAGAAAACGATAGCCGTCGCGGATGCGCTGGCCAATGCGGGCAGGGCGCAGAACCACACGGTGCAGAACGATCGGAAGCAGTCCCAGCGTCAGGCGTTCTGCCAGGAATATCCACGGACGTGCAGCGAGAAATTCGGTATGCCGCTCATCAACTCGTCCGGCCCGCAGCCAGGCAATCAGCTTGTCGGCGGCATAGGCGCTCAGCGCCGTGCGGCGATAGGGGGTGTTGGTTAAAATACCGAACACATGCCGGCGATAGGCGGTGTTGCCCCAGCGATGGCGGGTCATTTTTCCAAGGATTGGAAGAATGCCCAGCAGATGAAACATGGAAAAGCGCAGCCCGCCTCGATTGAGCTTTTCGGCGAATGCTTCATCAATGAGGTCGGCGGCGAGGTAGCCTTCCACCAGTCCGCCGCGGATATCTTTCTGCAGTTCGCGGTCGAAAAGAACCCGCAGGCCGTGATGGGTGATATCCGGTAGCGACCGGCGGTAGGCTCGATCCTGAGCGAAAAACTCATCAATGGCCGGCTGCATGTCGGCAAAAACCTCGGCGTGTTCCGCAAAGAAGGCTTTCATTTTTTCGGTGTCGCAGCGGTCGAACTGAACCAGTGTTTTGCGTTTAAACAGTCCGTCAAAAATCAGCTTGATATCGCCGGGGCTCATCGGCAGCCACGGGAGCAGGGCAAGCCCGGCGCGAAAGTCGATGGCGCACAGCCCGTCGCCGGGTCCTTCGCAGTTCGGCAGATCGGTGCGCTTCATGGAATTGGGCTGGCTCTTCATGGTCCACCATTCGTACTGACGGGCGAATTCCGGCGCGCCCATTGAGTGCATCAACTCGACCATGTCGGCCATAAATCGGCGCTTGGCGATGTACTCCGGGCTGGCGGTTTGACTCAAATCAATCGTTTTCCAATCCGTGCGGCCCTTGAGTTCACTATCCGCTTCAAGGTGCCACATGCGACCCTCAATCCATTCAGTGATTTCGCCGTAGGCGTTCAGGTTGGCGTCCCAAAAGGAGGCGTAGGCATCTTTAATGGCGGTTTCGCGTCCGAATGTTGTTTTCGCTGCGCGACGCACCAGTTTTTGAAGAATCAAACCGGAGCGGCAGGCGCCGTAATTGACCTGCGAGCTGAACGGACCCTGAAAGGCCAGCCAGTAAATTGTGTTGCGAAACCAGTGAGCAAACGCGGAGGGCGGAATGATGATTTTCACCGCATAGAGTTTGCCGCTTTCCAGGCCATCAATGGATGAACCTTCGGACAGAGATAGTTCGTTCAGACGGCAGCGGTAGACCTGTCCGGCGAAGCCGCCGCCGAGAAATTTATCGATCACCAGTGCACCGGTTCCTGTGACAGCCGGGTGGACGCCTTTTAAATCGATCCGCAATTCGTCGCCTTCCTCATAGCGTACAATTCGGTGACGAATTTTTAATGCGGGAGGATTAGCGGCCTCAAGCAGCCGACTGCAGAGCGCTTTAGAATATTCAACATTTGCCATAGAGTTCCTTAAAAAAAACAGGTTTGGAATATTGCACATTTTCCAAGGGTTGGAAACGTTTCAAACGGCTTTTCCCAAGCCGTCTAAAAATATGGGTTAATCGACTGCGGCAAACCTGCCAGAGCGCAATCCCGGACACGAAAAGTATAACAGAGCCAATCGCAGCGGCGGATTTTTATTAAACGTCCCGTGCGCCGCATGGGCGATCTGTTGAGCCTTCCATCCGAATTAAAAATGATGATCTCACAAAACCCCTGTATTTGTTGATCGATACTCAACGTCGCATAATATATCTTATGTCTAATAAACTACCGTACCCACCACAACATGATGTGTTTGGTGGGTAAATTGTGGATAAGTGGCTGCTAGTAGCGACTTATTAACAGCACCACTGTGGATTGTGGAAACTGAATCGCCGCAGATTGATTACTTTGGACGGGATTAACAAGACAGACAGGATTGATCATCTTATAAGGATCCTGTTCATCCGGTTAATCCTGTTAAAAAAAAGCCATAGCTCGGAGCAGTTAAAAGACAAACTGGAAGACCTTAAAATGAACTCGCTGAGAATCGCATCGTTGATTTCTCAGTGGCCTGCCGGCGGAATATAGCGATGGCTAATTGATCATAAAAGCATCGCTAAATATATGGACGTATTTTCCAGGGATTGATCGGCACCGTGTTGAGCACAAAAAAAAGCGCTCCGGTGAGAGCGCTTTTTTTCGAGGGTTGGAACCCTTCGTTATTTGTCGTTTTCGACGCTGGAGTAAATCACCTTGTTGGTTTCGTCGTTGGTGATGGTGAACTCCTCCATATGGAAATGCGGATCGGAAACAAAGGTTAGATGGCCGTGGAATTTTTTCTCCATGGCAACCAGAGTTTCTTCGTCTTCGCGGCGCAGGCGGTCGAGCACCGTCGGGTTGACGGTGATCTTCATGGAGTGCGCCCCCCGGTCTTTGCGAAGCGCGGCCGATAGACGGCGTTGCAGTTCCACGCTCATGGTGAGAGAGGACTTCACCCGTCCCCTTCCCGCGCAGTAATCACATTCCACATAGGTGGAGGTATAGACACTTTCTTCATAGCGTTGGCGGGTCATTTCCAGCAGCCCAAGCTGGGAAATCTGCAGCACGTTGGTGCGGGCCTTGTCCTTGCGAAGCGCATCCTTAAGCGTTTTATAGACGGCGTTCTGGTCGCGCTTGGTTTTCATGTCGATGAAGTCGATGATGAGCAGTCCGCCGATATTGCGCAGGCGCATCTGGCGGGCCACCTCTTCGGCGGATTCGATATTCACGGCCAGAATGGATTCCTCCGCATTCTTTCCGCCTTTGTGGCGACCGGTATTCACATCGACTGCGACCAGGGCTTCGGTTTCATCGAAGATCAGGTAGGCGCCGGATTTCATCCAGACCTTGCGGCGGAAGATGGATTCGATCTGCTTCTCCACATCAAAGTAATCAAAAATCGGCTCGTCACCGGCATACATCTGAACCCAGTTGCGCGAACGCTTCGAGTATTTAGAGATCATGCTGCGGATCATTTCGTAGGCCTCTTTGTTGTCCACAAAGACCCGGTCGATATCCTCGGTCAGATAATCGCGCACTACGCGCTCGGCCAGATTCGGCTCGCTGTAGAGACAGGATGGCGCCGGTTTGTTTTGCATGCCGTCATCGATCTCTTTCCAGATTTCGATCAGCGTGCGGGCGTCGCGTGCAAAACTGGTTTTCCGGGTTCCGGAACCGGCTGTCCGAACGATGATTCCGACGTTTTCCGGAATGGGCAGTCGCGCCAGAATTTTTTTCAGGCGGCTGCGTTCTTTGGCATCGTCGATTTTTTTGGAAATCCCCTTAAGCCCGGTACCCGGCATCATGACAAGAAACCGCCCTGGAACACTCAGGTTGGCGCTCACTCGCGGCCCTTTGGTGCCGATGGCATCCTTGGTTACCTGCACAATAATTTCGGAACCAACCGGGAATTTATTCGTCATTTCTCCGGGCGCGAATTTGCGCCGGCGCCCGCTGTTGCGGCGCCCCCCCTCCTGTTCTGCCAAACGGGCGGCATCTTCCGGAATCATGTCCCAGTAATGAATGAAGGCATTCTTTTTCATGCCAATATCCACGAAGGCGGCCTGCAGACCATCCTCCATATTCTGGATTTTTCCTTTGAAGATGCTGCCGACGATCCGATTGTCGTCTTCGCGCTCAATATGGAAATTGTCGAGTTTGCCTTCGTCCAGCACTACCACCCGGGTTTCGAGTGGTTCAATATTGATCAGAATTTCTTTTTTCATCCGGTTGCCGGCTTTCAGTTTCCCTTTAATCTGTTTGAGCATAGTCGTGCTCCTTTCCTTTTATATTGTACGACGCCGCAGGTAGACGCTTTGGACCAGTCCAAGCGCGCCCATTGTGGTTACCATGAACGACCCGCCGTAACTCATCAGAGGCAGCGGAAGTCCGGTAATCGGCATGAGACCTACAGTCATCGCGATATTGATAAAAACATGTGTGAACAACAGTACGCCGACTCCCGTCGCCAGCAGCCGCCCGAAAAGATCCCGGGCCTGAACTGCGGCGCGCATACAGCGTACCGTTACTGTCGTGTAAAGCACCAGCAGCAGCCCGCTGCCGGCAAATCCTGTTTCCTCCGCCACGACGGAATAAATAAAATCGGTCGGGGCGACGGTTCTCGGCAAAAACCCGAGAATGTTCTGGGTTCCTTTTAAATATCCTTTTCCAAACAGTCCGCCCGAACCCACGGCGATCTGCGATTGCAATTTATTCCATCCGGCACCCAGCGGGTCCTGACTGACATTCAAATAGACCAGCACCCTGCTTTTCTGGTACTCGGTTAAAAACGGACAGGTATCCGGGAAAAACCGGAGCCAGACCGCGAGAACAATCAGCCCGAAAAACCCCGCACCAATCAGAATTAGAAGCGGACGCAACGGCGTTCCCGCACAGAACAGCAGAGCCAGCGTCAGCGGAATCAGCACCATGCTGGTGCCTAAATCCGGCTCAATCAAAATCAGAGTAAACGGAACCAGCATGATCAGGAACGCCTTTGCGAAGGTGCCGAATTCGTCGGGATCCGTGGCCGGATTGCTCAGATAGGCTGCCAGAGAGAGCACCGCCGCCAGCTTGGCGAACTCCGACGGCTGAATCATGATTCCGCCGATGCTGAACCAGCGGTTGGCTCCATAGATCGATGTGCCGAAAAACAGAACGATTAACAAAGCCCCTGCTGTGCCGGCAAAAAACCACCAGTGGATGTCCTTCAGTTTGCGATAGTCGAACGCGGCGGCGGCGGCATAACACCCGATCCCGATCAGTGCCCAGATGACCTGACGCAGCGCCTTGCCGTTCAGCGAAACCTCACCGCTTTGATAGCCGGCGCTGTAGACGAAAAGAAAACTGAGAACCAGCAGCACCAGAATGGTGCCGAACATGGTCCAGTCAAAACGGCGAATGCGTCCAATCATGAGTGCACCCTCCCCTCTGTTTTTATCTTTTCATACAATCCTTCCATCAGGATTTTCATGCGCGGACCAACGGTGGTTCCGCCGGAAGCGCCATCTTCAATTAAAAAAGCGACGGCATACTGCGGGTTTTCAAACGGCGCGAAGGCGATCATCCAGGTCTGTTTTTTGCCCTGATTACCGTATTCGGCTGTTCCGGTTTTTCCTGCGTAATCAAACCCCGTCACCGCAGCCCGTTTTCCGGTTCCGTCCGGTTCCATAATCACATCGTGCATGCCGCCGCGCACAGTAGTTAGCGCGGATTGGGACCAATTCATTTTTCCGACCCGCCGGACCGGGCTCTCTGTAAACTGCTCATCGTCCGGTGCGCGATAGGCCTGAACCAGACGGGGGCGGTAGAGGTAGCCGCCGTTGGCAATGGTGGCGGTCATCATCGCCATCTGGATAGGCGTGACAAGCAGGAACCCCTGCCCGATCGCGAGATTTACGGTGTCCCCGTCAGTCCAGCCGCCGTGGGATGTTTTTTTCTGCCACTCTTTATCGGGAACCAGTCCGGCGGCTTCGTAATCGACCTCCACGCCGGTTTTTTCACCCAGTCCTACGGCTAGCGCCTGCTCTGTAATGGGTTCCCACCCACATTCGAGTGCGGTTTTAAAGAAATAGACATTGGCCGAATATTTGATCGCCTCACGCATATTCACTTCACCGAGCCCGTGGGTGTGCACCACCCGGCGGCCGATTCGGAAGGTCGCCGGACTGTCGTATACCGTGTGGATGGCCTCTGGATTCACGATGGAGGCCGCAAAACTGACAATCGGTTTGAAAATACTGCCCGGCGGATAGCTTCCGGCCACGGCGCGGTTGAGCAGCGGGTTGGCAGGGTTTTCAGAAAGCAGTTTCCAATCCTCGGACGTAATATAGGGCACGAAGCGGTTGGCATCAAATCCCGGCCCGCTGACCATGGCCAGCACATCCCCGTTGTTGGGGTCGAGCACCACCACCGCACCGCGATTGGTGCCAAGCGCCTGGTGTGCGAGCAGCTGCACTTCCATGTCGAGCGTTAAGCGCAGGTCACCGCCCGACTTCGGCTCACGGCGCGCCAGCTCACCGTGGTGATAGCCCGACACATCGATCTGAACAATTTTGCCGCCAGCCTCACCGCGCAGAAATGGATCAAACAGTTTTTCAAGTCCGGCCCGGCCGCCCATTTCAGGTAGATAGTAGTTATAGCGTGTCTCCTCATTCATTGAGCCGGGATCGGCGCGACCGACATATCCCAGCAAGTGAGACGTGTATGGGCTGTAAGGATAACTGCGGGTAGCCTGGGTATACAGATCGACGCCCGGAATCTCGCCGGCCTGTTCTGCAAAACGAGCCATGGCACGCCGGTCGATATCCCGCCACAGCACCAAAGGAAGCGGCAGGCGCAGGTGAATGTGTTTACGAATGTCCTCTCGGTCAACTACCGGTGTCAACCCGGTGACCTGGCTCACCTGCTCCATCACCTCCATGCCATGATCAATGGTGTTTACCCACGGTCCAGAGCGCCGGATGTTTTCAAGAAACAGTGCGATGGAATAGGTTGGCCGGTTGTCGGCCAGACACAGTCCGTTCCGATCGAAAATCATCCCGCGAATTCCCGGCAGCCGCACCCGGCGCAGACTCTGGATCTGAATGCGGTCTTCAAACTGGGAAACCTTGCCGACCTGCAGGCGCCACAGCGAACCAAACAGCAGTAGATAGGCTGCAATCATCAGCGTCAGCGCCATGTAGATCCGCAGATCTGGAAACTGTTTTATGCGTCGAATTCGCATCACAGAACACGCCTCCGTGGTTTTGGGAATGTATGGCGCACAGTTGAAATTATCAGATAAACCAGCGGGGCGGTCAGCGCGCCGAGGATGAAGCCGCCGGCCAGCCGAACCGTTAACAGACCGGGCTGCAGCTGCCGCAGACCGCTAAGAGAAAAAACCAGGGCGAAGTACAGAGTCTTCAGGGTGACGGCCAACAGACCCAGCACCGAATAGGTAACGATTTGATCCTCAAAAACCTCTTCGCGCAACGCATAGAGGCCCGCGCCGAGCAGAAGAAAAAACGGCATGGATGTTCCAAGCGGGGCGGGTGAAAACGCGTCGTAAATCAATCCGGCCATTAAAGAGGCATAGGTGAGGCGGGCGCGGTCCGTACGCAAAGAAATATAAATCAACAGCCCGGTCAGCACCGGCCATTCAAGTGAGCCGATGAATGCCCACGCCGGCAGTAGCGTCTGGAAGGCCGCGCCGGTCAGTAAAAGAAGTGTGATGACCAGAGTGCTCATTCCGCCCCCCCGTCGTCTGCGCTGACAAACACCACATCCGTCAAATTAATGACCGCCTGCGGCAGAATATCGGCCACCTGATAGAGCCCGGCTTCTTCCGTGCTGATACTCTCAATATACCCGATGATCACATCGCGGGGAAACACTCCACCCAGTCCGGAGGTGACCACTTCGTCGCCAACCCGTATCGGCGTATCTTTATGAATAAAGCGCATGCGGGCAATCGGATACCCCTTCAGGTTAACCCCCTGCCCGGTTACAAGGCCGAACGATCCGGTGCGGCTGATGCGCGCGGACACACTGCAGGCCGGGTCGGAAAGCAGAAGCACCTCCGCGGTGCGGGCGGAAACCTCCGCGGTGCGGCCGATGAGTCCGTCCGGAGAAATGACCGCGCGGTTGTTCAGCACGCCGTCGCGGGTTCCTTTGGCCAGTCGGACGCTTTGCCACCAACCGCTGATACTTCGCGCCGCGACTTCGGCGGGAATCAGCATTTTGGTTTGTCGTTCGTGGAAGGCCAGAGCTTGCCGAAGCTTGAGGTTTTCCGCTTCGATATTTTTGT
Source organism: Kiritimatiellota bacterium (assembly GCA_014381785.1). Lineage (GTDB taxonomy): Bacteria > Verrucomicrobiota > Kiritimatiellia > Kiritimatiellales > Tichowtungiaceae > Tichowtungia. The sequence goes on from JACNKZ010000056.1 coordinate 44,062, forward strand.
TCAGACGGGATTCCGCCTGCAACTTAACCACCTCTTCGTAGAGGCGCCGGTTTTCTTCAGCCAGTCCGCCGAAACCGCGCACACTGTCCGCACCCGCTTTCAGGCTGCGGCCTGTTTTGAGCATGCCGGATTGCACCGGAGTGATCAGATTTTTGAACACACCTTTAACCCGGGCGGTGCAACCGTCCGGTAACAGGAAGATCAGGAGCAGCGCGCACGCTGCCGCAATCCATTTCAAAACCGTTTTTTGTCCAACCATAGACCCGTTTCCGGTTCTTTCTCTGAGAACCTGAAGGGACGAATAGCTGAAACGGATGAAGCCGTGCGCGGTTTAACGAGCGCGGGCTTCGGAAAGTTTACGTAGGAAGTTGATTTCGTGCAGAACCACGCCGGTTCCCTCGGCCACTGCGCTGAGCGGATCGTCAGCCACGTGGACCGGCAGGCCGGTGTTTTCAGCAATATGCTTATCGAGTCCGCGCAGCAGAGCCCCGCCTCCGGCGAGAACCATTCCGCGGTCAACAAGGTCGGCCGAAAGTTCGGGCAGGCAACGATCCAGCGTGATGCGCACGGCATCCACAATCGCGGCAACCGGCTCTTTCAATGCGCCGCGCACCTCTTCGGAGCTGATCGACAGCGTTTTCGGCAGACCGGCGACCTGGTCGCGGCCTTTTACTTCCATTGTAGTCTCTTCACCCGTCGGAATGGCGGAGCCAATCGAAATTTTGATGTCTTCCGCAGTCCGTTCCCCGATGAGTAAATTGTATTCCCGTTTCAGATACTGGACGATTGCCTCGTCCATTTCGTCTCCTCCGACGCGTACGCTGCGACTGAAGACGATGCCGGCCAGAGAAATCAGTGCCACTTCCGTGGTTCCTCCGCCGATATCGACGATCATATTGCCGGCCGGTTCCTGAACCGGAAGCCCGACACCGATCGCAGCAGCCATCGGTTCTTCAATTAAAAAAACATCGCGCGCGCCCGCATGCATTGCGGAGTCTTTCACAGCGCGCTTTTCCACTTCCGTGATGCCACTTGGCACCGCCACGACTACGCGGGGGCGCACCATGCGCCGACGGTTGTGGACCTTCTGGATGAAATAGCGAAGCATAGCTTCAGTAATTTCAAAATCGGCAATCACTCCGGCCTTCAGGGGGCGGATTGCAACAATGGTGCCCGGCGTACGGCCCAGCATGCGTTTGGCTTCGTCTCCCACCGCGAGAACGCGGTTGGTTCCGGCCTGCACGGCAACCACGGAGGGTTCGCGCAGAACGATTCCGCGATCGCGGACATAAACGAGTGTGTTGGCGGTGCCCAGGTCGATACCAATGTCACTGGAAAAAAGGCCCATCAAACGGTTTAACATGATGTGTTTTCCTGTTGTATTTCAAAAACGGTCAAAAACTCAATAAGTTGTTTATAATTGCTTGTTTAAGCAAAATCGGTCAAGCGGAAACCGCCCTCAATCCGGTTCGTTTTCTCTTTTTCCAAGGGTTGCCTGCCCTGAGCCGGGTCGAAGGGGAATGTCCGCTTTAATTTTTCCACCCGCCTGCAGTGACTCTGTCGCAGACATTGCGGGCAGGAGGGTTGGAAACCTCAGGGAGCGGCAAGACGTTGGGGATCGGCGGGGTTGGGCGGCTGTAGCCCGCGCTTGGCGGCCTCTTCGGCAAAGCGGGCCTGCCACGGCGGAGAATAGTTGTTGCCCATCCGGTCGAGATCCTGGAGCGAACGGTAATCGCGCGTTACGCAGAACGGGTCGGGCGTGGGCGGCAAGCCGAGCGAAAAAGCGGCCGCGCGCATTACCATGCGGCGAATCCGTCCGGTGAAAACTTCAGTATCATCTGTATAAAGCGCCTTGGCATTGATGATGGCGATGCCGCTGTCCGCATTCACCGTCAGGTGCTCTTCGCCATCTAATTCGGCCACAACAATGTACGCCACATCATTTTCCTGTTTCGCCTGCACGGCGGCGTTTTCCAAGGTTTGGAAATCTCCTAGTCCAGCCAGCTGCGGATTGTCGATCACCCGCACCGGAACGCGCAGCTCTTGCTGAGCAAAGGCCCGCGCCTGCTCCAGCACCGTGGCATCCACCACGGTGGCGTTTACAATCGTCAGTGTTTGCTCCTGCGTTCCCTGTGAACTCTGCAAACAACCTGTCAGAAGAAGCCCCATCAAAATCCAAAAAATCTTACGCATTAAAAAACTCCTTTTATCCATGAATCACGGTTAGTATTCTTCCTCTTTCGAGATACAAATTTCAAATCTGTTTTATGCCTACTTTCAACTATATCGCACGAAGCGCTGCTGGAAAACGGGTGGACGGCACACTGGATGCCGCCGACCGCAACAACGCCATGCTGATGCTTCAGCAAATGGAGTGCACCCCTCTTTCGCTGAACCAGGCCGGCGAAGTGCCCTCAAAGCACGCGTCCCTTAAAACCCGCTTTAAGTTCAACCTTTCGACCGGCCACACGGCCCGCATGAAACCGCGGGCCATGCTGCTGTTCAGCCGTGAGATGGCCGATCTGCTCGCGTCCGGCATGACGCTCGGGCGCGCGCTCCACACGCTGGCGCGGCGCGATTCCGAAAGCACCTACAAGGCGATTGTCTCTCGTCTGCGCGATGAGGTGGTTCAGGGTAGCGCACTGTCCGACGCACTCCGGATTTATCCCGACACCTTTCCTCAGCTCTACGTGAGCATGGTGCGCGCCGGGGAAGCCAGCGGCGCACTGGCGGACGCACTGACCGGGCTATGTATTCACTACGAACGGGTTCAGCAGGCGCGCGGCAAGGTCGTTCAAGCCATGATCTACCCGGCGATTGTCCTGGCGGTCGGCGTGCTTTCAGTCGTCGGGCTGATGATTTTTATTGTGCCGAAATTCTCCACCATCTTTGACGAGCTCGGAGGCGCCATGCCCCTGCCCACCCGCATTCTGATGGGCATCAGTAACGGGCTGATCGACTACGGTTGGCTGATTCTGCTCATTCTATTCGGTGCCGGAGTGGCTTTCCGCCAGTATCTGCGCACCGCCGACGGACAGAAATGGCTGGATGGACAACAGCTGAAAATGCCGGTGGTTTCAAAAATCGCCCGCGCCAACGCCTTTGCCCATTTTGCCCGGACACTCGAAACGCTCATCCGCAACGGCGTGCCGATTTTGAAAGCGCTGACGATCTCCGAAGAGACGGTCGGCAACAGTGTAATTGCCGCGGAAATTGCCGACGCGCGCGCCCGCGTCACCGATGGCTCAAGCATCGCCGGGCCATTAGCCGCGGGCGGTGTGTTCCCTGAACTGCTGACGGATATGCTGGCCGTTGGCGAGGAAACCGGCGACCTGCCCGGCGCGCTCTCGCAGATTGCGCGGCGTTATGATGAAGAACTCGATTTCAGTATTAAAATTTTAACCACGGTAATGGAGCCGGTGCTGATTCTCGGCGTTGCGCTGATTATCGGGTTTGTGGCTATCAGTATGCTGATGGCGGTGTTTGATCTAACCAGCGGCCTAGGGGTCTGAAACAAGGAGGAAAAACTATGTTGAATCGAAAACTTAAAAAACGCGGTGGCTTTACGCTGATCGAAATCATGCTCGTAATCGTCATCATCGGCATCATCGTCGGAATCGCCGCGCCGAAAATCGGCGGCAAACTGGGCAAGGCGCAGAATGTCGCCGCGCGCGCCAGTCTGAAAGCGGTGGAGACCGCCGTCCAAAGTTATGAAATGGACAACCTGCGCCTGCCGGACAGTCTCGACGATCTGACCAAACAGAAAGACGGCAACGGTCCCTATCTCAAACCCAGTGAGCTGATGGATCCGTGGAGCCAGAAATTCCAGTACTCCAAAGGCGGCGCGCACGGAATGGGATTCGACCTGTCCACCACCTCTCCCGACGGCGAACAGTTCAATAACTGGGACTAACGGGAATGGAATGTTGGATTAACGGAGTGATGGAATAATGGAAAACAAAAATTCAACATTCCCCTATTCCAACAATCCACTCTCCCGAGGGTTTACTTTGATCGAGATCATGCTGGTGGTGGTGATTATCCTGATCGTCACCGGGGTGGCCGTGCCGAAGCTGAGCGGATCTTTCAGCTCCACCCGCATGAAGGATGCGGTCCGCTCCACGATTCGGGTGGCCCGCTACGCGCGCAGCATGGCCATTCTCGAGCAGGCCGACTGCACACTCTCCTTTGCCGCCAACCGCATCTTGCTCACCACCACCAATGCCACACTGGCCTCACGCCGCCTGCCGGACGAAATCAAAATCACCGACTTTGAAAATATGGCGGACAAGAATATAGAGGGGAAGAACGTGCTCTTTTATTCCTCCGGAATGAACGACGGGTTCGAACTGACCCTTAGCGATGATAAAAACCGCCACCACACTATCACCTGCAATCCCATCACCGGAAAAGTAACTTTGGAAGAGGATTAATGGAATATCGGAGTAATGGAGTGTTGGAGTGCCGGTTAGTTTTTCCAAGGTTTGGAAAAGCTCCCATGCATTTTTCCAAGGTTTGGAAATCCAATACTCCAACACTCCCCTGCTCCACCACTCCTGCCCGCACCGCGGGCCTCACCCTCATCGAGGTGATGCTGGCGATTGTGATTCTGGGTGTCGGGGCCGGAACGCTGCTCGTGGCCACGGCGCGCTGCGTGGCCGTCGCCACCAAGGCCCGCCACTACAGCGCCGCGCACCGTCTGATGCTGCGAGTCGATGTAGAAAATCCCCTCACGCGCGGTGAGATTGAAGACGGTGTTGAATCCGGAACCTTTGACGACCGCTACAGCTGGGAGCGCGAAATTCTGGAAAGTGAAAATGAAGACCGCGAGGGACTCTACACCATCCGCACCCGGGTCAGCTGGTCCGCCCGCGGGCGCGACGCCTTTGAAGAAGCGGTCACCTACTTATATGTTTCGCCCAAAAAGGCTCCGCCGCACCGCATGAGGAGTCGCTGATGAAACGTCGCGGATTCACCCTGCTGGAGATCATGATTGCGATTGTGATTCTACTGATTGCTCTGACCGTGGCCTGGCAGACCTTGTCCACCACCACCCGCGCGTGGACCTCGGCACGGGAGCTGATGGATAGCACGCATCACGGCGACTTTGTGATGACTCAGCTCGCCGCCTCCCTGCGCTCCATGGCTTTTTTCGACTCCCGGTCCGGCAAATACGGCTTCCGGATGGACAACGTGTCGGGAGAATACGGCGAGCATTCCATTAGTTGGGTGACCGCCAGCGGAGCGTTTATCCCGCGCGGGGAATTTGCAGAACACGGACTGCATCGCATTGAAGTCGGCGCCGGCAGGGACGACGACGGCAATGAGGGTCTATTGGTTACCATCTGGCCGCATCTGGCAGACGAAGACGACGTGGAGAAGAAAAGCTGGGCGATCAGTGAGAACATCAAAGGCCTCACGTGCAACGTGTACAACCTCGAAGACGAGGACTGGGACAACGAGTGGGAGAACACCAATGCCATTCCCGGACTGATCGAAATTACGCTCTACGCCGATCCGCTTGAGCAAGGGGATGATCCGATTGAATACCGCCAGCTGATCGAAATCCCGCTCGGCCCGCCGGTCACCAACAAGGTGGATTCACCGCTTTAAGAAAAGCCCCTAGGCTATCGGCTTTAGACCTTGGGCCGGGAAAAACAGAAAGACTGAAAATTTGAAACCTAAAGCCAATAGCCTAAAGCCTAATGACTCGCGCAGCGGGGTCGCCCTGATCGTCGTGATGTGGGTGCTGGTGATCGTGTCGCTCATTGTCAGCTCGTTTGCGTTTGAAATGAAGCTGGAGTCAAACATCATTACCGCGCAGCGCAAACGCTTTAAAGCGGATCAACTGGCGCGGGCGGGCATTGAGCTGGCCAAGGCCATGATCGCGTTTAAAGAAGATCCGCTGGAAGGCGATGAGGTGATCTATGATGACCCCTGGCTGGCGCAGGCCGCGAAAATTGATGAGGGCGTTCCGATCACCTATTCCGAAAAACTGGGTGGTGGAACCATCACGCTGAACATTGATTTTGAAAAAGGCCGGCGTAGCATTCGCAAGCTCGACGCGGATGGATGGCACGAGCTTTTTGCGCAGACCGGCATTCCCTCGTCAGACTGGGATGAACTCTACGGCTGCCTGGTCGACTGGCAGGATGAAAACGATCTGTCTCAGCTTAACGGCGCGGAGTCGGACGACTCATTCTATCGTGAGCGCGGTTATAAATGCAAAAACGCTCCGGTGGATACCATCGATGAGCTCCTGTTAATTAAAGGGTGGACGGAAGAGATTGTGTACGGAACCCCTCCGGAAAAAATGGAAGAAACCGAGTATCCTCTCACCGGGCTGGCTCACACCCTGACGATCTGGGGTGATGGCAAGGTCAACCCGAACAGTGCAAGCGAGACCGTGCTTCGCAGCCTGTATCTGAGTGAAGGCATGATCGAAGCCATTCTGGAAATGCGCCTCGGCCCGGACGGGGAATATGGAACCGACGATGACGGTCTGACACAAGAGGATTTTGACGCGCTCGGACTGGACAATACGCTCTTCACGCTCCGGCCGGAATATGCCACCGTCACCGTCGAAGGAGAGATGGGCGGAACCGTAAGTAAAATCTACTCGGTTTTTAGACTCGGCGAACAGGAGCCGACTCCTCTATTCTGGCTTGAAGAACGTTAAACCATGCTATTCAACATCCATACAACCGGCATTCACTACACCGACGAAATCGTCGAGTGGGCTGTGTTGCGTAAAAACCGCGCGGGAACCGAAAAACTCCGCGAGGGAACCCTCCCGATTCCGGAAGGGTTTTTCGACCGCGCGGATGCCCCGCTGTTCCCGGTCGACATGCTCGAGAACATCCGGAAAAACTTCCGCGGCATTGTGACTGTTTCCCTGCCCTCTTCCCGTTTGCTCATGCGCGTACTGGAGCTGCCCTCGGCGGATTCGGCGGAACTCGATGCAATGGTTGAACTGCAGGCGGATCAGATCTCCCCCTTCCCTGTCGACCAGCTCACCATCTCCTACGAAGTACTCCACCAGACTGAAGAACACTCCCGCGTGCTGGTCGTTGCCGCGCCGCGCAAGGCGGTCGATGCGCTTGGCGTCCTGTTTAAAGAGAAAAGTATCTACATTCGCAGCCTGGATGCGGAAGTTCTGGTCTGGTGGAGTCTGCTGTCCACACATCAGAAAATCCCGGCCGAGGGCCGGGTATTGATTATTCTCGAAGAGCATACGGAGTTTTCCATTATTGTGGCCGACGACGGCGTGCCGGTCTGCTTTCGTTCGCTGGAGCTGTTTCATAATTTCACCGACCCCTCGGTTATGGCGGAAATCATCGAGGAAATCCGCTACACCCTGCTTTCTCTCGAAGCGGACTATGGGCACAGCGCCAACGTTCGGACAGAGGTCTGGAGTCAGGCGGAATTTCCCGCGGACCTGGTGCAAATGTTCGAAGAGCTTTCTCCCGGCGGAGTCATCCTGCACGATCTGGACACCCTTCCGCCGCTCTCCGAAGGGCTCGCCCTGCGCACGGTCGACCGCAAGCAGCATCATGCCGAGCTCGTACCGCGCGAATGGGTCGAGTTCCAACGGCGGCGGCAGATCATGAAAATCGCCACCGCAGCCTCCATCGTGGTGCTCGGTATCTGGATGGCGGTGGTTTTTATAACTGGAGTGGTTTTCGCCTTCCAGAAAGTCTCAACCAAACGGGTCGAAAAAGAAGCGGCCCGTTATGCCGCTCCGGCCCGCGAGGCCCAGTTCGCGCGCGCCGAAAAAGAATCGCTCGAAAAATATGCCGACCGCAGCCACTCGGCACTCGAATGTCTGAGGCAGATCACCGTGTCGCTGCCCGACGATCTTGAAATCAACTCGTTAGACTACACCAAGAACAAAGCCATCCGCCTGCGGGGCTCCGCATACGACACCACCCCGATCTACACCTATTTCCAGCGACTGGGAGCCTCCGCGCTCTTTGAGGGCATTAAAGATGAACGTCAGGAAAAACTCCGCCAGGGTGAACGGCCGGAAGGCTTTTCCGTCACCGTTTTACTTCCCGCTCCAGCCACGGAGGAAACCCCGTGAAAATTTCAAGACGTGAAATGCTCATCGGCGTGATTACGCTCTTTGCCGTTCTCTTCGGCCTGACCTATTGGATGGCCGGCGCAAAGATTACTGAGCAGCGTGAGTTAGCCGAAAAAAAAGTGCGTCTGCTGCGCCAGATTGAACTGCATAAACGAATTCTGGCGGAACAGGAAAGCTGGACAGGCCGGCTGGCTGAACTCCAGCAGCAACTGCCGGTGTATGACCTGCGAAGCTCTGTCAGCGGTAAAATTCTGACGACCATTAAAAGCATGGCGGACCGCAACGATTTGGATCTGACGAAAAGCCGGGCCGACAAGGAAAAACAGGTCGGCACACTCTATGAACTGAGCGTTATCTGCGACTGGCAAGGCGAGCTCGACGCATTGGTGCATTTTCTGCACGAGGTGAATGAGCAGGGTCTGCGCTTTGATATCCGCGAACTCTCCGTGCGCCCCGATGCAAAACAGGTCGGCATGCTGCGCGGAGATATGATCATCGACTGCGCCTATCGCCGGGCCAACGCTGAGAAAACAGAAAATTGAAACCCCAGCATAACGTATGCTACATTGAGCGCCTTATAAACCGGGACTGAACCATGAAAAAACAAATTGTGTATGGCCTGACCGCCGCCCTGATTCTGCTCGCCCCCTCCCTGCGGGCGCAAATGCCGCCCGGCATGGCTCCAGCCGCCATACCCGCTGCACAACAAAAGGCCCCGGAA
>JACNKZ010000056.1:53376-55415 GCA_014381785.1 Kiritimatiellota bacterium
GTCGAAGTGCTCGCCATGATCGACCAGCCGCTCGAGAAAATTGAACCCCGGATCTATCAGCTCAAATACGCCACCTCCGGCGATGTGGCCGGCAAACTCAAAGAACTGGTTGAAGCCGCTAGAACCCCGACCAGCGAACAGAACGTTGTCGCTATCACCCGCACGGTTCCCGGCGTCATCCGCGCTAGAACCACCACTGGCAATGGCGCCGGCACCGTAACCGGCCCGAGCCGCGACATCGGTGACGACACCCAGATGATTCAGGGCGAAATTAAATTTGTCTCCGACGACCGCACCAACATCCTTATCATCTTCTCCAAAGAAGCCAACTTTGACTTCTTCGACCGCATCATCAAAGTGCTCGACGTTCCCGTCGACCCCGAAGTCGTTGTGGAAACCATCAACCTCGAATATGCCGAAGCCGCCGAAATTGCCGGTATCCTCAACGACTTTGTCGGCGCGGCCGCCGAAACCGAAGAAACCAAAAGCACCGCCGCCGACAGCGACGGCGGCAGCAAAAGCCTCAGCGAAGTCATCAACGAACGCGCCGCCCCGAAGCGTGAAATCAGCGATACCGCCAAAAACGCCATCGGCCGCCTCTCCGCCGACACCAAAATCATTTCCGACAAACGCACCAACTCTCTTATCCTCATGGGCCGCAAATCGGACATCGAAGCCCTCAAAGTGGTGGTTTCCAGCTTGGACGTCATGCTCCAGCAGGTCATGATCGAAGCCGTCATCCTCAGCGTTGGCCTCGGCGACTCCTTCTCAACCGGTGTCCAGTGGGTTTATGACACCCAGGAAGGAACTGAAACAGCTACTAGTCAAGCTGTTAGAACTAATACATACGTAGCAAGTAGCAACACGATCAGTGGACTTATCACATATGGTCGTGATGTGATTTATGATAACGTTTCAGAAATACTCCCTACACGCCAACTTGGTGGCTTTGATGCCGCTGGTTTAGCCTCAAATATGGTTGGCGGGGCGCTGAGTTACTATGGATCGTTCCCCTCTTTGAATGTTCAGGCCATCATTAACGCGGCCAAGACGGACAGCGATGCGCGCATTCTTTCCACCCCGATTGTGCTGACCACGGACAACACCGAAGCCAAAATCACTATCGCGGATGAGCGCCCGGTCATCACCTCGTCCATCAACAGCGGCAGCGATAACTATAGCGCCCGCGCCACCTATGAATACAAGACCATCGGGATTGATCTGACCGTCACGCCGCACATCAATCCGCAGAACTTTGTTTTGATGGAAATTACCCAGTCGGCAGATGATGTCGGCGGCAACGTCACTGTGGACGGCAACGAAGTGCCGATTATTCAGAAACGCGAAATCAGCGCCACCGTCGGCGTAATGGATCGTGAAACCATCGTACTCGGCGGACTGGTTCGCAAATCCAACTCCGAAAGCTCCACCAAGATTCCTTTGCTCGGCGACATCCCCCTGCTCGGCTGGCTCTTCAGCTCGCACAGCAAATCGGACGACCGTCAGGAACTGGTCGTTCTGCTCACCCCCTATGTGTTGAACAATCCTTCCGAAGCCACGGCCGAAGCCAAACGCCGGCTTAATGCGTCGGATGCGTCCACCACCGAATGGCCGCGCGGCTGGTCACTCAGCGAGCTGGCCAACGACGAGCCGGACTCCGACGCCTGGAAAAACAAGAAGCAGCAAAAGCAGGCCGAAAAAGCGGCTAAAGAAGCTGCTGAAAAGGCGAATGCAGAAGCCCTTGAAGGAGCGGAGGAAGCCGGCGAAGAAATGCCGCTTTTTGAAGTGCAGAAAGAGATTCCGCAACCGCTCGACGACTAACCGCCGCCTGTTTTTTCCAATGCTTGGAAAAACAGGCAGTGATTTTTCCAAACCTTGGAAAATTTCGGGCTGAAAAGTTCCAAACCTTGGAAAACAGAATGCCTGATGCTATGACCTTGACCGTGAATGAGAGCTTTGGCTTAATGCGCAGTCTTTTGATGCCAATGTAGCTCAGCTGGTAGAGCAGCTCACTCGTAATGAGCAGGTCAGCGGTTCGA
>JACNKZ010000016.1 GCA_014381785.1 Kiritimatiellota bacterium
CTGGATGATGCCTTTGGAACCGGTGATCACTGCATCGCGCTGCCGCTCCTCGACAAAAGAGGACGACAGGTCGGCGCGGATACCGCGTCCGTAGTCGAGGTGATACTCCGAGGCTTTGTCCACACCGGTCCATGACATATCCGCCGAGCCACTGACGCGATCCGGACGCCGCCCGAAAATCATATGCGCGTAGGCGAGTGTATATATCCCCACATCGAGCAGCGCACCGCCGGCTAACTTCGGACTATACATCCGGTTCCATGGAAGGGTTTTCGCACACAACGGCATTTTGGTGCAGAAGTCCGCTTTCAGGCGGTTCACATCACCGATCTCACCGGCGGCCAGCAGTTCGCGCAGTTTCAGCGTCGCCGGATTAAAGCGTGTCCACATCGCCTCCATCATAAACAGGTTATTCTGAGCCGCCAGGTCGATCAGCTCCTCGGCCTCCGCCTCGTTACGGGTGAATGCCTTTTCGATCAACACTGGAAGATCGTGTTCCAAACAGAGCTTGGCGCTTGGGTAATGTTGGGCGTGCGTATTAGCGATGTACACCGCGTCGAGCTTTTCGGTTTCAAGCATTTCGGCGTAACTGCCATACACACGCTCAATGCCCAGCTTTTTCTGAAGCTTCTGGGCGCGGCGCATCGACTTAGAGGCCGCGGCAATGACGCGCCCCTCGCCTGTGTTTTCCAAGCTTCGGAAAAACTTAGGAGCAATCAACCCGCACCCGATAATTCCCCATTTAAACTGCCCACTCATACCCTTAAAATCCTCGTTCAAAATGGCTCACACTAAAATCGGAGTCCATTTGTAACTCAATTAAGCAGGAGATACCACATGAACCGATTTTAAAAATCCGCGGCCTGATGACCGGGCCCGGTACTGTCTGGACTCCCCTCTTCGCCCGCCGGAGCCTCTGACACACCATTTCCGGCCCGACACGGGCCGCGATCCGGAACCGAATAGATAAATCGATCCAATAATCTACCGGCTCTGGTAAATCTTCATCGCTTCCGGCAACCGCGCGCGGAGGTTGGTCAGCCGCATCGAATCCGACGGATGCGTCGAAAAAATACTATCTGCCGGATCGTTACCGGTGCGCTGCTGAGATGCCCTCTCCCAGATGCGGAGCGCGGCGCGCGGATCGTAGCCGGCTTCGGCCATGTACATCAGGCCAACCGAATCCGCCTCCATTTCGTCAGCCCTCGAATAGCGGGTGACCCAGATTCCGTTGTAGAGCACGAAGGCCCCGCCCAGTGCGGCAGCCAGCTCGTCCTGCTCTTTGGCCTGTGCAAAAATACTCGCCCCGAGGAAAAGCGCGTTGGGCAGCATCTGGCGGGTCATCGCCTCGGTGGAATGGCGGCAGTTAACATGCGCGATCTCGTGCGCGATGATCGCGGCGATTTCATCCTCGTCCCGGGCCAGCCCGTCTTTCGGATCCCAGAGACCTTCATAGACCATGATCTTTCCGCCGGGCGCGGCCATGGCGTTGACGATATTGGTCTGAATCAGCGTCACCTCATACGGCAGATTCGGCAGGTCAGACACCGCACCGATCCGGTTTACCATTTGCTGGAGCTGCGCCACCCGGGCCTGATCTTCATTTACCGGAACGCCGCGTGCGTGCATTTCCTCGATGGTCTGCTCATAGACCTGTGTGCCGAGCCCAACATCCTGATCGAGGGAATAGAAATTGCGGGTCTGCCGACCGGTCACCGCATCAATCGCGGTACAGCCCGCCGTCAGAACAATCGCAAACAGAAAAACAAGCTGAAGAACCCTTTTCATCGAACTGGATTATACCATCGGGGGGATATCCAGCGAGTCGAACTGTGAGAGAAATGCCTTCATCCGGGCGGCAATTTTTGCAACACCGCCAGCTTCTTCACTCTCGATGTTAAGCGGCATCACCGGATCGTGCAGCGACTTGCGCAGCAAAGCCCAGCCGTTACTGGCGGAAGCATCGACCGTGACGTGAACTCCTTCGTAATTATTCGGCGTGGCGCTCCATCCCGGCTCATCGGCCACAAACTGTTCAAAGGCCTTCAGCACCTCGTCGCCGACCGAACCGAAATCCTCGGCCGTGATCTTCGCGCGGTACTCCTTCGCCTCGGCCGGCTCGGGCAGTCCTTCAACCAGACCATCGACCCCGCCCTTTCCTTCGGCGTGCAGCTGCGCGGTTTTGATCAAAATTTTGGCAATCTGATAGGCCCCGTCATCTAAAAAATAGTTTTCTTTCAGCGCGCCGTGGCCGGAGGTTTCCATCGCCAGCCAGGACTCTTTGCCCTCCGCGTTCAGACGGATCGATTCGTTGATCACATTTTTATAGCCACGCTTAAACCGCAGGTGGACGCCGCCCAGTTTTTCTTCGATCCAATATTTCAAACCGGCCGAGGTGACCGAGTCCGTGACAACCACGCTGCCGGGATGCTCTTCGAGCACAATCGTGGACATCAGTGCAATAAACCGGTTGCGATTGATCGGCGTGCCGTTTTTATCGACGGCTCCGGCACGGTCGACATCGGTGTCAAAAATAATTCCGAGATCGGCTTTGTTGTCTTTAACCGCTGCGATGATCGCCTCCATCGCATCCGGATCTTCCGGATTAGGAATGTGGTTCGGAAACGAACCGTCCGGATCGAGAAACTGGCTTCCAGTGGTATCCGCGCCGAGCGGTTTGAGTACCTTGTCGACAAAGTAACCGCCCGCGCCGTTACCGGCATCGACCACAATCTTCAATCCGGTCAGTGGTGTGTCGCCCTGCCCCGCGCCCTTGCGAATTGTCGCAACCAGCGACGCGGCGTAATCGTCCATCAAATTAATCGGTTTAACGCCAGACGGCGGCGGGGCATCAAAGGTGCCGGTTTCGGTGGCGAGGGTCAAAATCTGTTTGATGTCGGCTTTATCGAGGCCGCCATCGCGGGTGAAAAACTTCAGACCGTTGCGGTTGAACGGCAGGTGGCTGGCGGTGAGCATGATGGAGCCGTCGTAGCCGTAGTTTTCAAAAACCGTCGCCATGAACATGGCCGGCGTTGATGAAAGACCGCTGTCGGCGATTTCGGCACAACCCGCTTTACCGCCTTCGTCGGCACAGGTTTCCAACCCTTGGAAAATCGCGGTCTTCACGATATCGGCCGAGAGGCGCGAGTCGTGGCCGACCGCCACTCTCAGCTCTGAAACCGGCTTTCCTTTTTTCTCCGAAAGCCACTGTGCGAAAGCAAAGCCGATCGGACGAAGGATCTCCGGCGTCAGCGTAACCGGCTCGCCCTCGACGCCCTCGAGCGCCACGCCGCGCACATCACTTCCATTCTGCAGCTTCAACCACGTCTGATCCATTGAAAGACTCCTTTAGAAAACTGCCCGCGAATCTGCACGAATCTGCACGAATTTCCAAGCACGGGAAGCAACTGCGTTACAGCACATTATTTTTTCCAAACATTGGAACGGCGCGCTCGGAGAGCTCGCCCTACCTTCTGGATATCGGTTGAGTTTAGTGCAGAGACAAGGCGCGAAGGGTGACGCTGTATATGAAATACTGCGAACCCTTCACAACGAAGTCCATGCGCCAAAATCGGCCGAACTCAATGCTTGAAATGACGCATGCCGGTGAAGGCCATGGCGATGCCGTATTTGTCGCAGGCGGCGACGACTTCGTCGTCACGAATCGAACCCCCCGGCTGCACGATGAAGCGCGCGCCGACGGAGTGGGCTTCGTCGATGCTGTCGGCGAACGGGAAGAAGGCCTCGGAAACAAAAACGCAGTCGCCGATGACCTTGGCAATTTCGGCTTCGGTGATGTCCGGGTTCTGCAGCTTCAAATTCTCGATGGCTTTCGGAACCGCCAGCTTGCGCAGCGAATCGACGCGGTTGGGCTGTCCGGCCCCCATGCCGAGCACGCGGAACTGACCCGGCTTGTACTCCTGCACCACCATGATGGCGTTGGACTTGGTGTGCTTGGCCGCGGCAATGCCGAATTCGGCGAGCGAGCGCTTGTTCTGATCGAACGCGGTCTGGGTGACATCCTGCCACTCGGCGATGGCGTCGGTATCGACATCCTGCACGAGCAGTCCGCCGTTGATGTCTTTGATCATTTTGCGCGGGCCGGCTTTGGCCATCGGTGCTTTGAGTTTAAGCAGACGGATGTTTTTGCTCTTCGCTTTCAGAAATTCGAGTGCATCGGCATCGAAGTCCGGCGCAATCAACGCTTCGATGAAGCGGCCCTTCAGCAGCTCGGCTGTAGCCATGTCGACGGGTTCAGTCACCGCAATGACCGAGCCGAATGCGGAAACGGGGTCGCCGCTCCATGCGGCTTCGAACGCTTCGGCAAGAGTTTCGCCGGTGGCGTATCCGCAGGGATTGGTGTGCTTGATGACCGCCACGCCGGGCTTGCCGGACAGATCTTTGACGGCTTCGAGCGCACCCTCGCCGTCGACGTAGTTGTTGTAGCTCATTTCTTTACCGTGCAGTACTTCGGTCTGCGCGATGCAGGCCTCGGTGGCGGCGGCATCGGTGTAGAGCCAGGCTTTCTGGTGTGAGTTTTCGCCATAGCGGAGCTCAACACCATTGGAACAGGCTTTCACGAACGGCTTGGGAGCATCGCCCGCCACTTTATCCGCCAGATAGCCCGCAATCGCGGCGTTGTATTCCGCCACGCGGGCGAACACTTTCTGGCCCAGTGCAAAGCGCAATTCCTCGGTGGTGCCGCCGTCGTTGGCGTCCATGCTTTCGAGCACACGGCTGTAATCTGCAGGATCGGTGACGACAGTGACAAATTTCATGTTTTTGGCAGCAGAACGGAGCATGGTCGGGCCGCCGATATCGATCTGCTCGATGGCTTCCGACAACGTGACGTCCGGGTTGGCAATGGTGGCCTCAAAGGGATAAAGGTTGACGCAAACGAGGTCGATCGGATCAAGACCGTGCTCTTGCATAGTGGCCATGTGCTCTTCGTTATCGCGGAGATGAAGCAGTCCGGCATGAACCTGCGGGGTGAGCGTTTTGACGCGGCCGTCGAGCATTTCAGGAAATCCGGTAAACTCAGAAACATCTTTTACGGCGATGCCCGCATCGCGAAGGGCCTTGGCCGTCCCGCCGGTGGAAAGCAGCTCGACCCCCCGGTCGGCCAAGGCTTTGGCGAATTCCACCACGCCGGTTTTGTCAGAAACGCTTAATAAAGCACGTGTAATTTTGGTCATCATCGGATTCCTTCCTTAAACTGAGCGGCCGATTTAACCACGAACCGACGGAGGCTGAAACCATTTTTCTAAACATTGGAAACATTTTTTCCAAACATTGGAAAGCCCGATGTTATGACCCCGCCCATGGATCATCCGATACACAACGAAAAACGGTTCGGGCCGCAGGAGGCAGGAGGCGGCCCGTTCGCGCTGGATGCGGCGCGCGCAAAATTTAAAGACGCCCCGATCCCGCGCCCCTGCAGCTGGGGTGGACTGCGGTTAATCCCGGAGCGGTTCGAGTTCTGGCAGGGACGCGTCAGCCGCCTGCACGACCGGGTTGTTTTTGAACGCAACAACACCGCATGGCGCATTTGCCGACTGGCACCCTGACGCTTTTAATTCCAACGAATGACAAAAAGCAACGAATCCATCTGCCTTAGATTGTTTTCTCCATTCGCTGCTTTTTGTCATTCGTTGGGAGAAATTTCTACTGTCGGAAGTCCGCAAGGTCTGCTTTGGGATGATGGTAGCGGCGGACGGCGGCGGAGCGTCCGTACTGAATGGCCTGTTGCGGACACCAATGGAAGCAGGCGAAACACTGCTCGCAGTGTCCCTTCCAGTTCGGCAGGCCATCAACCATCTCGATATCTCTCACTGGACAAACCTCGGCGCAGAGTCCGCATCCGTTGCACTTTTCATCCGCGCGAAAAAAGCGATCGATACGGTGATGCAGAAAAAAACAAAACGGGGGGTATATGATTTTACTCAAAATTCTCCAGAAGCCGCTCGCCACTTCATAATGTCCGCGAGGCAAGCTCTGAAGCTCTGCGACGATCCGCGCGATTTTTTCGTCGGCTTCGCGGTTGATCTCGCTCTGCTTTTCCGGCGCAGGAGCCGAACCGAGCGGCGGGAAGTTTTCGGGCATTTTGACGCCCCACGCGGCGTGCAGGTCGAGCCCTCGGCTTTCGAGCATGCCGCGCATTATAATCGGCGCCCCGCCCTGCGAGCCGGCATAGGTCATCACCGCGAAAATATAGCTGTCCGGCAGAACGTTCATTTTACGGATGAAGCGTGCGACGATCGCGGGCGGCCCCCAGGCATAGACCGGGCAGACGATGCCGATCACCTCTGCGGCCGCCGGCGGATTGTTCACCGCCTCCGCCACCGGAATCAGCTCAGCCTCCGGCAATTGTTCCGCCAACACCTTTGCAACCGAAAGCGAATTGCCCGTCCCCGAAAACCAGTAGATTTTTGCAGTCATTCTTTTGCCTCCAGAAACGGAGACAAACACGAACTAGAGAAATCAACAAATAGTTTTTAACGCCTTTGGCGTCATAAATCCCAACCTGCCCGCAATGTTGCGTATCGCATTGCAGGCAGGTGCTTAAAAAAATCTTGTTCAGGATGACGAGCCGCATTAAGTTAAGCCACGAGCAAGGCGCAATAATGGATAGGCTTAAAAAAGTGAATGCCGTTCTGCTAGCGGGTGACCGCCGGGCCAGTGTTCAGGTAAAGGACGACAACAAAGCATTCCTGCTACTGAAAGACGAGCCGTTGCTGATCCACATTCTGCGCGCGCTGAAGCAATCCAAACATATTCAGGACGTCATTGTGATCGGCCCGAAAGACCGCCTCTCCGAAGTGCTCCAGAATCATGCGGACCGCCTCGCGGGTGAAGGCGAAATCCATGTGATTGAACAGCGCGAAAACATGATCGAAAACTTCAAGGCGGCCTATGTCTGCTCGCTGGGGCTTCCGGAAACGGTCGCGTTCGCCGAGCTGCGCGGAACGCAACACGATGAAACCCCGGTCATGGTTGTGCCGTGCGACATCCCCCTGCTCACCTCGTGGGAGGTCGACGAATTCATCAGCCAAAGCAACATGCACGACTACGACTATTCCATCGGCATCACCTCCGAAAAGGTACTGTCCTATTATCACCCGAACGGGGACAAACCCGGCATCCAGATGATCTACTTCCATATGCGCGAAGACCTGATGCGTCAGAACAATCTGCATCTGGCCAAGCCGCTTAAATTTGGCCATCTGGATTACATCGAAAAAATGTATGAGTGGCGTTATCAGACCCACCTGCTCAATGTGCTGCGGATGATGTTTTCGCTGTTGTTGGTCAGCTGGCGGTTCGTCGCCGCGCTGAAGGTGTTCACCTTTCTGCAACTCTCACTCTACTACGACCGCCATGGTCACCCGCACCTAGCCGACCGCCTCCGCATGCACGCCCCACTCAGCTCCCTATCGCTCGGTGTTGGCCGTATCATTGGCGCGCGCACCCAAATCACCTACACCCATCTCGGCGGTGCGGCGCTTGACGTCGACCACGACGAAAACCTCGATGCGATGGATGCCATGTATGACGACTGGATGGCTCACCAAAGCGCCCTGCGCGGCAGAAACGCCGCGCCTTCTGAATCAGCGGTTCAGTGATGCTACCGTGAGCCAGGGCGGAACGGGGCAGTCCAGGCTGTCGGCAATGGCGCGGAACAGCTCAACCTCTTCAACCATAATCTCACGGTCATGCATTAAACAAACCAGTGCAGAGGCCAGCACCCATTTCTTGATGTAAAAAGATGCTCCAGAGAGCCGGTCAAGCACGGCATCTAACTGTTCCCAACCGCAGTCTGCTTCTGGCAGGAGAGCGAACTGTGCGGAATTATCGGGGATCTCTCCTGCCGCCTGATTCAAGGCTTCCTGAGGGTCGGGACTCAGGCGGGCCAATACGGATAAAACACAGGATATCTCTTTCTGCACACCCCGAAAGGCGTAAACCGAAGCTGTGTGTTGGCGGCCCCCGCAAAAAAGCGGATCAAGAACGCAGGTCAAAACCCGCTGAAGAGCATATTCAAAAATACTAACCACCCCGTCCGCATCCACCAGTGGCCGAAGATTCACACGGAACAGAATGTACTGATCCTGGGAGAGCTGCCGAAGCGCCGGCACAGCCAGGTCAAAAACGGGCAGTCTCATTTCGGGTGTGATTTCCGCCAACAGGTGCAGTGTTTTTTCGAGTTCCTCGACAACCTTCTCATCCGCCCTCTCACGTAAAGCCGCAATCTGTTTTTCCCTTACGATTTCACTCGGGTCGAGTAAAAGCAGATAGATCACCGCACGGACACCATAAGGATCGCGGGCCATCTCCAGGATCCGGGGCGGGATGGATTTAATCAGCTGTTCAGCCGCCGCAACGTGTTCCTGCATTGGCGCGCCGATCGATGCCATCAACTCTTCCGGATTGCGCCGGGCCACTTTTTCTTTCGCGGAAGGCCTGCGCCCGGCATCGTGCAAAACCGCGCCGGCTACGGCCAGGTCGGCGGGACGGGTAAGAACATCCACCAACGAAGGATTTTTCTTCTGCGAAGAGGGGCGTTCTTTTCCCTCGACCTCCTTAAAAATGGAATCCCACGAAAGCGTCTCAAACGTTCCGTCAAACCCCGGCTCAAGCCAGGCAACGCGATCCGCCAACGGCGGATGCGTAGCAAGCGAGTCGAAGCGAAGCGCGTTACAAAAAAACATATGGCTGACTTCTTCTGCGTAAGCAGACCGGATCCGCGATCCGCCCGGCAGCCCACCGATTTTTTTAAGCGCGCCAGTCAGGCCGGCGGGATTGCGGGTAAACTGTACCGCAGCGGCATCGGCAAGAAACTCGCGCTGGCGGGAAATTGCGCTTTTAATCAGCTTGCCGAAAAAAAGGCCAACCGAACCGATAATAACCAACATTCCGGCAACGAGAAAAATATAAAGCGATCCCCTTGCGCGCAGGCGGAGCTCAAACATCATACGCCCGGCCAGCGCGATCAGCAGCAGGCCATGCAGAGCTCCCATCAGATGAATATTCAGCCGCATGTCGCCGTTGAGAATGTGGCTGAACTCATGCGCGATCACCCCCTGAAGCTCGTCGCGCGTCAATCCGACCATCGTCCCATACGTCACCGCCACCACGGCGTCGCGCGGCGCATATCCGGCTGCGAACGCATTAATCCCCTTCTGGCGTACAAGCACATACACCGGCGGCACCGTCATCCCGGAAGCAATCGCCATCTCCTCCACCACATTGAGGAGGCGCCGCTCGTAAAAATCCTGCGTGTTCGGAGGAATCCGCTTCCCTCCCATCCGTTCAACCACACAACCGCCGCCGCGGCGCAGGTCCATGATTTTATACACAGACCCGATAACAATAACGGCCATCGTAAACAGAAACGCGACGAAAAAAACAGAAGGCTGCCACCAGTCAAGCGGCGGGGAAGGGTTATAACTATCGGAGGTTTCTGATCGAAGGAAAAACCACGTCACCATCACCACAAAGTAGTTCAATGACGCAGTAACAACTGTAGCCACTGTAAAATAGCCCAGCAACACGCCCGTCTGGCGGCGCGTCTTTTCCTGACGGTCGAAGAAATCCATTTAACGGCCTTGGATTACGAGAAGTTGACTTTGGGCGCTTCTTTTTGCGCTTCGTCGGTCACCTCAAACAGCACCGCGGCGGTAAAGTTAAACATCCCCGCAATCAGAACGGTCGGGAATACTTCACGGGCTGTGTTGTACAGCGTGACCGCATCGTTATAGGCCTGACGCGCAAATGAAATCCGGTTTTCCGTAGAGGTCAGCTCCTCGGTCAGCTGCATCATATTCTGATTGGCTTTGAGATCCGGATAGGCTTCTGAAAGAGCGAACAGCCGGCCCAGGGCTCCGCCCAGCGCGCCTTCCGCGCCGACCAGCCCTTGCATTGCGCCGCCGTCCGCCGGATTTTGCGCCGCAGCTTTACCAGCGGCCATTGCCTGATTGCGCGCCTGAATCACCGCTTCAAGTGTTCCGCTTTCATGAGCCATGTACCCCTTGGCCGTTTCGACCAGATTCGGGATCAGGTCATAGCGGCGTTTGAGCTGAACATCAATCTGCGCAAAGGCGTTCTTGAAGCGGTTACGCATCGTCACAAGTTTATTGTACGCGGCGACCATCGCGACCAGTACCAAAACAATCAAGCCCACCAGAATCAGTAAAAAAATTGCCACTCCGCTCATTTCCGCCTCCTTTTCAATTCCTGTTCTATCTAGCGGAGAATAAAACGGCTCCGCGCCAACGAGCGTCATCCTAAACGCAAACTGTGTCTCTTGATAATTTTTTCGTGCTGCCCGCCATCTTTCCTGTTAATCCGGTAAAACCTGATCCGTGAAAGTTCCCGTACCAAGTGATATCCAGCCGCCATTGTAATAATAGCCTTTGCAAAAGCCATTAGTCGGGGCTTGGTAATACAAATCAAACCGGAAAGGAACATATCCATCAGATTCAAAGAAAAGCCGTCCGGGATACGGCGGCATCCCCCAATCCCAGAACGTTATATTATGCCCTTCCAATTCATGATTAATAAAAACAACCCCGCTATCCGCAACATCTGGTGAAACATCGAAAACATCGGTATTGATTGTCATGACCAATTGATGCGCCGTCACATCCACCGTAATATTAGTGTTTGGCTCATAAACCACGCGATTTGCGCGAAAAAATTCCCGCTCCTTGGGAAATACCGAAACCTCCCAGTCCCCATCCGTTTCCGGCCAGTATTTTGAAGTTTCTTTCGCCCAATAACTCAGGTTAGTTGAACTGTAAATATACTGATAACTCGACATTGCGGTTCCAGTTGAAATTTTCACTCCGTCATCTACAGCGATTTCAATCGGCAGAACCTCTACTTCTGGCAAACATTGGTTAGTCACCAAAAACACCAACGCATTGGCTCCATTGCGCGTAATAAACACGTTGGTAATCACCACATCCACCAGCGGGCGATCATTGGCACCCACAGCCACCGCCGCAATGTTGGAAACAACATTCATTCCTTCGACAACGGAGCCGAACACGGAGTGGACATTGTCCAGCCAGTCCGTGTTTTTTACCGTAATGAAAAACTGGCCGCCATTACTGTTCGGGCCGGAGTTGGCCATCGAGACAATGCCGGGGCGGTCATGGCGCAGCGACGGATCAAACTCATCCTCGAACGTGTAGCCCGGCCCGTCCGTGCCGTCCCCCTTAGGAGAACCGCACTGGATCATAAAGTTGGTGATCACCCGGTGAAAAATGATGCCGTCATAATAGGGGTCGTTCGAAATGAATGTGCTGCGCGGATCGATCCACGGACGCGTCCCCTCGGCCAGACTCACAAAATTCGCCACCGTGCGCGGGACGTTGGTGTAGTAGAGCTCGAAGCAGACATCGCCCAGCGTCGTCTGAATCGTCGCATACATTCCGTCATCCACCGGAGCCGCAACCACTGCCCCGCACGCCATCAAAAAAGATAAAATCCATTTCTTCATAATTCTCTAACTGTAAGCTACAACCATCTGTTTTTCCAGACCTTGGAAAAAGAAAATGCGGTTTTTCCAACCATTGGGAAATCCAGCCCCGCCCTGTATTAAAAATAACGTCCTCTAAACCCGCCGCCGCCAAACCATGTCAAAAACTAAACACCCAAATAGCGGGATCTCATTCCTGCCCCCTTCCCTCTGTGATTTTTTATCCTCTGGGCGTTTTTATTCCACAAAAAACGGGCCGCTGCGCGGCCCGTTAAGGAAAGGAAAAAAGGGTTTGAGGTTAAAGCCCGTAACTTTTGCGGATGCGGCGGGAGCCCGCAATTAACAGTCCGCCCATCGCGAGCGTAAGCGCCGTCGCCGGCTCTGGAACCATAAGCGCCGACTCGCTCGACCCGTCGGGGAAGGACTGGATGTGAATGCCAACTCTCAACTCGCCGTTGGCTAACTCATCGAGCACGTCCTGCAAGGTTCCGCCATTGATCAAATCAAATGTGACACTCGCCCACTCTCCCGTCTCTATGCCGTTACCTGATGACGGAGGAAACGGCGCAATACTAAACTCCCGATCGGCAACAAAATCTGGAGTTAGATTCTCCCCGCTCGGCAAGTTGCCCGGACCGGGAGTGACTTCGCCCGTCCCGAAATCGGTGCCCGGCCCATTCTCCAGACTGCTAATTCCCAATAACGTGCCGTCATCAAAGAAAATCTGGGTGACGGAACAGTCGAAAAGGCTGTCGTTGTAGAACTTAAACGTCGCGGTCCCGTCCCCGTTAAAAACTTCAGCCCGCAGATTAAGACCCGGATTATCGCCATATATGCCGTTGGCCGTGAAGACGTCGAACGAATAGATGCCCGCTTGGGCTGTACAGCACACCGACAGAGCGACCACCGCCGCAATAACTGTTAGAATTCTTCCTTTGCATTTCATCTATGTCGGCCTCATCGGTGTAAGGATTAAATAACCGACAAACAATACGTGTTTAATAAGGCCGGTCAAGGGCATTTTATTTTTAATATAAGAGGTGATTTAAAGGGATTCCTTCATTTAAAGAACAAGTCTGCGCCAAGCTCCTTAATTTATGCTGCATACCTCGGCTCATTCAGTCCGTCTTTTCACGGAGAAGCCGCAGACAATGGGCAAGTGAGCAGAAAAAACTCGATTTTCCCAATGATTGGAACTTTTCGTAGAGGATTTTCCAAGCTTTGGAAAAATCATGGCTCGACCGAAAACGTCGTGGTGATCGTGTTGATGTCGGCCTGAGTAATTGAAAGTTCAGACTCCGAAGGAACAGCAACAATTAACGTATGCTCCCAATCCTCCTGATCAAAAACGGACAAAGAAACCATAGAATTCTCCGAAAAAGCTCCCTCTTGAAACCCCTTCATATCCCGATGCTCAAAGAGGTAAACATCGGTCAGCGGGCCGGAACTTGAAATCATTTTACATATCAATAAATAGTTTTTCTTTGCCGCATCTTCTCTGGAATCAAAAAATGAAAGGTCTGCCGATGTGGCGAAAAACACGTTGGACTTAAAGGCATATCCCATTACGCCGTGCAACTCCGCAAGCCTCTCCTCATCAACAGCAGGTTCCAACATTTCTTTTGAGTTATGATAAATCAAATAGACTTGGGAATCCGCACAGGTCCACATAGCAGAGTCACCTGACATATCCGTCTGAACACAATTCGTCCACGGCACAGAGAAACTACAATTGGATGCTTCCAGTGTAGTTACAGCTGGCGAGGACAAATTTAAATCCAATGGTTGCGGCACAGCATCTAGAAACGCCCTGTCCACAAACCGCAGCCCAATCAAACACAGGGTCTGCACCCCGAAAAACCACCCATACAAAATGAGCACCAGCAGGACGCTGCTGATGCTCAGGATGATCTTTTTATTTTTGGTCATTCTCAACTACACATCGCAAACGTCGCACTGCGATTTCAGGACGGCACCGGAAGAGGCGTTGGTGGCGAGCGAGGCGTAGCGGGCAAGCCAGCCGGTAACCTTTTTCGACGCGGGCTTCACCCAGGCTTCGCGGCGGGCGGCGAGCTCGTCGTCGGTCAGATCAACGCGCAAAACGCGGTTCGGGATGTCGATTTCAATGATATCGCCCTCTTTGAGCAGGCCGATCGGTCCGCCTTCGGCGGCTTCCGGTGAGATGTGTCCGATGCACGCGCCGTGTGTTCCGCCGCTGAAGCGGCCGTCGGTGATCAGCGCGACTTTGTCGCCGAGATCCTGACCCATGATGTAGGAGGTCGGGGCGAGCATTTCCTGCATGCCGGGGCCGCCTTTGGGGCCTTCGTAGCG
>JACNKZ010000015.1 GCA_014381785.1 Kiritimatiellota bacterium
CGAGACGTTCAGTGATGGAGCGACGGTGACCCGATCAATAAAAAGAAAATCAGCGAGCCGTTGAGAGACGGCTATGGAAGGGTTTTTTGTGTTTGACCGGAACCTCTAATGGGTGACCCCTTTTCCGTGGGAGGAACGAGCCGTGCCAAGACCGTGCGCAGAGCAAGCGAGGAAAGCGGTGTTTGATCCACCGCCACCAAACAAACATAAGTGGTTTTTATGCGACGAGTTGGCCTCTAAGCGAGGAACGAGCTGGACGACACGTGCGGTATTCCGCGAACGCATAAAAACTTCTTATGTGGGTCTGGTGCTTTTCGAGCGTCTGTGGCGCTTGTGCCGCCACCCGACAATCTGAGCGGACGCGATCCGAAGGAGGGCCAACCGGCGGCAGTCTGAAAAAAGAATGGGGGTTCCGCAGGAACGGGAACCGTTCTTTCTTTCAGTCTGGCGACGGTTCCAAAGGCCCGACTGAGGGGGAAGCAGTGAGCTGAAAGCTCTCTGCTGAAGCGAGTCGAACGCGACTAAAAAGCAGGAAAAATCGCTTTACTATGAATCAGGCGGACTGACCCGTTTTCTAAACTTCCTTACAATGGTGCGACTAGCGGAAACCAGTTTTTCGTACGGGTCTTTTTAAACTCCAAACTGATCATTTCCTTCCTAACAGAAATATTCACATCTAACGTATCTCTTTTCGCATCGCTTTCAGAGATCGATAAAAAATAGTGGATCTCCCCTTCATGTTCACTCGTTTTTACACAGTCTTGATTAATCGGTGTGTCATTAATGGATTCAACACGCAGGCCCTCCGCCCCTCCCGTATATACAAAATGTAAGACATTCGGTGAGTCTAGTGGAGGACACATAAATTCAGGTATCCAGATTATTGACAAAAATGGTGGACCAAGCGCCTCTATACGCCCACGAACAAGTGCCACTGGGTAGATCGTCAGCTTCCCCTCTCTGCTGATGTTGACGGACTTCAATGGTGGCCGAATAGTTCCATGCCCCTGATTTGTTGTAATCCAATCACTTCTCTCAACATCACGAAATAACGAGCCTTGCTCTTGCGGAACAAAAAACACGTAAGAACTAAGAGCCGAACAGCCTGTAAGTGTCATCAAAAAAAAGATAAACAAGTAGGCATTAATCTTCCGTAGATTTTTAGACAAAAACACCCATATTTTTTCGCTGCTTAGTATTCCCATTTCAGACCTCCATTCGTCATTTCAGGAACAGGAATAGAGCCTACTGCGGCGCCAACTCCCGCCACAGCGGTTTGTACAGTCGCTACTGCCATTTCTGGAACATTCGTTGCGTCCCACTCTAGAGTACCCGCAGGATGGGTGTCCATCCGTGCATCATGCCACTGCGATATTTCATGAACGAATGGTAAATTTGCAACGATTTGCATCAGTAATGATTTATCGTTAAGAAAGGGGACTTTCGAATTTTTCAAGCCGGTACAGTATGGTTCATTCTTTGGCTTAAGGATACTAAACTTGTCACCAGGTTTAACCTCGGGGGAATTAGACGTCTGGTTGAGATTCGGTGTCTTCTTGTCCGGAGTTTTTTCACCGCCCGGATTCTCGAACTTCTTATTTCCGCTGCCGGTACCGCCCTTTGCGGCTTTGGTGTGGTCCGACGCGGGTCGTACGGTTTCGACCCATGTAACCCGGTGCAGTTGAGCGGGTTGGGTGCCGATTTTGTCGATGCGAATTTCCAAGGTCATCGAAAAATCCCCGACGCGGTTTTTTGCGGGGGTGTGCGCTTTTGGCCGGGCGCAGGTTTCGACTGGTTGGGCGGTGAACATGGGCACCAGATTAGCGGATTAGGAGGGCAGCTAAAAAGAACTATCGCGACTTTTCAGCCGGGTGACAGTCGGCGTGTACCTGCCGAAGTTGGCGGATACTTACGTGCGTGTAGATGGCGGTGGTTTCCATCCGGGCATGACCCAGCAGCTGCTGGATGTAGCGAACGTCCGCCCCGCCTTCGAGCATGTGGGTTGCGCAGGCGTGGCGCAACATGTGGCAGCTGCCTTTGGTGCGGCCGATGTCCGCTTTGCGGATGCAGCGGTTCACAAGACGCGTGAGCATATCCCGGGTGATGCCTTTTCCATAGCCGCCCAGGAAGAGCGCCTGCTCGGTTACTTCGTCGAGCAGCAGCGGGCGAACGTCGTTGAGATATTTTTCGATCCATTGCAACGCACGGCCACCGATGGGAACCACGCGGTCTTTGTGCCCTTTGCCCTGACGGATAAACAGCGTCCGGCTGTCGCGGTTTACATCGCCGACCAGCAGCTGAGTAAGTTCAATGCGCCGAATGCCGGTGGAGTAGAAGGTTTCCAGCATGGCGCGATCACGAACGCCGAGCGGGTCGGTGATGTCCGGAACACTCAGCACCGTTTCGACTTCGCGGATAGACAGCGTGTCGTCCGGAAGCCGTCGGTTCATTTTCGGAAGCTCGAGCTCGCTGGCCGGGTTGGCTTCGAGCAGTCGCTTTTTGCACAGCCACGCAAAGAAGTTTTTGACGGTGCCGAGATAGCCGATTTGTGTGGAGATTCCCAGCGGCTGGCCGTTCTTTTTGCGGTAGCGGTACAGCTGGCGCTGGTAGCTCTCCAAAATCGAACGGGTGATCTGTTCGGGATAAAGCAGGTCGCGATCCTGTGCCCACAGCAAAAAAATACGCAGATGGTCTTTTCGTCCGGACACGGTGTTTTCGCTCAGATTGAGCATGAGCATGCTTTCGGCCCACTGGTCGAACCGTGAGGCCATCGTCTCCCCGTCGCGCGTAAAGCCGTCGTCTGGTTTTTCGGCAGGACGCTTTTTGCGGAAGGTATCCCGCAGGCGTTTGACGGATCCGATACCGGGCTGGAACTGGGTCGGGTGGTTGCTCATGAATGCACCTTCGTTACGACTCAGCTAAAACCGCTGTCCCAGATGTGCGAACGTGACAACCCGACGGGTTGCGCTTAAGTGGTTTTGTTTCAACATCTTGAACCTGTCGGGCCGCACGCCGACACCCCTCCGACAGGTTGGCTTTTTTCCCGACAGGTTGCTGTCGTACCTTTAGTTTTTTCACATCGAGCAGGCCGATATGATCGAACCGGCCCGGTTCATCGATGGCCGTCAACAGCTCGTATTGAAAGGCACTTCCGGCCCGACCGGAACGGCTGGCGATGTATTCGAACTCGCGCAACCGTTCGAGATGCTCGCGCACCTGAGTAATGCTCCAGCCGAGCCGGTCGCGGATCTGCCGGCGGCTAAACCAAGCTGAGCTTGAATCCATTTTTTCTTCGTCGCAACGGGCGCGCACGATTTCTTTAACCGCGTCGAGTACGCGCCGCGTCTGGGGCGGCAGCTCATCAAGGGAACGGCTCAACAGCTCCGGCGCAAGCCGGTTGGCCAGCTCGATGTCGTCGAGTGTCACCCGGATATACGTTCCGCCCTCTTCGTCGGTTTCTTTTAGCCGCTGATGTTGATGAAGCAGCGCGATTGAATCGATCAGCGTCAGATATTTTTCATGGTCGCGCCGCGTCCGGGTTCGGCCGGCGGTGAAGGTGAGCTGATCGGCGAATGGATTGACGATATCCACCGACTCAATCAGCCGCTGAACGTTGCGCATCAGCTCCAGCATTTTTTCCCGGCGGCGGCGAAGCCGCAACCCGTCCAAAGTTCTGGCCTGCCGTTGCAGGGCGTGGATGCGCTCGGTCTGTTCGCGGCTCTCGTCAACCGTCAGTGTCAGGCAGCGGTTCTGCAGTTCCTCGTCGATGTCGATGGCCGTCGTCGTCAGGAAGATCATCACCGGACCTTCCACATGATATTCCTGCGTTTCCATCCGTCCGGTATGCGGATCTTTGCCGGTGCTTGCGATCGTCAGTTCGCCTTCCGACTGCAGGAGCTTCAGCGCATGAAAAGGGGTCAGTCCTTGAATTCTGACATCCCACCTTAAATTCAATAACACACCCAACCCCCGAAAACTTTGCCGCTTATACAACGGCGTGAAACATAAGGTTTTTCTACAGGATTGTTCCAGGGGTTGGAAGTTTTCTTTCCAAGGTTTGGAACCTTTTAAACTGATTTCTTCCAATAGCGCCTTCTGCGCCACAAGTGTTTGGAAACATTAGCGTCCATTCGCGGTTCCCGCTTCACTACCTTTTGCGCTCTTCTTGCCCCGTAGTGAGCTGTGCTCTACTACCGGGGTGCGTTCCACGCTTACAGCGTGGCAAGCTTTCGCGGCTAATCTCTCCCACCCACTGCAGACAGGCAGGCCTAGGCTGTAACGCCCGCGAAGTGTCCCACTTTCTTATCCGTGTGTTCTGTGTCCATCCGTGGTTCCTCCTTCGCCAAAGGCTACGGCGGACAAGTAAAAACCTGCACCTGTTCGGCCGGCTCGGAGAGCCAGCCCTGCCCTTTTCGAGAAAGAAGCGCGAAAATTTAGCGGGCGGATCGTGGATCCTTCGGATCGAGTTCTGGAGTCTCCCCGGTCTTCCGCTTCCGTTTCTCTTCCTTCTTTTTCTTCTTTGCGATTTCTCTCTGACGTTTTTCGAACGAATAATTGGGTTTAGCCACTGATACTCCTCTTAATTTTGATTTCGGTGTTTATAGCACGCGAAGAGGCCCTTTCTTTTATCAAAAGTGGCCCTAAAGAACGCTGACGCTCGTTGAAAACGTTGAAATCGTTAAAGCCCTTCGGCCGAATGGAACCCTCTGCGATCTTGGCGCCCCCGCCTGCAACGCTATAGCACTGCGGGCAGGTCTGCGTGGAATAATCTGCACCTGTTCGGCAAGGACATGAATATTTCTACCACCCGCTCCGCTAAAGGAAACAACTGAGGAAGTCAGAGGCCATGCGGATGAGGGGATATTTTAGCCGCGAAAGATCGCAAGGATCTCAAAAAAAACGACGCCCACCGTTCGAACGGCTCAGAGAGCCAGAGGACAGGAGTCAGATATCAGAGGGCAGATGTCAGAGGACAGGAGTCAGGGGTCAGAAGACAGCCGTCTTCGCCGGGCCACGGGAAGTCAGAGGACAGCCGCCTTCATGCATTACGGCGCGCCAGGGAGGTCGATGGTTGTCCCTTTTTTGTGTTTTTCGTGGCTAATCTCTCCCACCCACTGCAGACAGGCAAGCCCGGGCTGTAACGCCCGCGAAGTGTCCCACTTTCTTTTCGTGTAGTTCGTGTATTTCGTGGTGAAAACAACTGCACCTGTTCAGTGAGGACATGAAGATTTCTACCACCCGCTCCGCTAGAGGGGGTCGGAGTGGCTCCGAGGTTGGGATCGACAACCGACCCCCTGCCCTTAGTGAAGATTAGTTAAATTAGTCCCCGAATTCTCGGGGTCTTCGCTTCGCTTCGAGGTTAAAACCCGTCTACAGAACGCTGAAGTCGCAGACGATCGGCAGATGGTCGGAGAAAAGAACTTTCGGCATCCAGCAGCGGTCGATATGAATGCCGGGGCTGTGGAAAATGAAGTCGAGGTGGCGCTTGGGTTTCCAGCTGGGAAAGCTTGGCGAGTTGGAGGCGTGCGCATTTTTCAATCCGGTCGCCGCCAGAAACAGCCCGACCTCCTGCTCACCCCACAGCGCGTTGAAATCGCCCGCCACAATATACGGTTTCTGCATCAGCTGGAGCATTTCGTAGAGCTCGCCCAGTTGGCGATGGCGCAGCCGGGAGCCGAGCGGAAGATGCAGCAGGAAAAAGGCCACATCCCCGAGGTCGAGCTCAATCACCAGCTGCTTCATCCCCTTTTCAAAATAATGAAATGTCTCGCGATGCTCTCCATCACGGACAATAAACGCGTTCCCTTGTTGCTTAAAGATCGGAATCCGGCGCGTCCAGGATTCTGTCCCGTACTTGGAGCGGTAGACATGATAGTGCCCCAGTTTCTTCGCGAGTGTTTCCGCCTGATTGGTTTTACGCGTGCGATACGAGCCGGCATCCACCTCCACCAACCCGGCCACATCCGGATTCAGCTCGTGCAGAAAGTCGCCGATATTTCCCAGTGTCTCTGTGCTGCGTCCCAGATAGCCGGAGAGCGGGGAATGAATCTTTCCCCCGCCAGTTCCGTATCGAATGTTGTAGAGTACAAATCGCATAAAAATTGGATGAATTGGAATACAGGATAAGTGGATTATTGGAAGAACAGCGTCTCCAACACTCCATCACTCCGACACTCCGACATCCCCCCTTTCCTTCACTCCCTTACTCCATTCTCCTATTTTCTCTATGTCGCCCGCGCCGATGATGAGCAACACATCGCCAGCGCACAACTCGCATTGTACATCCTGCCATGTTTTTTCCAATGTTTGGAAAAATTTTATATCCATTTTTTCAGACTCTGGAAATTTTTTGATCAGGTCGGCGGTGGTGCCGCCTTCGATGGGTTCTTCAGAGGCGGCATAGACCGGGAGAAGCCACAGTTTTTCCAATCCTTGGAAGGCGGGCGGGAAATCGGGACCTAGCGCGAGCGTGCGCGTGTAGCGGTGCGGCTGAAAAACGCCGAGCAGCCGCTTCGGTTTGAGCGTTTCGAACGCGGTATCGATCAGTGCCCGGATTTCGGTCGGATGATGCGCATAGTCCGAGATCACGGTGTACTCACCCTGATGAACCACCTCGAAGCGGCGTTTTACAGGGTGAAGCGTTTCCAGCCGTTGCCAAATGATCTCTTCCGAGAGCCATTGCTTACACACCTCGACCGCCGCCATAGCGTTCAACAAGTTGTGCCGCCCCGGCAGCGATATTGAATATTGGTTATTGGATATTGGATATTGGTAGCCGACCGCCTTGGGGTTTTTCTCACACAGGCGGGTTGCCACGGGATCTTCAGCGCAGTAGATGATCTTTTCTTTCGCCTGTTCGATAAATTTCCGGAAGCAGGCTTCAAACGACTCGAAGTCGGCATGGTGCTCCATGTGGTCGTATTCGATATTGGTGATGACGGCGATATCGGGGTGATAGTTGGCGACGGTGCCATCGGATTCGTCGGCTTCGACGACCATGATTCCGCCATCGCGCGCCGTGCCGTCGAAGCCTTCCACTTCGCCGCCGATGCAGTAGCCGCAGTCGAGGATCTGGGCAATCATGGCGGTGGTGGTGGTTTTGCCGTGCGTGCCGCTGACGGCAATGGTGAAGCGTTCGCGCAGAAGTTCCGGCAGCACATCGCCGCGCCAGCTGAGCCGAACGGTTGCCGCGCGCACATCGGGATGAGAATCCGGCACCGCGCGGCTGCGAATAATCCATTCCGCATCTGGCGGAACCTCGTTTTGAATGGCGATACCCTTCCCTCGCAGCCAGTCGGTCTGACGGTTTTCCTGCGTGTCGGAACCGGAAACGGTGTGGCCGCTCTCTTTAAGCAGAAAGGCGAGTCCGGCCATGCCGATCCCGCCGATCCCCAGCATGTGAATCCGGCGCGGTGCGCTCAACAGCTCTGCAATCACTTGAGCAGACAGGAGTGTCTGCTCCACGCGGGGCGGACATCCCTGTCTGTCAGCATTTTGTTTGCTCATTTTCGCACACATTGTTCGACCGTTTCAGCAAGTTTAAGGGCGGCATCAAGAGAATCCAGTCGGACGGCATGCTCCCGCATTTTTGCGAGGCGGGCGGGATCTTCGATCTGTTCACGAATATAGTCGGCGAGCCACTCAACGGTCATATCCGCCTGCTGCACCACGTCGGCCGCGCCAAGTTTTTCGAGTGCGCGGGCGTTGGCGGTCTGATGATCGCTGGCGGCGTGCGGATAGGGAATCAGCAGTGCGGGCAACCCGAACACGCCCAGTTCGGCACAGGTGGAGGCGCCGGCGCGGCAGATGGCCAGATCGGCGGTTTCGTAGAGCGCGGCGATCTCCTGCGTAAAGGCGCAGACGTCCGCATCCACGCTGGCCGTTTCGTAGCGGCGGCGGATGTGTGATTCGTCGGCCGGTCCGGTTAAATGAGAAACGTGAACGTTGAAATTTGAAGCTTGAGATTTGAGAAGGCAGACCGCTTTCGAAACCATTTCGTTGATGTCATGTGCTCCGCCGGAACCGCCCATGACCAGAAGCCGGAAGTCAGAGGTCGGAGGCCGGAGATCAGAGGGCTTCATTTCGGGACGAAGCGGCATGCCGGTGGTGACGAGGTGATGTCCTTTGAGATGATAGCGGGTTTCTTCGAAACAGATGGCGATGCAGGCGGCCTTGCCCGCCAGCAGCTTGACCGCTTTGCCAGGTATGGAGTTGGCTTCGTGCAGAATGACGGGAACACCGCGCAGGCGCGCGGCGAGGCACGGGCCGATGGAGGAATAGCTGCCCATCGCGAGGACGGCATCGGGGCGATGACGTATCATGGCGATCCAGCAGCGGATCACCGCCAGAACAATCCGGAATGCAGTCAGTACCGAGCGCATCGGGCCGAACTGAAACCCCTCGGACGGAATGGTGATGACCGGCCCTTTCCAGCCCTGCAGAACCGTGCTTTCGACATGTTGTCCGGAAAGCCAAAGGGTGATGTGATGACCGCGGTCGCGCAGCGCGCGGGCGGTGGCAAGGCCGGGGAAAATGTGTCCGCCGGTTCCGCCGCAGGCGACGGCAATATGAAGATTTTCTTTCATTCCTACCTTTGATTCAAATCGTGCTCATACTCTTAATCCTAATCTCCACAGAGTACGAGTAAGATTAGGATTAAGATTAAGAATTAGTTAAACAGCCCCTGCTTTTTCAACTCCTCGGCCATAAACAGCGAACCGGTAAAACAAAGAAGCCGCTTTTTCCCG
Source organism: Kiritimatiellota bacterium (assembly GCA_014381785.1). Lineage (GTDB taxonomy): Bacteria > Verrucomicrobiota > Kiritimatiellia > Kiritimatiellales > Tichowtungiaceae > Tichowtungia. The sequence continues at coordinate 8,748 of JACNKZ010000015.1, forward strand.
GCATTGACCCAGTCGACTGCAACCTGCGGGTTTTCTACCGGTTCAATGTCGATTCCGGCGGCTTTCCCGAGCTCCGCGATCTGTTCGGCACTCATGGCGCGCTCACTGGGCAGCGTGACCGCGAAGGCTTTCTCAACGGCTGGCGCAATCGCCTCAAAAAATCCGGCGACATCCTTGTCTTTCATAAAGCCGAAAACGAAGCCGTTTCCAAACTTCGGAAAGATTTCCTCCAAGGTTCGGAAAAGTGTTTCGGCGGCGTTGGGGTTATGAGCACCGTCAAAAATCATGATCGGCTTCATGGAGAGCATCTGGAAGCGGCCCGGCCAATTGACCTGCTCAAGCCCGCGTTTCATCTGCAGACGAATGCCTTCAATGTCGGAAAGGTCTTGGAGGGCGGCAACGGCGATGCCGCAGTTTTCGAGCTGATAGCTTCCGCCGAACGGCAGGCGCACATTGCGGTAGCCCTGTCCGCTGGCCTCGATGTCGACGAGCTGGTCGGTGCGGCGGGCTTCCAGGGTTTGGAAAAACACGGCTTCGTCGCTTCCAAGGATGGGGACGTTTTTCTCGGCGGCTTCTTTGTAGACAACGCTTTCGGCTTCGACGGGCATGGGGCCGCAGATGACGGACGCGCCCTCTTTAATGATGCCGGCTTTTTCCCATGCGATTTTTTCAATGTCGTCGCCGAGGTAGTCGGCGTGGTCGAGCGCAATGCGGGTGATGACGGAGATGACCGGCCGGACCACATTGGTGGCGTCCCAGCGACCGCCCATACCGGTTTCGATGACGGCATACTGAACTCTGGCGCGTTTGAAGTGCTCGAAGGCCATCGCGGTCGATATTTCGAAGAAGGTGGCGGGTCGCGTATCGAGGCGTTGCGCGGCGGCCTCAACATCCGCGATGAGCTGTTCGAGGTCAGGGTTGGAAATGTCTTTCCCGCTGATGCGGAAACGTTCGTTGAAGCGCAGCAGGTGCGGTGAGGTGTAGAGCCCGGTTTTTAAGCCGGAGGCGCGCAGAACCGATTCGATCATGGCGCAGACGGAGCCTTTGCCGTTGGTTCCGGCCACATGAATCACTTTCAACCCGAGGTGCGGGTTGCCGAGTTTTTCGAGCAGTGCGGTGATGACGTCCAGCCCCGGCTCAATGCCCAGAGCGGTGCGCTTAAAGAGCGAGTCTACTGAGCTTTTCAGGTCGGACATGATCAGTTGTCCATCATGTAATCGAGCACGGTGGACAGGCGCTCTTTGAGCTCTGCGCGCGGAACGACCATGTCGATTAGACCGTGTTTTTCGAGGAATTCGGCGCGCTGGAAGCCTTCGGGCAGATCCTGCTGCGTGGTCTCTTTGATGACGCGCGGGCCGGCGAAGCCGATGAGCGCACCGGGCTCGGCCATAATCACATCGCCGAGGGTGGCGTAGCTGGCCATGACCCCGGCCATGGTCGGGTGAGTCAAAACGGGAATGTACGGCAGGCCGGCTGCCGCGTGCCGGGCAAGCGCGGCGCTGGTTTTGGCCATTTGCATGAGGCTGAAGAGCCCTTCGTACATGCGGGCCCCGCCGGAGGCACAGACCACAACGCAGGGCATTTTTTCTGCGGTGCAACGTTCGATCTGGCGGGTGATTTTCTCGCCGACGACGCTGCCCATGCTGGCACCAAGGAATTTGAAGTCCATAACGCTGAAGCCGACGGAACGGCCGTTAATTTTCGCGGCACCGCAGGTGACAGCGTCTTTGCAGCCGGTTTTTTTCTGGTTGGCTTCCAGCTTGGCAACATACGAATCCTGACCGGTGAACCCTAACGGGTCGGCGGACTGCATGTTGGCATCCCACTCTTCAAAGGTTCCTTCGTCGGCGAACATGTTGATGCGGTCCTGTCGCGAGAGCATGAAATGATGTCCGCATTTCGGGCAGACCTGACGGTTTCCATCGAGTTCTTTCGCATAGAGGATTTCGTTGCACCCGGGACATTTTTCCCACAATCCATCAGGCACATCCCGTTTGCGAACCTGGACTGATGAGTATTTCGTTCTGCCGAATCGTAAAGCCATAAGACATCCTTGGATTACTGGAGCGCCGGAGCATTGGAAGATTGGAATTTCAGCATTCCACCGCTCCCCTATTCCATTACTCCATAGTTAGTATCATCCTCTTGCCACTGTGATCACATGAACTGATGCCGCTCCGCCTTTTTTCAGCGCACCGGCACAGGCATTCACTGTCGCTCCGGTGGTCATCACATCGTCCACTAGTAAAATTCGTTTGCCATTCAGCCGCGAAAAAAGCCTGGCTCGAAAAGCGCCGGTTACGTTAGCGGTACGTTGGGGGGCTGTCAAACCCGTTTGAGTGACCGTCGACCGGACGCGCCGCGCAATCTTTTCCTTATATAGGCATCCCACCCTGCGCGCCAGAGAGACTCCCAGCAGATCCGACTGGTTGAACCCGCGCGCGCGGCGGCGGGCCGGATACAGCGGAACCGCTGTGACCAAATCGAAATCCATACCGGGGTATTCCGCCTGCACACAGGCCAAAAGAAGTGCCGTCAGATCTTCAATCACCCAGAGCGCGTTATCGTATTTAAGCGCACGAAGCGCTTCGCCCACCGCGCCTTCATAGCGAACCGCCGACCGGGCAGAATCAAAATGCGGCGTTTTGCGGCTGCAGGAAAAACAGGTGAAGTCGTGCTGTACGTCGCCCGCAACCGGATCGCCGCAGCACACGCAAAACGGAGCCTCCACCTTCGGCGTATCCACCAGGCAGTCCCAGCAGATATACTTCAGCGGCTCCGGCGACACGACGCCGCACCGAACACAATTCCGAGGGTAAAGGAGATCCAGCACCCCGACAGGGTAATGAATGATTTCAAAAGAGTGAAGACTGCTTTCGTGTAAACCAACCCGCAATCAGCCCCCTTCAAAGCAAAACTCATTCAGATTACTGCACAATCCATGCACAGGCCCCAAAACCCCCTCCTGCCGGAAGTCTTTTTCAGTGGAATCAGAAAGGCTCACTTTTCTACGCATTGCTTTTGACAACCCCCCGCCTCTTCTCTACCTTACTCGCTCTTCCGTTTTTACGGGCCGGTAGCTCAGTTGGTAGAGCATGTGACTTTTAATCACAGGGTCCTGGGTTCGAGCCCCAGCCGGCTCACTCTTTTTAACAAAAGGGTGCTTATCCTCTTCCCCCGTTTTTCCAACCATTGGAAACCCCGGTCGCTCCTTTTCCAACGTTTGGAAAAAAACATGACCCTTGCGCCGCGAAGCGCTGCGCCCCGACGCCGTCGGCTCCACTCGACCAACGGAAGAGAGGTCGGCGCTATTACGCCGACAACGAAACAAAGTGAAGTGGCAACGTTTGGAAAGTTTTATGTTTCAACTCTGCGGCAGGCAGGTAATATCAAACACCTATGAGCTGGTACATTACTCTCCTCGCCTGCGGGCTGTTTCTGATCGGAATCGAAATTTTTGTTCCGGGCGGCATTCTCGGCGTTTTCGGCGCGGCGGCACTGCTCGGCGCGGCGGTTCGGGGATTTTATATTTTCCCGCTGTGGCTCGCCTGGCTGAGCGTCTTCATTATTCTGTTTCTTTCAGGAGCCGCCGTGTTCATCTGGATGAGATATCTGCCGCAAAGCCCGATCGGCAGAGCGCTGTCCCTGTCACAGAAGATCGATAAAAAGGATCAGGATGACTCGCAATGGAAGCCCGGCATGACCGGTACCGCGCTGAGCGAACTTCGCCCGGCAGGCAAAGCGATGATTAACGGGCAGCGCGCCGATGTGATTGCGGACAACGGAACCTTTATCGAGCATCATGCCGCCATTGAAATTGTCCGAGTATCCGGCAACCGTGTTTATGTGAAGGAAGTGAATGTTGAAAGTGAAATGTAGTATGTGGAAGGTGTTCTGTGTTTTCAGCGTTCTTCTTTTTTCTCTGAACGCGGCGGCGATAGAGTTTATTCAAACCAATCAGTTTGTGATTGCGGAGACGGAGTCCATCCCGGAGGAAACCTGGGTTTCCGCACAATTGCTCACCATTAACGGTTCCGTCTCGAACGACCTGTTTGCGAGCTCACCGGTGATGGAGCTCAACGGCACCTTCCATGGCGATGCCTGGTGTGCCGGCGACAACATCTCCAGCGAGGGAACATTCTGGAACAGCGCGCGCCTGATCTCCAGAATCACCCAGATTCAAGGCACGCATTACGACTCCGTAACGGCTGTCGGCACAACAGTAAAAATCGACCGCACCGCCATACTCTACAGCGATCTGCTTTGCGTGGGCGAAAATGTCATTCTCGAAGGCTCTGTCAGCGGCAAGGTGCGGATTCTGGCCCAGCGGGTCACGCTCGGCGGACAGATCAACAACAACCTGTCGATTGCCGCTCAGGAAATTGTCATCCTGCCGGGCGCAATCATTAACGGCAACCTGAGCTATCAGTCTCCGAATGAACTGGTTCTCTCTCCATCCGTCATCCTCAACGGGGAACTGCAAAGACGCTTCAGCCCCGTACCCGTTCGCCGGCTTCTCAAAGAAAATCTGGCCACACACTTCACGCTCGCGCTGGCCGCACTGATCACCGGTCTGGTTTTCACCGGGCTTTTCCCGCGCTACACCGGCACCGCAATGCATCTGTTACGCGAATCGCGCGGCCTCTGCTCGCTGGCGGGCTTCGCCGGACTGGTTCTGTTGCCCATGGCAGCCTTTGTA
>JACNKZ010000002.1 GCA_014381785.1 Kiritimatiellota bacterium
AAAAAGCACAGAGGCCCGCGGCGAACTGATCCTGCAAGGCATCGGTGTTTCTCCCGGCGTGGCCATCGGAGAGGTGGTTGTCTTTGCGCAGGAGGGGGTGTCGGTTCCTGAACGAAGCATTGACCCCGATGATATCCCTCGTGAAATTGCCCGTTTTGAAGAGGCGTTAATGAAAACCCGTCATCAGATCGCGGAGATCCAGCATCGGGTGGAAGCGGTTCTGGGCAATGAGCACGCCAGTATATTCGACGCCCACTTGCTGGTGGTGGATGACCGGTACTTTGTTGAAGAGGTCATTCGTACTCTGCATAAAGAACAGATCAATGTAGAGCGAATCACTCGAAACGTGGCGGACCGCTATATCGACCGGCTTTCTCAGGTCGAAGATGATTATCTCCGGGAACGTGCTGCGGACGTGCGTGATGTAACCCGCCGCATCGTAAGAAATCTGGCCGGAGAAGTCATCGACAGGATGGATCAGATTGAACGACCCTGCATCGTTGTGGCGCACGATTTTTCTCCGTCCGATACGGCGGGCATGAATCGCAATATTGTACATGCTTTTGTGGCCGATGTAGGAAGCCCAACCTCTCACACGGCGATTATGGCCCGTGCGCTTGAAGTGCCGGCAGTGGTGGGTCTTCACAACATCAGTCAGCAGGTCGTTTCCGGAGACACCTTGCTGGTTGACGGCGCAAAAGGTGTGGTGATTGTCCGTCCAAGCTCTGAATGTCTGCTCAGTTATGCCCGCAAGGCAGAAGACCAGAAAACGATTCTGTGCGAGCTTGAAACCCTAAAGGATAAACCGTCTGAGACTAAAGACGGCTTCTATGTTCCCATTGCCGCGAATATTGAACTTCCGGCGGAGATTAAGAGTATTAACCGCCACGGAGCCAAAGGGGTTGGCCTGTTCCGGACCGAATTTCTTTTCCTGAATGAGGATCAGCTTCCTGACGAAGAGGATCAGCTGGCTGTTTATCGTGATGTCGCGGACTATTGTGCACCGGATAATGTGGTGATTCGTACACTCGACCTCGGCGGTGACAAATTTACATCGACAATCAAAATCACCCCCGAAATCAATCCCTTTCTCGGATGGCGGGCCATTCGCTTCTGCCTGGCGAACCCCGACTTCTTTAAACAGCAGTTGCGGGCCATTCTCCGGGCCGGAGCGGATCGTAACGTCTCCATTATGTATCCGATGATTAGCGGCGCCGGGGAAATCAAACAGGCTAATCGCATTCTGGAGGAGTGCCGAGGGGAACTTGAGCAGGAGGGCATTCCTTATGCGAAAGAAATGCGGATCGGCGCAATGATCGAAGTGCCCTCCGCCGCGCTGACCGCGGAGCAGATCGCGCCGTATGTTGACTTTTTCAGCATCGGAACCAACGACCTGATTCAGTACACTCTGGCGGTTGACCGGGTGAACGAGAATGTGGCCCATCTTTATCAGCCGACCCATTCGGCGATTCTAAGGCTCATTCGCACCGTGGTGGAGGCAGGGCATGCTCATCGAATTCCCACTACCGTCTGCGGGCAGATGGCTGCCAGTCCGGATTTGGTTCCCCTACTGATCGGGCTGGGTGTGGATGAACTCAGCATCAGCCCGCCGTCAGTGCCCTTGGTAAAAGACGTTATCCGGAATCTGCACTATTCCGAGTGTCTGGAACTGGCCGAAGAGGCGTTGCGCACCGACAGTGCCAGCAAAATCCTCCGCCGCTGCCGTGAGTTGCTGGCAAAAAGATCGCCGGAAATTCTTGAGCTCATCAGCTGAAGTCGATATATTCTGAATCCATTAATCCGGATAAACGAATTTATTAATTAGGAGCATCCATGAGCAAAATTAATGCCGACCATGTTTTCACCTCTGAATCTGTTTCCGAAGGCCATCCCGATAAGGTATGCGACCAGATTTCCGACGCCATTCTTGATGCCTGTCTGGCACAGGATCCCAAAAGCCGTGTGGCCTGCGAAACACTGGTGACGACCAATCTGGTTGTGAATGCCGGCGAAATCACCTGCTCGGGATGGGGGAATGTTGATCCGGAGGCCATCGCTCGCGAGGTGGCTCACAGCATCGGTTATGATCACGAAGACCTCAAATTTTGCTCCGACACCTTCGAGTACATCTGTCGCCTGCATGAACAGTCTGCCGATATTTCACAGGGGGTTAGCGAAGGAGAAGGTCTCTTCAGCGAGCAGGGCGCAGGCGATCAGGGCATGATGTTCGGCTACGCCTCCGACGAAACCGAAGCGCTGATGCCCGCCCCGGTCTATTACAGCCACCTGCTTCTCGATGAACTGCAGAAAATCCGTAAAGCCGGAACCATCCCGTATCTGCGGCCCGACTCCAAATCGCAGGTCTCCATCAAATACATTAATGGACAGCCCGATCACATCACATCCGTTGTTGTGTCGCACCAGACCGACGATATGCCGCTGGAGCAGATCCAGGCGGACATCAAAAAAGTGGTTCAAGATGTCTTGGCCCCGACCGGTCTGCTCAAAGACAACGTCGAATACTTCATCAACCCGACCGGCAAATTCGTCATCGGCGGCCCGCACGGCGACGCCGGCCTGACCGGCCGCAAAATCATCGTCGACACCTACGGAGGCGTCGGCAGCCACGGCGGCGGCGCCTTCTCCGGCAAAGACCCGTCCAAAGTCGACCGCTCAG